>JAFWRA010000118.1 GCA_017508895.1 Bacteroidales bacterium
CTTTCAACGGCGCTGCCACAGGCACGGGCGGTGAGATCCGCGATCGTCTGGCCGGTGGTCAGGGCAGCCTGCCTCTGGCAGGTACTGCCGTCTACATGACTTCCTATCCCCGCACGGAGCAAGGCCGTGAGTGGGAGAAGGACATCGAGCCGCGCCAATGGCTCTATCAGACACCCGAAGAGATCCTCATCAAGGCCTCCAACGGCGCCTCCGACTTCGGCAACAAGTTCGGCCAGCCCCTCATCAACGGCAGTCTGCTGACCTTTGAGCATAGCGAAAAAGAGACTCTTGGCTACGATAAAGTCATCATGCTGGCAGGCGGCATCGGCTTCGCCAAGGTGAAGGATGCCAAGAAGTTGGAACCCGAAGAGGGCGATGTCATCATCGTGTTGGGCGGCGACAACTACCGCATCGGTATGGGTGGCGGCGCCGTGTCGAGCGTCGACACGGGTCAATACAGCAACGCCATCGAGCTCAACGCCGTGCAGCGTGCCAACCCCGAGATGCAGAAGCGTGTGAGCAACGTCATCCGCGCCATGGCCGAGAGCGACCACAACCCCATCCGCAGCATCCACGACCACGGTGCAGGCGGCCACCTCAACTGCCTCAGCGAACTCATCGAGGACGCAGGCGGCGTGGTGTATGTCGACAACCTGCCCGTTGGCGACCCGACCCTGTCCGACAAGGAAATCATCGGCAACGAATCGCAGGAGCGCATGGGTCTCTTGGTCAACAAGAAGGACAAGGACATCATCAAGGAGACCGCCGAGCGTGAGCGCGCCCCGTATTACGAGGTGGGTGAGGTGACGGGTGACGAGCGCCTGCGTTTCGTCCGCAAGAAAGGCAAGGCTCCCATCGACTTGGCCATCTCCGACTTCTTCGGCAGCGCCCCCAAGACGATTCTGCACGACAAGACGAAGCCCTATCATTTCAAAAAGATCAGCTATACCAAGCGTGACATTCACAAATACCTCAACAACGTGCTGCAAATGGAAGCCGTGGCCTGTAAGGACTGGCTCACCAACAAGGTGGACCGCTCCGTGACGGGTCGTGTGGCCCAGCAGCAGTGCGTGGGCGAGGTGCAGCTGCCGTTGAGCAACCTCGGCATCAGCGCCTTGGACTACAACGGCAAGCGCGGCATCGCCACGGCCTTGGGTCACGCCCCGATAGCGGGCCTCATCGACCCGGCCGCCGCCTCGCGCCTCTCGGTCTCCGAGGCTTTGACCAACATCCTCTGGGCTCCCATCGAAGGCAACCTCGAAGGGGTGTCGCTGAGCGCCAACTGGATGTGGCCCGCCAAGCAAGACGGTGAGACCGCCCGTCTCTATGAGGCCGTGAAGGCTTTGAGCGACTACTGCGTGGCCTTGGGCATCAATGTGCCGACGGGTAAGGACAGCCTCTCCATGACGCAGAAATATCCCGATGGCGAGAAGGTTGTCGCTCCTGGAACGGTTATCGTTTCCGCTGCGGGTGAAGTCTCTAACATCCGCCAAGTGGTGCGTCCCGTGATGAAAGCCGATGAGAACACCGAGCTCCTTTACATCGACTTCTCGAAAGACGGCTTCGAACTTGGCGGTAGCAGCTTTGCCCAGAGCATTGGCGCCATCGGCCAAGCTGTGCCTGACGTGAAGAGTGTCAACTACTTCAAGAAATGTTTCGATGCCATCCAAAAACTCATTGAGAGCAACCTTATCTTGGCCGGTCACGATGTGTCTGCAGGTGGCTTGATCACTACGCTGTTGGAGATGAACTTCGCAAACACGACCTACGGCATGAACCTTGATTTTTCTGCCTTTGATAAAGACGACCTGATGGCTGTGCTCTTCTGCGAAAAGCCTTCGGTGGTCATCCAAGTCTCCAACGACGGCATCGCCAACCGCATGTTGCGCGAGCTGGGCATCACCTTCAAGATGATCGGTAAGCCTCAGGCCAAACGCCAGATCAACATCCTCCATGCCGACCACAATTATATCTTCGACATCGATGAATTGCGCGACACTTGGTACAAGTCGTCCTATCTGCTCGACCGCAAGCAGAGCGGCCCGCGCAAGGCCATGGAGCGCTTTATGAACTACAAGAAACAGTATTTGCATTATAGCTTTGGCCGTAACTTCACTGGTACGGCTGTCAGCCTTGGTATTGACATGCATCGCCGCAAGCCTACGGGCATCAATGCGGCTATCATCCGTGAGAAAGGCTGCCAGTGCGACCGTGAGATGGCCTACGCCCTTTATCTCGCTGGCTTCGATGTGCGTGACGTTACTATGACCGACCTCGCCACAGGCCGCGAAGACCTCAAGGATGTAAATATGATTGCCTTCATTGGCGGTTTCTCCAACTCTGACGTGCTGGGATCGGCTAAAGGCTGGGCGGGTGCCTTCCTTTATAATAAGAAAGCCAAGAAAGCCTTAGACGATTTCTACGCCCGCGAGGACACCTTAAGCCTTGGCGTGTGCAATGGCTGTCAGCTGATGATGGAACTCGGCCTGCTCTATCCCGACCATGAGGAGCATCCCGTGATGATGCACAACGATTCGCACAAGTTCGAGTCGGGCTTCCTCAATGTGGAGATTGCCCAAAACGAGAGCGTGATGCTCAAGTCGTTGTCGGGCCGTCGCCTCGGTGTGTGGATTGCCCATGGTGAGGGCCGTTTCTACTTCCCCTGCTATCGCGACAAGTACAAGATTGTGATGAGTTACGGCCAAGACGAATACCCAGGCAACCCCAACGGTAGTGACTGGTCAACAGCCGCAGTATGCTCTAATGATGGTCGCCATCTCGCCATGATGCCGCACCTTGAAAGAGCCTTCTTGCCCTGGCAGTGGGCTTACTATCCAGACGAGCGCAAGAACGATGAAGTCTCGCCTTGGATGGAGGCTTTTGTGAATGCCCGGAAATGGGTGGAGGAGAATAGGAAGTAATCATGCCCAAAGAAAAAATCAACAAAACCAACGCCTGCCGCATCCTCGACCAGAAGAAGATTGCGTATGAGCTGATACCCTACGAGGTAGACGAGAACGACCTCGGGGCGCAGCATATCGCCGACCAACTGGGTGAGGACATTGACCAAGTATTCAAGACCTTGGTGCTGAAAGGCGACAAAATCGGGTATTTCGTCTGTGTCATCCCGGGCAACGACGAACTCGACTTGAAAAAGACCGCAAAGGCCACGGGCAACAAGAGCTGCGACCTCATCCCGATGAAGGAACTGCTGCCCTTGACGGGCTACATCCGCGGCGGATGCTCGCCCGTCGGTATGAAGAAACAGTTCCCGACCTTCATCCATGAAACTTGCGAACTGTTTGATTACATTTACGTTAGCGCAGGCGTGCGAGGCTTGCAGTTCAAACTTAACCCGCAGGACTTGATTCAGGTGGTAGATATGAAAGTTGCTGATTTGACGGTTTTTGAATTGGGGCAAAAATGAGTTACACCATCCGCAAATCCACCTTGGCCGACCAGTCTACCATCCTCAACCTTCGCGACCAAGCCCGCGAAATCATGCGTAGCTATGGCAACACCTTTCAATGGCCTGACGGCTATCCGCGCGATGATATGTTCAAGAAAGACATTGAAGTGGGCGGTAGTCATGTCATGCTTGATAAAGAGGGTAGGATAGTGGGGACTTTTGCCTTGTTACCCAGTCCCGAGGTGACTTACAACAAAATTTACAACGGCCAGTGGCTTGACGACGAACCTTATTTTGTCATTCATCGCATTGCCAGCACGCCCGAATCACACGGCATCTTGGACACGCTTTTGGACTATTGCGAGAGCCAAGTCAACAACATTCGCATCGATACGCACGGGGCCAATATCATCATGCGCAAAGGTTTGGAAAAACATGGCTATCAATATTGTGGCATCATTTATCTTTTGGATGGTAATGAACGCCTGGCCTTCCAAAAAATCATCAGAGGCAGACAGTGAAAAATGGAAATAAGTTTTTTTCATTCTGTATAGACGATTTTTGATAATTTTGCGTTCTTTTGAAAATATGTCTCACCTAATCATTCGTTAGAACAATCCATGAAATACGCTCACTTATTCATATTGATGTTTTTTCCCTTTGTAAGTCTTTTTGCCCAGTATTACACCCCTGATCTTCCACATCCCGACACACTTGAGGTCGAGCTTGACGATGAAGAGATTAAGGATTTGAATTCGGGCAAGGCTGTCGTTGAGGAGTCAACGGTCATGGAAATGCTTGATAGAGTGAGCAGTATCAGTTACTTCAAGGACATTTATCTCGACATCGACTCGATGGTGATGAATGTTTATGGTTACGCGCCTGATTATGTTCCGACTTTCGACGACAGCATCTATGCCCAGCGAATTGAGGCTTTAGCGCGTGAGACGACTATCCCTTTGACTTTCAATTCGCACGTGAAGTCGTTCATCGACCTTTACGCGAACCGTCGCCGTCAGCAGTCGAGTCGCATGTTGGGCTTGTCATACGTCTATTTCCCGTTGTTTGAGGAATATCTTGCCAAATACAACCTTCCTTTGGAGTTGAAGTACTTGGCTATGGTTGAGTCTGCCTTGAACCCCACAGCTGGCTCGCGTGCTGGTGCTAAAGGCTTGTGGCAGTTCATGTTGGCGACGGGTAAGGATCATGGTTTGCGGGTGACTTCGTTGCTTGATGAGCGTTACGACCCGATGAAGGAGACCATCGCGGCTTGTCAGTTCCTGCAGAGTCTTTACGCCCGTTATGAGGATTGGTTCCTCGTATTGGCAGCCTACAACTCTGGTCCAGGTACGGTCAACAAGGCGATTATCAGGGCGGGAGGCGTGAAGAACTATTGGGCTATCTGGCCGTATCTGCCTAAGGAGACCCGTGGTTATGTGCCTGCTTTCATTGCCGTGACTTATTTGATGAACTACGCTACCGAGCACAACATCTATCCTGTCAATCCTGGGCTGCTGTTGCATGGCACCGACACCGTCATGATTCATGACAGGTTGGGCTTCGACCAAATCACAGAGTGCATTGGCGTGCCAATGCAGGACCTTGTCTTCTTCAACCCGCAATACACCAAACGGATCATCCCAGCTTCTTCCGACTACCTTTGCTCGTTGCGCCTTCCCACCAAATATGCCTTGCGTTTTGTGCAGTTGGAAGACAGTATCTATGCTTACAAGAGCAAGGCTGAGCTGAACCGCGAGAAGATTGAGGAAAAGGTGGAAGAGGTGAGCGACAGCTTCGTACACGTCGTCAAGAAGGGAGAGAGCTTGAAGTCCATCGCCAACCGGTATCATGTCAGCGTGTCGAACATCAAGAATTGGAACCGCATCAAGAAGGACGTCATCCATCCTGGTCAAAAACTGACCATCTACCGTTCGGGTTCACCCATGGCTCAGGTGGGAAAGGGCAGCACGAAGAGCGGCAGCAAGGCCTCCTCTTCCGGCTCGGGAACGACAACGAAGACCCACGTGGTAAAAAAAGGGGAGACCCTGAGCTCAATTGCCAAAAAATATGGTTGCACCGTGGCCGACATCAAGAAATGGAATGGACTGAAATCCAATACTGTAAAGGTCGGGCAAAAACTTACTATCAAGTCGGGCAAGAGCGCTTCGGGTTCCAAGTCGTCGAAACCGAAATCGTCCGGCAAGTCGTCGAAGTCAAAGAAAAAATAAATGAACTAAAAAATAAAATATCATGAAAACGTACAGCAAAATTGGGATGCTTATCCTGTTGGTATGCATGATGGCATCCTGCGATGAGAACCGTGACCGCTCAGGTAAAGACCGCTCGACGGGTGGCACTGCTGAAATCATGGTGGTCGTGCAAAATGATGACCAGTGGATCGGCCGTATCGGCGACTCACTTCGCGCATTTTTCTGCGACTATCAATATGGATTGCCGCAGCCTGAGTCGCGAAACGAGTTGAAACACATCAAAGAAGCCGGCTTCACCGACTTGTTCAAGAAACACAAGTGCATTCTTCAGGTCGTAATTGATCCGAGTCTTGAGAAGGCCAAGGCAGAGACCTCTGAAAACCAGTGGTCGTCACCGCAGCGTTATGTGAAGATCAGCGCACCCAACATCACCCAATGGGTCGAGCTCTTCGACAAGCAGAAGGAGGTCTACCAACAGTGGTTCGACAAGGTGGAACATGAGCGTATCCTCAGCTTGTTCCGTGCCACGAAGGACGAGCCCATAGAGAAAGCCATCGCCAACAAGTTCGGCTTCACTCTTACTGTGCCTCAAGGCTTCTACATCGCCAAAGACGAGCCCAACTTCATGTGGCTCAGAAAGGAACTGGAGCGCTCGAGCGCTTGTATTGTCATCTATCAGACACCTTATTTGGACACCTTGCAGTTTGAGAAGAACAGCCTCGTAGCCATGCGCGATGTGATGATGCAGCAGTACATTCCTGGTCCTTCGGAAGGCTCCTATATGGGCACCGAGACCGAGTTTGTGCCACCTTTGGTGACCACAGCCAACGGCTTTCCTGCTGGTTATGCAAAAGAGATGCGCGGCATGTGGAAGGTTATTAACGACTTCATGGGCGGCCCCTTTGTCTCTTACACTTTTGCCAATCCCAATACCGGCAAGTTAGTTACGGTGGAAGGTTTTTACTACGAGCCAAACCAGAAGAAACGCAACATGATGCTCCAGTTGGAGTCTATTGCGTATAGCGTGAAGTTTGTGGAGGAATAATGTTGTTCTCTGGATTGTAAGGATGTCCGACGAAGCAATCCAGAGAATTTATTCCTTTTTATAAGTAATAATTACTTCGCCCAAAGGCGATCCTGACCGTGTGATGATGTGCCCGTTTTCCCATTGTCCTAAGACCACACCGTCAACGAGCATAGTGCCATTATTCTTGAGGTCGAGTCTGCCTTCCAATGTTATTTCCAACCCTTTGAAAACCAGTGTGGAATCATTGCTGATGGTGATGGTGTTCTGTTTCTCCATCTCACCAATTTGTTTCACTAGTTCAGGTGTGCTACGTTGTTCGTCAAAATGCACGTTGACTTTGTCGACGGTCCATGTGCCGATGAGGGAGTCGGCTTTTGGCCTACAGGCACCGAGGACGAATGCGAGAGCTGCTATGAGGAGAAGGTGGTTTTTCATGGCTTTGTGAATTTGAGGCAAAAGTATGAATTATTGTTGATTGTTGAATTGTTGATTGTTGAATTGTTGATTGTTGAATTGTATGTACTTCGATGTGATCAATTACGTTTTCGACGGGGTCGATGACGTAAAACAAAATTCTCAATCTTTAAATGTTTAAATTTTAAATCTTTGAATTTTTATCTGTAGATTTCCCGTATCTTTGTCCCCCACAAAATTCAGTCATGGAAGTAAGTCGGCTCCAATGGTTCAAAACGCAAATGCAAGAGGGGAGACCTCAGGTCTTCGACCCTTTGCGCCGTCGTTTTGTCGCACTCACGCCTGAAGAAGAGGTGAGGCAGAAACTATTGTACCACTTGGTGGAGCAGCTCCAAGTGCCGGCGGGCTTGGTGGCGGTTGAGTATTCCGTAAAGGTGAACGGGTTGGACAAGCGTGCCGATGTCGTGGTGTTCGACACAGAGGGCCGTCCCCTGATGGTGGTGGAATGCAAGGCTTCGACCGTCGCGCTCGACCAGGCCGTGTTGGAGCAAGCGCTCCGTTACCATTCTGCCTTAAAGCCCAAATATCTGCTCCTCAGCAATGGCGTAGCGACCTATTGTCTAAAGGTGACAAACGGTGCAGTCCAAGCGATGGAGTATCTCCCCGATTTCGCCGAAATGCAGTCTTCCGCATCTGCCTGATATAGGCATTCCTGTGCAATGCTTGTAAAAATTTTCTTTTTTTATATAAGTACGTGTACGCGTACGAGATAAAATCGTATTTTTGCACATCCCATATAGGATATTTTTGAGAAAGTAAAAATCATAAATAATTAAGTATCAATTAAATAAGTTAAACAATGAAAAAAGTTACATGTCTATTGGCAGCTTTGCTGCTGGCTTGCGGCCTCTCGTGGGCGCAAACAACGGATGTGCTGAATCACGACGTTATTGGCGTGAATGGTACATCGTATTCAACTTGGACTGGCATAACCAGCAATTCTGATGCTGTTTATGCAGGTAACACCGCTGGTGGCAATAACGCCATCCAAATGAGAAGCAACAACAATAATTCTGGTATCATCACTACCGCTTCTGGTGGTGTGGTGACCAACATTACTGTTGTTTGGAACGAAAACACTACTGCTGGCCGCACATTGAATGTCTACGGTAAGAATGCAGCTTACAGTGCTGCTTCGGATTTGTACGGCAACAATGCTGGCACTTTGATTGGCACTATCGTTTGCAATGAAGGTGAAAGCACCGAACTTGACATTGATGACGAGTACGCTTTCATCGGTATCCGCTCCAATAGCGGTGCTTTGTATCTCGACGAAGTCAGCATCACTTGGGGTGAAGGCAGCGGCGTTACGCCTCCTTCCATCGAAGCCAGCAATGTTGAAATCGCTTACGATGCCACGGAAGGTGCTATCGCATACACCATCAACAATCCCGTTGACGGTGGTGAACTGACCGCAGCCACTGAAGCCGAATGGCTCACCGTTGGCACGGTTGGCGAGACCGTTCCTTTCACCTGCACGGTGAACGAAGATGGCGCTGCCCGAGAAGCTGTCGTCACCCTCACTTACACTTATGGCGAACAAGCCATCAACCAGGCTGTGACGGTGACCCAAGCCGGCAACCCCAATACCCTTGATAACATCTCCGACATTACTGCCGCTGGCACCTACGCAGTGCAAGGCACCATCGTGGCCAAGAGCACGAGAGGCTTCATCGTTGGTGACGGCACGGGTTATGTGTATTATTACAACACAAACTACGAACAAGACGCCTACGCCATCGGCGACATGGTGAAGCTCGCTGGTAATGTGGTTGTCTATGGCGGTGTGTTTGAGTTCAACAACTCCACAACCGTCACTGCTGCCACCAGTTCCAACTACGTGGAAGAAGAACCTACCGTGCTGACGGGTGCCGACATGGATGCAAGAGTGGCTTCCACTACACCTGCCCAACTTTCCAACTATGTGCAATACGAAGGCACGCTGTCAGTCAGCAGCACGCATTACAACATCAACGATATTGAAGGCGCCACGACTGCCATTGGTAGCATTTCCTATCCTCTCAACGCTGATTTTGCCACTTTGAATGGCAAGCAAGTCAAAGTGACGGGTTATTATGTCGGTATTTCCACCAGCACTTATTACAACACCATGATTGGTAGCGTTGAGGAAATCGCAAGCACCGAGCCCATCATCACCCTTAGCCCTGCCAGTGTTGATGTGGAAGCCACAGAAGCCGAAGGCGCTCTGACCATGACCTATCTCAACATGGGCGATGAACCGCTCTTCGAGGTGGCGTATTTCGAGGCTGACGGCCAAACCGAAGCCACTTACGACTGGATTATCGCCGAAGTTGAAGGCGACCAAGTGAACTATATTATTGGAGCCAACCAAGGCGAAGCTCGCACGGCTTACCTGAAGGTTTATGGCACGGATGGTAATATCGATGTCTATTCCAACCTCGTCACCATCAACCAAGAAGCCTACGTGGCTCCCGCTCTTGATTATGCAGAACTGCCCTTCGAATTCAATGGCGGCAGGGACGACGTCGAAGGCACCAACGGTTTGACCGCTGAAGGCCTTGGCACCGATTACAATGCAACTTATAATCCTACTACCAAACTGAAATTCGACGGCACTGGCGACTGGATGATTCTCCATTTCAATGAAGCTCCTGGCACTCTTACCTTCGACATCAAGGGCAACGGCTTCAGCGGCGGCACATTCACCGTGCAGACCTCTGAAGACGGCGAGACCTACGAAGATTTGGCTGCATACACCGAACTGGGAGATGTTGAAACCATGACCTTCGCCGACTTGGGCGAAAACGTCCGTTACATTAAGTGGGTCTACACTGAAAAGGTGAGCGGTAATGTTGGTCTTGGCAACATCCACCTCTATGAAATGGGCGGCGGACCTGTCCTGCCGGCTTCCATCACCGTTGCACCTGCCACAGTCAATGCAACTTATGAAGAAACCGAAGGCACCCTCACTGTGACTTACGAAAACATCTCTGATGTCGTTGCAGAAGTCAACTTCTGCGATGCCGAAGGCGAAGCAGCCACCTACGACTGGATCCTTGCTTACATCGATGACGAGAACAATGTTTACTATGTCATCGACGCCAACGAAGGCGAGGCTCGCACGGCTTACCTGAAGGTTTCGGCCCTCGACGACAATACTGAAATCGTTTACTCCAACCTCGTCACCATCAACCAGGCTGCTCCTGTTGTTCCCCCAACTCCTGGCGAATGGGTGATGGTCAGCCTCAACGACCTCACCGAGGACGATGTGTTTGTCATCGTTGGTGTTTATGATGAAGATGAGTCTTCCTTCGCTATGCCAAACAATGGTACAGGTGCTCCATCAGCAACCGCAGTGACTTTGGTGGGCAACACCTTGTCGGGCGACATTGACGACAATCTCAAATGGAACCTCAGCATTGGTGAGAATGGCTACACCTTCTATCCGAATGGCGAAACCGAGACTTGGCTGTATTGCACCAACTCCAACAATGGTGTCCGTGTGGGAACCAACGAGAACAATGTTTTCACTATGACTCCTGAAGGTTATCTGTTCAACAATGCCACTGAGCGTTATATCGGCATTTACAATAGACAAGACTGGAGATGCTATACTTCCATCATCAACAACATCAAGGATCAAACCTTTGCATTCTACAAGAGAGTTGATGAAGGTAGCCTTGTGACTTATACCTTGGATATCGAGGGCTACGGTGACAGCGATGGTGGCTACTACCTGATTGCTTCACCTGTCTCCATGATTAGACCTACTGCCGAAAACGGCTTCCTCACAGAAGCATACGACCTCTATTACTTCGACCAAGCCAAACAAGGTGAAGAGTGGCGCAACTACAAGGCCAAGCATTTCAATATCGCTTCGGGCAAGGGCTACCTCTATGCCAGCCAAGAAAACACCACGCTTACCTTCACAGGCATTCCTTACAATGGCGATGGTAAATTTGCTTTGGATTACACGGAAGATGTTGATTTTACTGGTTGGAACCTCATCGGTAACCCCTACGATGCAGATTATAACATTTATATTGGTAATGGAAGTGTGTATTCAGTGACAGATTTCTATGTTTTGAATCAATCTGGTGATGATTTCGAACTTGCAGGACGTTCGGCTGTTCATCCTAAGGAAGGTATCCTCGTTGGAGCTACTGCTGCCGATCAATTCGCTTATTTCAGCAATGATTCTGGGGCTATTGGTGGAGATCCTATTACGAGGCTCAACATCAGAGTTAGCGACGAAAATGGTAAGAGCGACTTTGCTCGCATCCGCTTCGGCGAAGGCAGTAACCTTGAAAAGTTCATGCTTAACCCCGAAAACACCAAGATCTACTTCACGATGGACAATGAAGAATATGCTGTGGTCTACACCGAAAGCATTGGCGAAATGCCCCTCTACTTCAAGGCTGCCGCTAACGGTACCTACACCTTCACCGTGAACGCTGATGATATGGAGATGGATTACCTCCACCTCATTGATAACCTGACTGGCAACGACATCGACCTGCTCGCCGTTTCGAGCTACAGCTTCGAGGCCAAGAAGAGCGACTACGCCAACCGCTTCAAGTTGGTGTATGCCCAATTCGACAACATTGACGAGACCAGTTCTGATGCATTTGCCTTCTTCAACAACGGCTCCTTCATCATTGCCAACGAAGGCAACGCCACCCTGCAAGTCGTCGATATGACTGGCCGCATTGTGCAGAGCGAGACCATTAACGGCACTGCCAGCGTCAGTGTTGACACCACTCCTGGTGTCTATATGCTGCGCCTCATTAACGGCGACAATGAGAAGGTCCAGAAGGTGATCGTGAAATAAAGGCTGTTGGCATCTGGCCGCTCCATGATGGATATAAGCTCACAAGCTTTTCGTGGAGCAGCCAGAAACCAGAGGCCAGAAGTAACCAAACTGAAGAATGAAGAATAAACAACAACAAACAAATAAAAACCCCAAAATAAAAAAATGAAGAAATTAGCATTAACACTCGCCATCGTCCTCGGATTGGGCATGGCATCATTTGCCAACAATGGCGGAGGTTTGTTTGGTCACGGTCAAGTGTCTCCTGAGAGTAACACAGAAATGACCACAAACGGCTCATTGTTTACCCCAGCTCTTCCGATTCACGAGCAAACAACCGACCAGCCTGCTCCTGTGGGCAGTGGCATAGCCGTGCTTGTCGGTCTTGGCGCAGCCTACGTTTTCGCTAAGAGGCGCGAGGAATGATAGGTGCCTTTGGGCAACCGTCATTCGGAGTTTGTTTAATGAGAGGCATCCCGTTATGGGATGTCTCTTTTTTTGATTGTTTTTATATTTCTTCCACACCTTAATTATATCAAAATACAAGGACAAAACAACAAAACCCTACAAAATTCCCTATATTTGCAGCCCTAACCCGATGATTCGATTTTCATGAGATCACATTCCTTTACTCGTCGCGTCTTGTTTCTCTTCCTCGTTATGATAGTGGGAAGGATGGACGCGCAAATCCCCAACGGCTACTATAACACAGCCACAGGAAAGACCGGTGAAGCGCTGAAAACCGCCTTGCACGACATTATCAAAGGCCACCACGTGGTGAGCTACAGCGGTGTATTGGACGCTTTCGCTTACACCGACTGCAAGCCCAATGGAAAGATATGGGACATCTATTCCAACTATGAATTTAGCCTCAGTGGCGTTTGCGGCAGCTACAACAGCGAGGGTGACTGCTGGAACCGCGAGCATACTTGGCCCCAAAGCTGGTTCAACCAACACAGCACCCCTCGTAGCGACCTCTTCCATGTGTATCCCACCGATGGTTACGTCAATGGACAACGTGCCAACTACCCCTACGGCGAGGTCAACAACCCTACCTATACCTCAGGCAACGGCTCGAAACTCGGGCCTTGCGTTACCGCTGGCTATTCAGGCAAGGTGTTTGAGCCCATCGACGAATACAAAGGCGACATCGCCCGCAGCTACTTTTATATGAGTGTGCGCTACAGCACTGAAGACGACAACTGGGGATCGAGCGGCATGACCAACAAGTCGACCATACTGCCCTGGGCGATGGACATGCTGCTCCGTTGGAGTGATGCTGACCCAGTCAGCCAGAAGGAAATCGACCGCAACAATACCGTCTATGGCTACCAGAACAACCGTAACCCCTTCATCGACCATCCCGAATATGCTCGCATGATCTGGGACGAGAACTGGAGCGGTGGCACCAGCTACAACATCACTTGTGCCACAGGTTTGCCGCATGGTAGCGTGTCGGCCCCCGAGAACGCCATGGAAGGGAGCACTGTGTTCATCACCGCCACGCCAACATTAGGATATATGGTGGACTCCTACAACGTGTATAAGACTGGTAGCCCAAGCACCATCGTCACGGTGAGCAGCAACGGAACCTTCACCATGCCCGGATACGACGTCACGGTGAGCGCGACTTTCGTACAGAACAGCACCTATTATAATATTACATTGGGCAACGTCAGCTATGGCAGCATCAGCGCCAGCCCGACGACTGCCCTCTCGGGAACCAACATCACCTTGATTGCAACACCTGCATCAGGTTACAGCCTCTATGCTTGGTACGTCTTCAAGACAGGCGACATGAACACTACGGTCAGTGTCAGCGGCAATA
The DNA here is from genome assembly GCA_017508895.1 of Bacteroidales bacterium. The sequence continues at coordinate 13,741 of JAFWRA010000118.1, forward strand.
GCTTTACCATGCCCGCTTTCAATGTCACCGTGATGGCCACTTTTGTGCAAGGCAATGCCAATGGCGATTTCGTGAAAGTGACTGAAGCCCCGACGGATTGGAGTGGGGAGTATATCCTAGTATATGAACAAAGTAGCACAACGGGTTATGTTTGGACTGGCGTGGATGTGGAGAATTGTTATGTCTCAAAAACAATCACAAACAACAGCATCGCAAATGATGGCTTGATCACTGTAACGGTTGCCCTAATGACGGGCGGCTATTCCGTCAAAGTCAACGGAGGCGAGAATGATGGAAAATACCTCTTCGGCAAGTCGGGTGAAAACAAATTGAATTTTGGCACCAGCCCTGCCTTGAACACGTTCTCCTTCGAATCCAATAGCGTGATAATGACCTCGAACACTTCTGTGATGCGGTTTAACAACACTTCGGGCCAAAACCGTTTCCGTTACTTCAAGGCGAGCACATACAGCAGCCAGCAACCCATACAACTCTACAAGAAAAGCGCCACCACCCCCACCCATTCCATTCACTTCCACCCCAACGGTGGCATAGGCACGATGGACGACCAGATCGTGAATGAATTTGAGCCCACACCTTTGTTCGACAACGCCTTCACACGTGAAGGTTTCGTCTTCGAAGGCTGGAATACCGAAGCCGATGGTACAGGTGATTATTACGCCGACGGTGCCACGGTCAACCTACTCGATAATTTGGACTTGTATGCCCAATGGGACCAGTTGTTTTACATCACCTTAACTGAAGTGAACCATGGCAGCATCAGCGTCAGCACCGAACAGGCTTTTGAGGAAGATGAGATTATCCTGACTGCCACGCCTGACCCTTGCTATGCCTTGGACCATTGGTCGGTGACGGATGCCCAAGGTTTTCCCATCACTGTTACCGATAACCTTTTTGAGATGCCCGCGAGTGATGTCACGGTGGGCGCAGTGTTCAGCTACTCACCCCAAAGTTTTGTGCAGGAGTATCAGCTCGTCACTTCCGTCGAACAACTTGTAGCGGGTCGCACCTATCTGATTGTCAATGTGGACAGCGGGAAAGCTTTGGGTACGACACAAAACGCCAACAACCGCAGTGCCGTTGACGTCACTATTAATGGCGGGGTTATCCCTATCATCGACAACGATGTTTGCGAGCTCATTTTGGGTGCGGCTGGGAGCCACTGGACCTTCTTTGATGCCGGATGGGGCAACAACGGAGGCTATCTCTACGCTGCAAGCAGCAATAACAATCAATTGAAGACCCAAGCTGTCAACAATGCCAACGGGCAATGGTGCATCACTATTGGCATGAATGGCACGGCGACCCTTACGGCACAAGGCTCCAATACACATAATCGGATGAAGTACAACAGCCAGAACAACATTTTTTCTTGTTATGCCAACGACATGCAGGAGGTGTACTTGTTTCGCCGCACCGAGATTAATGACTATCCGGCTGAGCAGGTCGCTGATTTGGCCCAAGGCTGGAACTGGTGGGCCCCTACCATCGATATGACAGTGGATGAATTTAAGTCTTCTCTTGGCACGAATGGTATCCTTATTAATTCGCAAAGTTCGGGTTATCTTCGTTATGAGAACGGTAGTTGGAACGGCACGCTTTATGCCATCGTCCTCGGAGAGATGTACAAGATACAGACCAGTCTGCCTTGTAGCCTTGTGCTGAATGGAAACTACGTCTCAAGCGTTATCGTCACGATAAAGTCGGGTTACAACTGGTTTGGCTACACAGGCCAACAGACTTTGGCAATTGAAAACCTTATGATTACACCCGCTGAAGGTGACAAGATTATTTCGCAGGACGAAGGTTATGCCATCTACGAGAATGGCACATGGAGCAATACCCTTAATGAACTTAGACCTGGGCATGGATATGTATATATATCGAACGCCTCTGAAAACAAGATTTTGTCCTTCCCTTGATTCGCCATGATTAAAAAAACAGATTCAAAAATATGGATTGAATTATTTTTTTGTAACTTTGCGCGCTAATTATCATAAGATGAAGTTCTTTCGTTTTATAGGTCTCATTTGTTTCGCGGTGATCAGCTGTTCCCTAATCGCCCAAAATCAAAGGGAACTCGGGCAACTTATGCGCGAACGCGGAGAGTACTATTTCACCCTTGCTGTCAATGAACCGACGGAAATACAATCTCTCAGCAGACTATGCTCTGTGGATGGCACCAACGGTCAAACTGTGGTCTGCTATGCCAATCAGGAGGAATACGACCAACTATTACAATTAGGTTATCAGCCCAACTTGCAGACGCCTCCGTCGCTGCTCACTGAAGCCAAGATGTGGGACGGCAACCGTGCCACTTATGAGTGGGATAGCTATCCGACGTATAGCCAATACGAGACTATGATGGAAGAATTTCCCACATCAGCCGTCAGCGGAAGGACCTGTACATTAATGGAATTGGGCACGCTTTCTTCAGGTCGCAAGATCATGGGTGTCCGCCTCAACAACGGCAGTCCCGAAGGCAAGCCAAAGTTTCTTTACAGCTCCACCATCCACGGTGATGAGACCACGGGCTGGATCTTGATGCTCCGCCTTATTGACGAGTTGTGCACCAGCACGGATCCCCGCATCGTCAACTTGATAGACAACCTCGACATCTTCATTTTCCCCAATACCAACCCAGATGGCACATATTATCGGGGTAACAACAGTGTTACAGGTGCACGGCGTTACAATGCCAATGGGGTGGATATGAACCGTAACTATCCTGACCCTCATGGAAGCGCTCATCCTGATGGAAAACCGTACCAGTCTGAGACGCAGTGGTTAATGCAGCTTGCTATGGACTATCCTTTCGTGATGGCAGCCAACTATCATGGTGGTTCCGAGGTGGTGAACTATCCTTGGGACAACACACACACACTTCATGCGGATGATGATTGGTGGCAGTACGTTTCAAGAGAATATGCCGACCTTGCCCAGTCGGTCAATTCGAATTATATGAATGACTTGGACAACGGTATCACCAATGGTGCCCAATGGTATATGATTGGAGGTGGTCGCCAAGATTACATGAATGGCTATCGCCAATGCCGCGAAGTCACCATAGAATGTTCCACCACCAAGAAGCCTCAAGGTTCGCAGCTGCCTAACTTTTGGGATTATAACCATAATTCCATGCTGACTTATATGGAGGAGTGTCTTAATGGTGTGCACGGTTTTGTGTATGATGCTGCAACCGGCCAACCCTTAGAAGGTGTGACTATCACTGTTCAAGGCCACGATGACGAGTATTCAATTGTGAGTAGTCATGAAGTGGGCGACTTTCACCGACCCATAAAGGGAGGCACGTATACCTTTGTGTTTAGCAAGGAAGGTTATCTTACGCAAACTGTGGAAGTGACAGTAGCCGATGGTCAAAGGATTGAACTGAACGACATCCAGCTTTTGCCTCTTATTGACCGGACTTTGGAGCTTGTTCAAGGTTGGAATTGGTGGGCGCCTCTTGTCGAGATGACGGTGGATGACTTGGAGACAGCTCTAGGCACTAATGGCATCGTTGTCAATTCGCAGGATGCAGGTTATCTCCGTTACGAGAATGGCGCCTGGGTCGGTACACTTACCGCTATTGTCCCGGGACAGATGTACAAAATACAGACAGGTGAGGCCTGCATTATTTCACAGAGTGGAAGCTATGTGCCTGTCAGCTATACTTTTTACCCTGGTTACAACTGGTTCGGTTATCAGGGGACACAGCCTTTGGCTATCGAAGATATCAATATCACGCCGACAGAAGGCGACAAGATTAACTCTCAGAACGATGGCTATGCCATCTTCGAGAATGGCTTATGGAATGGCACCCTCGAGTTGCTCCAACCTGGGCATGGCTATGTCTACATGTCGAACGCCATAGTGCCACAAACCTTGTCTTTCCCTATCGCGAAATAAAAGTATATGAAAAATGAAGTATTTTAGAATTCTTGCCATAACTTGCCTGTTGACTTGGGTCAATGGGTGGGCTGTGGCGCAAGATACAATAAGACTAGATTGGAGTGACCTGCACTACCTCTCTGAAGAGGAGATGCTCTCTGGGGAACACAGTGTGCTTTTCAATGAGACGAACCCACCGGCGGGTGATTATATTCGTTTCCCAGCTGAGTTCGAGCCCATGCAGGCAGTCACCATCCGCTACCCACTGGGTATTCCCTTGAGCTTTGTGAAGCAACTGTCGCAACGCACCAAGGTGTATGTGATTGTGAAACAGAGTCTGCAAAGTACGGCGAATTACTATTTCAAACGGGCAGGCTGCAAGATGAGCAACATCTTTTACTTTAATATGACGACGGACTCCTATTGGGTACGCGACTATGGCCCATGGTATATCTTCAACGACCTCCAGCCAGCCATTGTGGATAATGTGTATAATCGTCCCCGCCAGTATGATAATATGGTGCCGGTCAACATGGGCCAGCTATTGGGTTTGCCTGTCTATGGCATGAACCTGACCCATACAGGTGGTAACATGATGGAAGATGGACGTGGCATAGGCGTCTCCGACGAGCTTGTCTTGACCGAAAACGGAAATAATGCTACCAACGTCCGCAACAAAATGAACAATTATCTCGGTGTAGAACCTTATCATATCACTATTGACCCACAAGGTTACTACATTGCCCACGTGGATTGTTGGGGTAAGTTTCTCGCACCCGACAAGATCCTTATTGCCCGGCTTCCACAATCCAACAGCCAATATGACGAATACGAGTCAGTGGCTAATTTCTTTGCCAACACCAATTGCTGTTGGGGTTATCCTTACAAGGTGTACCGTGTCGACGAACCTGGTGGATATGTCTTGGCACCCTATACCAACAGCCTAATTGTCAACAAGACGGTTTTTGTCCCTTTGGGGACCAACACCACCTATAACAATAATGCTTTGGCGGTGTATAGGGAAGCCATGCCAGGCTATGAGGTCATCGGGGTGGCCAGCAATAGCGACTATCCTTGGAAAAACACAGATGCCTTGCACTGTCGCGCACGTGGCGTGATGGACTTTAACATGCTCTTTGTCGACCATCGCAACGTGATTCACGGTGAGGTGCCCATGCAGGACTCCATCGCCATCACTTCAAAGTTCATCGCATATAGCGGTGCTAACCTGAAACAGGACTCGCTTTTGGTGTATTACAGCGTCGACGGTGGTGCCTACCGGACCGCCAAGATGAGGGCTACAGGCAATCCGTACGAGTATGTTGGCTATATCAAAGGCTACTACCCCGGCTCATCCGTAGATTATTACGTCTTCGGTGCCGACCAGTCGGGACACCGTTATACACAGCCGAGCTTTGGTGCTTTGGATCCGCATCATTTCGTTATCTCGGGAAGCGCCAACTATGTTATGCAGAACATCAATCTTTATTCTGGTTGGAACTGGTGGTCTCCTATCGCCAACATTAGTGTAGAAGAATTTGAAGCAGCTCTTGGCAGCCATGGTATCTTCATCAACTCGCAAGGCTTGGGTTTTGCCCGTTATGAGAACGGTTGTTGGAACGGTACGCTTGTAGACTTCGTTCCTGGCAAGATGTACAAGATACAAACTAATGCGAGCTGCAATTTCTCGCTGAGCGGGAACTATATTCCGGTTTGTGTCAACATTGTTCCAGGCAACAATTGGTTTGGCTACACTGGACTACACGCTGCTACGATAACAGAGGCTTTTGATGGTTTTGTCCCAACAGAAGGCGACAGGATTAATTCGCAAGGCGAAGGCTACGCGGTTTACCACAATGGTGCCTGGTCGGGAACCCTGAGCACTTTACTGCCAGGTCATGGTTATATCTATATTTCGAATTCCACAGAAAGAAAAACACTTAGATTTTAAGTCCGATATTCTTAATACTGAGCATTTCACGATTAACCCCCAAAAATAGTAAAGATATTTACTATCTGCTTATTTACTTTTTGTATTTTTGCGCCATAATAGGATAATACAAATAGAAAATGATTTTCACCGAAACAAAATATCAGCTGCAGACTGTAGCAACTGGACGGGTTTTTGAGGACGAAGGTTGGACTCTGGACGACAAGGAATGTCCCACACCGAGCATGGTGCGTCCCATCTATGAGAAGAAACAACTTGAAGTGAAGGAAGGCGCCTGCTTGGGCTTGTACCGCTATGCCGACTGGTTGCCCATCAAGACCATGCTGAAAAAGCCTACCGAGCCTATCACTTATAAGAGCGAAAGCCTAGCAGCAAAACTGGGGCTGCGCAACCTCTATATCACTTTCAATGGCTGGTGGCCCGAGCGTAACGTCCACATGACCACTTGCTCCTTCAAGGAAATGGAAGCTTATTCGGTGTGTGCTCGTTTGGGTGACGACTTAAAAGACCAGGTACTGGTGGTGGCTTCGGCAGGCAACACAGCCCGCGCTTTCGCTAAGGTGTGCTCCGACAACAATATCAAGCTGTTGCTTTGTGTACCTCAGGACAACATCAAGGCCTTGTGGTTCGACAAACCGCTGAATCCTTGCGTGAAACTCATCACCACCGAGTCGGGTAGCGACTATTTCGATGCCATCAACCTCTCGAATGTGGTCTGTGAGATGGAAGGCTATCTCGCCGAGGGTGGCGCCAAGAACATCGCCCGCCGCGATGGCATGAGTACCACGATGATGTCGGCAACGACCTTTATCGGTCGTACGCCCGATTTCTATTTCCAGGCTGTGGGTAGCGGCACGGGTGCCATCGCCGCTTGGGAAGCCAACCTGCGCTTCATCTGCGATGGTCGCTTTGGCTCGAACAAAGCCCGTCTGATCGTCTCGCAAAACAAGCCTTTTGTCCCCATGTACGACGCATGGCGTGCCAACTCACGCGCCCTGTTGCCCTACGATGCCGACCAGGCCCGCAAAGATGCCGCTGAAATCTGCGCTCCAGTACTTTCCAACCGCAAACCGCCATACAGCCTTGCCGGAGGATTATACGATGCATTGAAAGACACCAATGGTGATATCCTCGCCGTCAGCAATACCGAGGCCGATGCTGCAAAGGCTTTATTTGAGCAAACCGAAGGTATCGACATCTACCATGCCGCCGCTGTGGCCACGGCTTCTTTGCAGCAGGCTATAGAGCGCGACATGGTGAAGCCCGACGACGTGATTATGCTCAACATCACTGGCGGCGGTGAACGTCGTTTCCTCGCCGAACACGAAATCTACCACTTGGAGCCTTCACATGTCTTCAAGATTGGTTTCACCAAGGACGAAGTGAAGTCCGTCTTGGTTGGGATGAATTGGTGATTATTCCCAAAACAATGTTTCAGCCACACCATCAGCGAAGAGCATCTGCTCGTCGGTGAGGTAGAGGAATTCGCGTGTCTTTGAAAGCCGGCCTTCGGCTATCAAAGGTTGGGCGTGTTGTTCGCAGTAGGTGGAGAAACGTTCACCCATTTCGCGTTTGAGCCACTTTAGGTCGATGCCCCAATGGGTGCGCAGGCGCAGCATGACGTACTCGTCGTAGTGTTGTTCAGGGGAAAGGATTTCTTTTTCTATTTCTATGGCGGACCCTTCGACAGGCTTTGGGACACTTACACAATATTTTTCTACACTCGACACATTCCATTGCCGAGAGTTTCCGTCAAAAGAATGCGCCGAAGGCCCGAAGCCTATGTAAGGCGTCCCAAACCAATAGCTGGCGTTATGCTTCGAGTGCATCTCCGACTTACAATAATTGGAAATCTCGTAATGCAGATAACCATTTTCGGCGGCACGTTGGCAGAGGATTTCATAGTCGCGGAGGGCATCCTCCTCGTTGACAGGTTGTACTTTTCCTAATTCAATCTGTTTGGTCAGGATGGTGTTGGGTTCCAGGGTGAGCGCGTAGGCGGAGAGGTGGGGGAGACTATAGGCAAGGAAAATGTCCAAATTCTTGTTCCATTGCTCGGCGTTGGAGGAGGGAAGGCCATAGATGAGGTCGATGCTGATGTTCTCGAAGCCAGCTTGTTTGGCCCAGTCGAGGCACTGCTGGGCATGATGCGAGTCGTGGCGACGGCTCAGATACTTCAAGTCGTTGTCGAAAAAGCTCTGGATACCGATGCTAAGGCGGTTGACCCCGAGTTGGCGCAGACCTTCAAGGTATGCCAAGGATAGCGTGTCGGGGTTGGCTTCGAGGGTGATTTCGGCATTAGTGGCTACTGGATAATGCGCATTAATAAGGTGTAGCAAGTCGCTGATTTCCTTTAAAGAAAGCAGCGAAGGCGTGCCGCCTCCGAAATAAATCGTATTGACGGCATCGCCTTGCAAATAATCTTTCCGCGCTACAATCTCAGCCTTCAATGCCTCCAAAAACCTGTCTTTCAGCTTCAAGGAAGGCAGCGAATAGAACCCGCAATAGGCGCATTTCGAGTTGCAGAAAGGAATATGGATGTATATACCAGCCATCTTACTTTTCAACGACCAGTTTCACGGTCTTTTCTCCGTCATTGGTTTTGAGACGCACGAAATAGATGCCGTTTTGCAGGCGGCTGATGTCAATAGCCTCATAGTTTTCACCGATGCGCAGCACACTTTGGCCCATGATGTTGAACACCTCAACTTTCAGGATGCCCTTGCCTTCAACACGGAGTATGTCTTTTGCGGGATTTGGGTAGATACAACTTTGTCCCCAATACTCGTCGACTCCATCGGGAATCCACATTGCTTCAATGGTTTCACTCATCGCCTCACATTCGTCGCTATACACGGCGTTGATATAATAAAGGTGGGTCTCGTAAGCATCTCCGAAGTCATCGTCGTCAAAATACGTATAGTCAGCGGGAAGCGTAGCTACCAGCTCATCGTCTCGATAAACCTGGAGCGCTATCAAGTCGCCCGTAGAGGTTTCCGAAGGAAGGTCCCAAAACAATCCAATATAGAAATAATCACCGCCTGTTTCCCATGTTAGGTTTTCAATAGGATAACATTGAACCAGAACGGTTTCTTCATGAATCCACCCTATGCGGTCGTTGCTACCTTTGTAGGTGCCGTAGACCAAGTTATCAACAGGTTGGTTTAGTGCGTAGGCGGTCACATACACAGGGTCATCGGGTGAGAAGTTCTGAACGTAGGTCAAGGTGACGATTTCCAAGTTGCCGTCGCCGTCAATGTCGCCAAAGTTGGCACCATTCATATAGGAGAGACCTTGCGGGCGGAGTGGGAAGCCTTCGGTGATTTCCGTGCCGTCCATCTCCCAAGCACGGATATAGCCTTCGTTTCCGTCCATCAGGTTGAAGTCGGTGATGATTTCGTTCTCGCCGTCGCCGTCGATGTCGGCCACGGAAACGAAGCCTTCAACACCTGAGGTCAAGTTGAGCGGGAATCCAGGAGCCACGTTGCCTTCAATGTCGTATTGGTAGAATACGTTACCTTCACCCGACACGCCCATGAAGATGGCGTATTGGTCACCGTTTTTGGCCACCGTGGGGGCGGAGTAGGTCCAATAGGAGACAGGCTTAGGCCATCCTGTACGGTATTCGCCCGTGCGGGCATCGCGTACGTAATGGTTCGGGTTATCGCCGTGGCAGGCTCCAACGAGGCTCCAGTTGCCTTCACCTTCGAAGTCGACCACGAGCGGTGATTGGTAGGAATATTTGTAGGCTTCATTGCTTTCCACCGTATAGAGCTGTTCGCCCGTGTGGCTGATGCAATACAAAGCAGAGGTCGTGGAGGCGAAAATCTCAAGAGAGCCGTCGTTGTCGATGTCGGCTACGGTAGGCGTGAAAGCAGGTGTTGAGGGTAGCTCGAAGGGGAAGCCTTCCATCTCCTCGCCTTGCAGGTTCCACACATGAACTCCAGCTGAGATGTTGGCCGAGGCTTTGCCACGACCGCAGAAGATGATTTCCAACTCACTGTCGTTGTTGAGGTCAGCCAAAACGGGCGCGCAGATGAGCGGATTGTTGTTGGTAACGGTCGAAAACAGGACGTTGCCGTTGGCATCGAAGACGTTGAAGCCGCCGCGTGCATTGCCGTAGGCCGTGAGAACCACGATTTCGAGGATGCCGTCTTTGTTGATGTCGCCCACGGCAGCAGGATATTGGGCCATTCCTCCGACTAAGGCCTGTGTCCAAAGCACGTTGCCTTGTCCGTCGATGACATTGATTTCTTCGTTGTGGCAGAGGATGATTTCATCGGCTTCGTCGTTGTTGAGGTCGGCCAAAGTCAAGCCTCGCATGGGCTTGTAAGTGGTGTTGGAGGCAAAGGTTAAAGGAAAGCCGGGCATGGGCGTCAGACCATCGCGGGCCGCTGGAGGCAGCTGTGCCTGTATGGTTTCGGTACGGATTACGCCCTCTTCGTCGATGAAAGCCCGAGTTGCAGGTTGTTGGGCATTAATAACCAACGACAGTGGAAATAAAGCTAGGAATAGTAGAGATAACTTTTTCATGGTAATGTGTTTTGATGTAAAAGAAAGGCCGTCTCATTGCCGGTATCACCAGCGAATGAAACGGCCTGAAATCCTTTAATTAATGATAGTGATTATTTCTCTTTTTTGCAGCAGCAAAGGCACTTGTAGCAAAGGCCGGCGAGGCATGCACCAATGAGTGGAGCCACGATGAAAAGCCACACTTGACCCATGGCGCTCCAACCGTCGCACTTTGAGAACAAGGCAACGCCGAGTGAACGGGCGGGGTTGACAGAAGTGTTGGTCAGCGGGATGCTGATGAGGTGGATGAGCACCAGGGTGAGGCCGATGGCCAGACCGCCAAACTTGCCGTTGGCATGGCAGCTGTCGGTGACGCCGAGGATGACCATCAGGAACACGAAGGTCAACAGCGCCTCAACGAGGAAGGCACCGCCAGTTGAGATGGCTTGGTAGCCCGTTTCGGGACCGCCGCAAGCCTTCTGGAAAGCTTCACCAAAACCGTTGGAAGCGAAGACGCCGGTAGCGCCACCGCCGATGGCATTCCAAATCACGAGGAGCAGAGCACCAGCGATGATACCACCGATGAACTGGGCAGCCCAGTAGCAGAGCATTTCTTTAAGGCTCATGCGGCCATTGACGAAGACGCCAAAGCTCACGGCAGGATTCAGGTGAGCGCCTGAGATGTGACCGATGCCGTAGGCCATGGCCACCACGGTGAGACCGAAGGCGATGGCTACGCCAAGGAATCCAACATGTCCGAAAAGAGCGGTTCCGCAACCGCCAAAGACCAAGACGAATGTGCCGAACAATTCAGCAAAAAACTTGTTACTTGTTTTCATAACTTTTTAAATTTTAGTTAGTTATAAGTTGATTTGTGTTTAACTTGCTTGCCTGATTCCACGGGAATCGTCCCATTGGAACACTGCAAATGTACAAAATAATCAAAAAATGCAATTATTTTCGAAGAAAAAATAGGTGGTATTATCTGAATAAGTCTGATGATGAATTCAAGACTTATTTTTCCCGCTTCATATTTCAAAACTCATTTGTAGATTTGTATAGTAATTATCTTTGCTTGGTTAATGAAGTTAATGAATTGTTTTTCCAGCTTAAAGGCCTCGCGCACCGATCCGAGTAATGCTTTGAGGTATGAATAAAGTAAATGTTACCATGAAAAACATTAAATTTACCGAAGTTGACAATTACCTCTCGTTGAAGCGAATTGTTATGATGACACTCGCCATAACGATTGGATATTATTCCTTGTTTGCGTTGAGCCATTATTTTGGCAGGCCGTCTTTTGCTAATGCAGACGAGCAAGAGGAGTTTGAGCGAGAGAAAGATCATATAGTAGGTCCCAACGAATATGTATTTGGGACATTTCAAAAAAAATGTCCTGTTTTATTTCAGTCAGATAGATTTCAGCCAGGGTATAAGTTCGAAAAGCCAAGGTTCTCTCTTGTATTGCTTTTTAATGTGCCGTTTACATTCCTGATGATTTTTTGTGTTTTTATTTATAATAGAAAAATCATGGGAAAGAGCTTTAGGCGGCATCGTGACGAATTGATAATAAACATCATAGGTTCGTTGTTGATTTCTGGTGTCTTGAGTTCGATTTGTACGCTTGTTCAGCTGTATATTTGGCCTTATGGCCCCGTTCCCCGTTCGTTGATTGGATACATCAGCAGAGGCATGTTGGGCGATTTTACCTTGGTGTCCATCGCTTTTATATTCAGTTATTTGCAGCGGTCACTTTATCAGGAGAAGCGAATAGCAGTCGAGAACGAGATACTTCATGCCGAGAACCTCAACTCGCGCTATGAGACTCTGAAAACCCAGATGGATCCACATTTCCTTTTCAATTCGCTGAATACTCTGAAAGCGTTGATTGACGTTGATGTCGACAAGGCCGGTGATTTTGTCCACCAATTGTCAACGGTGCTTCGTTACACCTTGAAAAACGAGGAAGTGGTCACTTTAGCCCAAGAGTTGGACTGTGTGCGTTCCTATTGTCATATGATGAAAATGCGTTATGGCGACAACCTCCTTTTTGACCATCACATCAATCATGAAAAATACGATAACTATAGTGTCCTACCTCTTTCTATACAAGGGCTGATTGAAAACGCCATCAAGCACAATGTTGTCTCCTCGAAACAACCTCTAACGATTAATCTTTATACAGATAATGATAGTCATCTGATAATCAGTAATAAAATTCAACCAAAAATAGGAAAAGAAGAAGGAACGGGTATCGGATTGGCCAATCTTTCGGAGCGATATCGAATAAAATGGAACGAAAATGTTGAAATTTTTGACGACGGAAAGATTTTTAGCGTAACTTTGCCTCTTAAACTAAACGTACAATCACTATGAAAGCACTGATAATTGAAGACGAAGTAATGGCTGCGAAGACGCTGAAGAAGCTTCTTCTGGAAGTCAGCCCAGGTGTTGAAATCGTTGGCGTACTTGAATCCATTGAAGACAGTGTCGATTGGATTGCCAGCCATCCCATGCCCGACCTGATGTTTATGGACATTCATTTGGCCGACGGCTCTTCGTTTGCCATTTTTGAAAAGGTCAATATCACTTGTCCGGTCATTTTCACCACGGCTTATGATGAGTATGCATTGAAGGCCTTCGAGGTGAATAGTATTGACTACTTGCTGAAACCCATCAGCAAGGAAGCTCTGGAACATGCTTTGAACAAGTTTTACAGCCTTTCGGAGAAACGTGTGAATGTCGGCCAGCTCGATAAGCTTATGTCGCAGTTGGGTGAGAAGAAAAGATACAGAAGCTGTTTCTTGCTTCCTGAGCGTGACAAGCTCGTCCCGGTGCTGGTCAACAGTATCGTGTACATCTTTATCGATGCCAAGACGGTGAAGATTGTCACGACAAGTGGCAAGGTTTATTACATGAACCATACCTTGGACGATATTATGAGCGAACTTGACCCTTGGGTGTTTTTCCGCGCCAACCGTCAGTTTATCGTTTCGCGCGATTCCATCAAAGACGTTTCGGTTTGGTTTGGCAACAAATTGGCCATTAATCTGAACGTTGAGGTGCCTGAGAAAATCATCGTCAGCAAGGCTCGTGTGAGTGAGTTTAAAAACTGGTTCACTGATTAAATAATTGATTTACAATTGTTTATATATTATAAGGTAATTTTTTGAATAAAAAGTATTGCAGGAATAAAAAAAGGTTGTACCTTTGCACCCGCAAAACGATGCTTCCGTAGCTCAGTTGGTAGAGCACCTGACTCTTAATCAGGGTGTCCAGGGTTCGACCCCCTGCGGGAGTACAATTTTTCAAAACCCCTAACTCTGTAAATCAACGAGTTAGGGTTTTTTGATGCCCAAAAGTCCCCCTGCCGTGTCAACCACGTGTCAACCGATTTTCAAAAACTTGAAAAATCGTGGTCAAATGACCTAAAAATTACTGCTCATCGTTGACACGCCCGTTGACACGCCTCTCCTGTCCATCTTGTCCATTCTCTTATCACTTCTGAACACTCATTTTCCCTTTCTCTATTATTGTGACATGCAACACAGGCGCTTCGCGTCCTCCTAAAATTTATCTGCCATGTCACAATCAAATTTCCATTTCCAGAGAAGGAAGTCCGTGGCTGATTTCCTTTCCGAGAACCTGCCTAACCAAATCCTGTACGCCACCGTCAAAGAGAGTTCCAACCTCCCCGACGAAGACATCCTCAAAGCCTTCAACGATGCCTATGGCATCTGCCTCGAAGTCCTCGAGGCTCCTGAGCTGAACACCTCCCGCAGCGACACCTATGAGACCATGACCGACGGCATCGCTTATTCCACCCTCGTCAGTCTCGCTTTCACCTATTTCCTGCTGTCCTTCCATCAGGAAGCGCCAAACCTCCGTCATTACCTCGGCAACCTCAAAAAGCTGCTCGATACTCGTCTGCCCGATTTCTTCCGTCCCATCTATATCGCCGCCAGCTCGATGTCTTCTCTCATCCCTGGCTCCAGCTCCTTCGGCTATCCAGTCGCGCAATCCTACTTTGCTCAGCTCTACGAGCCTCGCCAGTTCATCAGCATCCAACATCTGATGCTCAAAGCCAAGGAGCGGCCAAGAGATGAATATCTCATCGTCCTTGACACCCTTCAGGATGCCATTCATGAGGCCTCGGGTGACTGGACGAAGATCATCGAGAACGAAATCAAGCGCATCTCCCAAAAGAAAGAGAACATGATGCCCTGCAGCAAATACCGCATCAGTGATTATAACATCACCAAGTTTGTCAAAATCATGCGTATCTGCTGCGAACTGCGCATCATCGAAGAGGACAACGGCCTCTATGTAACCAACAAAGCGAACTTCATCATCGCTTTAGGACGCTTTTTCAATACTAAGATCAAAAACCCCAACAACATGTTTTCTGGTTCAAAAGAAAGAGACTTTCTGAAAATTTTCGATGATATGAAAACCACTGCTGAGAAACTGCTCACAGAAGGCGATTCCCTTGATGAGCAAAAGAAAAAGCAGGCCTCTCGTAATGGAAAACGAGGATACGAAAGTGAACTTTTTTGAATGTACCTACATATGTAGTACACGGTTTTTTCGCTCACAACTCCTCATTTTTGCCCACGAATTAACCGCCGTGGGCTTTTTCTTTATAGGTACCGTGAAGATGGGTCCTGGCACAAAATGAAAATACTATGTTAGACACCATCACATTTGACGAACTCCCGCAAGCCGTTTCCAATATACTCGACGGCATCGCGGAGATTAAATCCATTTGCGAAGACATTCGCGGAAAGGATACTGGGCAAGACACCTACATGACCATCGAGGAATTGTGCGCCTACCATCCCGACCATCCTTCCCACCAAACCGTTCGCCGCTGGAAGCGCTTCGGTTATTTCCCTTATTATAAGGATGAAAAAACTCGCCGTATTAGGTTCAAAAAGTCCGAAATTGACGCTTGGATTGCTTCAAGCCGTCACATGTCACGCCAGGAACGAAACGCGCTTCTTGACGCCGAAATCTTCTCACAGCGTAAGCCCGTCGAGAAAGGAGACTTTGAAGATGATGACGAATGAAGCCCCCAACGACATTCCTCTCCTCTACGACTGGATTGAAATGTCCGACCTACTTCGCATGCTTCACATCACAAGGAACACCCTCAAAGACTGGTGTACCGAAGATGAATTGAAGTGTTGCCGCGTCAAAAAGAAGATCTATTTCCTGCGTCAAGACATTGAACGCTTTCTCTATTCACACTATCAAACCTACACACCATGAACAAAGACAAATCCAATGCCCCCGCTATGTACTTTTGGGGCACACCGAACAATTACGCCGTCAAACCGTCGCCCTCGTGTAACCTATCCAAGATGCCGTCCTTCTCCATCTACAGGCGACCCATCACCAATAAGAATCCCTACCAGGTCGTCAACCTGATTGATGTCTTCAACTACATCATTAGCGACTACGCCAAAGACCGCACAAACGAGTACCGCGCCATCAAGGATGAGAGGTATCGCCGCCAGTACAAATCTGCCAAGTTTGACTATTGTACCTTCAGCGGCATCTTCTCCGAACGCACAGATAAGTCCATCATCCAGCACTCAGGGCTGATATGCCTCGACTTCGACCACCTGAAGGATGTCGAAGCCGTCTTTGAGGCCCTGAAGGATGACCAGTACTTTGAGACCCTGCTGCTGTTCCGCAGCCCCTCGGGGGATGGCCTCAAATGGGTCATCTCTTTCCACGACTCCTATTTCCGTTACGGCAAGGATGGCGAATCCTACGGCGACTACCAGGTCCGTTTCTTCGCCAGCCTCTACAACTACATCTTCAACCATTATAATGTTGAAGTCGACAAGCACTGTCGTAACATCTCCCGCGCCTGTTTCCTTCCTCATGATCCAGCCGCCTATCTCAATCCTTCGTTGCTATGAAAAACGAAGTCTTCAACCCTGCCGATTGGAACTCCGCCCCGGTGGAGAAAGTGCCTGCTGCACTTTCTCCATCCGTGGCTCCGTCGTCCAATCCCCCTTCAAAGGGGGTGGTCGCAGACCGGGGGATTAATCCCTCCATCCTCGCTGTCGTGGATGCTGTCGAAGCCTCCGGCATCGACATCACGCCCACTTATTCGGAATGGCTGGCCATTGCCTTCGCTCTCGTGGCTGAACTCGGGGAAGATGGCCGTGCCATCTTCCACCGCCTCAGCCGCTTCAATCCTGAATACGACTACGACGAAGCCGACCGCCAGTATTCCCACTGCCTCAACGACGGAAGCCGTGAAACCACCATCGCTTCCCTCTTTCACATCGCCCAGACGCATGGCGTGTGCTGGGAAAAGGGTAGGGGTGAAGCCATCTCGCGTCTCTCGTCTTCCTCACAAAATATAGTTGAGGAAGATGAGGAAGATGAGGAAGTGAGGAAGACCATCCCTTCCAAAAACACCTCTTTGATAGGCTCAAATGCTTTGAGCCAATCAAATTCGGTGTCAGTCGGCACCTTCTCGCAGTCTGTCCGTGAGCAGCTGCCCGACATCCTGAAACGCATCGTTGCCGATGCCGTTTCAGATGTCGATGCAGATCTGCTCATCCTCGGCTCACTCACTGTCTTTTCGGCCTGTCTGCCAAATGTGTACGGCGTATATGATCGCCGTGAGGTCTTCTCCAATCTCTTCCTTTACGTCACTGCCAGCGCATCGGCAGGGAAGGGGAGACTGTCCCTTTGCCGCCACCTTGTCGCTCCGCTCCATCGGGAGCTGCGCGAGCAGTACCGCAAATCGATGGAGAAGTACAAACAGGAACAGCTGCAGTATGTCCAGGACAAAAAGAAAGGTGAAGGCAAAGAGCCGGAAGAGCCGCCCTTCCTCACCTTGTTTATCCCTGCCAACAGCACCGCTACCGTGGTCTATCAAACGCTCAACCAAAACAACGGTGTCGGCCTTCTGTTCGAGACAGAAGGCGACACCTTGGCCAACGCCTTCAATTCAGACCTCGGCAACTATTCTGACGGATTCAGGAAAGCGTTTCATCACGAAACGATCTCCTATCTCCGCAAGAAAGACCGTGAGTATGTCGAGATTCTGAAGCCCAAGTTCTCGGCCATCCTTTCAGGTACGCCCGAACAGGTCTTCAATCTCATCCCCTCTGCCGAAAACGGACTCTTCAGCCGCTTCATCTTCTATGTCATGCCCACGGAAATCGTATGGCACGACATGTTCGATGATTCTGATGGTCCCACCGCCGATGAGCTTTTCAAGGAAATCGGCAGGGACTTCTACCAGTTCCACAAGCTGCTTGCTGCCCAAACGATTCGCTTCACGCTCACCACCGACCAGAAGCACCTGTTCAACACCTTCTTCTCACAGACACAGGCTGAATACGCTGCGCTCTTCGGCAACGATATCATCGCCTCTGTCCGTCGCCTCGGCCTCATCCTCTTTCGCTTCGCGATGATCCTGACCGTGCTCCGTCAGATGGACGCTGGCACCTTCCCGCTGCCTTCCGGCAACGAGGACGGCCAGCGTCCCGAAACCGTCCTCTTTTGCGCAGACGCGGACTTTGCCACCGCTCTCACGATGGTCAAAGTCCTGCTGCAGCACACCGTCACCGTCTTTCAGGCCCTGCCTCGCAGGGCTGAAAGACGCTTCCGTCAAGACCGCCGCCAGCGCACCGAGAGCCACATGCAGACCTTCCTGGCCGCCTTGCCTGAGTCATTCGACCGTCCCACCTACCTGAAGACTGCCTCCGACATTGGCATCAACGAGAAGACCGCTGAGCGATACATCACCGACCTCTGCAGGTCTGGCCAGCTCGACCATCCCGCCAGCGGCCAATACGCCAAACCCTCTAACACCTGAACCTATGAAAACAACCATCCTCATCAAAACCCACTCGACGAGCGCGTACCGCGCCATCCGTCCCGCCCTCGTTGCCGCTCATATCGGCAACATCGGCGTGTCCGGCCTCACCATCACGGCCACCATCAACCCCAAGGATTTCGACAGCCTCCTCGATGTCGTCGACGACGCAGCCGACAGCGCCAACGTCTCTCGCGAAGACTACGAAATCAAGACCATGCACAAAGTTTCCAAACCTTCAAAACGCTAAGACCATGTATTACAAGATCCACGTCAAAACCGACGCTGCTTTCGGCTCGCAAGCCCTACAGCCAATCCTTCGGAAAAACAACGTCGTTAAACGCCACACCACGTTAATCTACGAAGCAACCATCAGAACCAAGAAAGACCACCTCGTTGATGAAATCGTCGCTGCCTTTGAAAGCAAAGGCATCAAGCCATCAGAGTACAAAATCACCACCACGCCTTATGAGCGCAAAGCCCCTAAAAAACGCAAATCCAACAGAACCCCGTAGGGGTGCCACGACACTAACCAGGGGTGTCAACCCCTGGGCAGGGTGCCAACCCCTGGGCATAAACCCGAGAAAACATGATAGAAATCATCGACGAATACACCATCAGGACATCCCTCTGGGGCATCGTCCGCTTCAAGCAGGCTCCCAAAGGCAGAAACGCTGAATGGATTTGTAGGCACTGCCTATTCCTCCGCTCACAGTCTGATGAAGAATGTGGCCAAATCCCTTGCCGTGCCTCTCGGCGTTCCGATGGTCTGAATGGCTATTTCTCCATCCAGTGCATCCCCATCGAGCCGCTGTTTCCATCCAGCGTATTCAGATAACAAAATGCCCCGCCATCTCTTCCCCCTTTTAAGGGGGTCAGGGGGATTAGCGGGGCATTTTCTTTTGCCTTTTCCTCATTTTCCTCAACTTCCTCAACTTCCTCAACTCGTTTTTGTGAGGACAAATGTCCCATCCAGAGGGGGTGCCGCGCAGCGGTGGGGGAGTCCTCATTTCTCTCGCTTTTCTCTCATCGCCTCAAACTTCTTACTGTACTGCTTGTCCACAAGCCCATAAACCCCTTCGCCAAACTTGGCAAATCTCGCTTCATCCTGTTTGAGGCTCCACGTGACGCTTCGTTTGTTGGTATGCGGATATACCTTCAGCACCTTCTTCATGATTTTGTCAATGTGTAGTGGGGTCTTGGCCTCTTTCAAAACATCGGCCACCAATTGTCTGATGGTGCCTCGATACACATGCTCCCATTCTGTCAAGGCGTATCTCATTGACTTTCCGATGGGCTTGATAGTCTCTGCACGCGAAATCTTTCCCTTGAAATAATCCAAGCTCATGTCCTTGGCCTCGGGTTGCCTCTTGATAAATGCCTTATACAGCTCCTCAATCCCCATCGGCTTGCCTTTCTTGCGCAGTATTTCGGTTACTTCATAAATCACATCAATCCCTTGGGGCTGAAAAATGATGTTCTTGTCTTCGTCAACGGTAAGTCCGTAGGCCTTGCTGATGATGACCGGCAAGGCTTTCATGTGAACGCCCCTTAGTTCAACAGGAGCATCGTCCAACACATTACCGAGCGGAATGCTACAGGTTTCACCTTTTATCCGATTATTAATCGCATTGATTGTGCTGCAAGCCTTATAGATTACGCTTACATGCAGTTTGTCGTTCACAAGGAAATGCTTATCGTTCACTTTCGCCAATTTCAGCCCGAACCCATCGGTACATATCTTGGCAAACGACTCAAAGGGTATGTTCACTTTTTCATTCTCGACAACGCTCTTATATAATTCGTCGACATCTGGGATGACAAGGTCGGTGCGAAACTTGTAATACAACCATCCTTTATCCCTGAACAAATGCCTTGGTGCTCTAACATAATAGCTCCTGACGGTCGGCTTTGAATACCCCATCTCCTTTGCTATCTCCTCAAGGGTCTTTGGTTTTCCATCATAAATGCCCGTCGCCTTGGCAAAGATCCATTCAAACTTGTCCGTCGTGTTCATCAAATGTTCCCTTAACAGGAAAAACATGGGATAATACCCGTATTGTTTATGGAAACCAGCAACGAAACAGGTCTGCTCTTCCGTCAGATAACGATAGTTGTTGGCAACGATGGACTTGCCCAGCTCGTCACCGCTAATGCCTTCGTACCAAAACAAGGTCTCTTTCAGTTCCGCTATCAGGAGCGTCAAAACCCTGTGTGAGTATCTCCAACACGACAACTTGTACCATAAATCATCTATCTCTCGATCTGTATGCTGAAACAATCCCAAAGCCTTAAAGTACGTAGGTATCAGCTTCTGCCTTACTTCTTTCAAGTCATATCTACCAAGATGCTGTTCGGCTCTGTTTTCAAAGTCAGTCACGAGGGCTCGCCTTCTCATCGCCAATGTCGGGTCTTTTACTTGTAGTTCTGCTGCAAACGTTTCGTCGCAGAACCAGATGATTGCCCGTGCCATGACGACCAACTCGTAGGTATAGGTGTCATCCAGCCCTTCTTTCCTAATCGAGGAATGAATATCTGAAAGCAGCTGGTAACAATAGTGTTTCAGCTCACGGCTTTTTAGGCCATTGAACCTTTCACACAAGTCTTTCTGGTTGCAGAAGAAGAAAGTATAAAACGCCTTGGAATCGCCAAAGGTGTCGTAGAACTGCTTTATGCTATCCAAGGAGAAGTCAAGCAGAGGCCTTTTGTAATGCTCTACAATGATTTCTTTATGCTTTTCCGGCAAGTCTTTGTAACTATCCAACTTTTCCAACAGCTGGACTGCATATTTGTAATTGACCAGCCCGATGACATTTTCATACTCTTGAATGGTGTATGGGCCACAATTACGCAGTTTCCGCAAGTTCCCTTCGTGATGGTATCGAATAAGGTCTCCTACGGTGACGATACCGAATGCTTTACACACATTCAAAGCCCTGTATGAAATCATCCCTTCCTGATAGTAGTATTCAAGCGGTCTTCTGAGAATTACTTTGATGCTTTTTCCATCCTTAATCATAGCCTTTTCTTATTTGCGAAAGAACCCTATTGAAATTCATCAGTTGTAACTGATGTTTTTCTTTACAATTTCTTGGCAAAACTACAAAATTCACCTCGTCAACCCTCTAACCCTAGCTTGCAACTCTTCCATTCTCTGCATGAGGGCATCAAATTCTGGCGACTTGCCATAAATGAAGAATCGTCTCATATTGGCATAGTCGGTCATCCAAGCTTCGCGTTGCGCTTCTGGTATGAGGAAATTGATGGTCGCTGGGTCATGCAGGTCGTAGTTTACATACTTTAGTGCGTAGTAGGTTCGGCGATGCTCAACGATAGCATCATAGAGCGAACGGTCGGCCAGCCTCTATGCGTTTTCTTAAGGTTTCACCGTCCTTTATGGGATGTTCGCTACTCATTGCACCTTTGAAATTTTGACAATTTTTCAAGTGCAAAGATAGAAAAATAATACGTTCAAACTAAATTTTTTATCATTCTACTACACCAATTTTTCCCTCTCCTCATAGGGGGATTGTGTCAAAACCATTCAATTTTTCATTTTTCAATATGTCTCACTCCACCATCGCAACGGCCTCGCTGGATGTTCCTCGTCCACCCTGCGGAACGTCGAGCTTTGATGGAGGTCCTTCCAGCCCATGTTTTCTGTATCCGTAATGACAAGGCATTTCATCTCATAACCTTTGTTGAGGATGTTGAAGCTGACATAGCCGTTTAGTATGGCCTCAGGCAAGTCGCCCACCTTCTCGAAGACCGCCTTGCGGGCCTCTTCGGGAACGGTAATCAGGTATTCGCCGTAAGGATTCTCCTCCGCTTTCTTCAGCGTGTACTTCGCTCTGTCCACTATGTTCTCCCCATTGAAATCCACGCTGAGTTTGTTTCCACGCTCAAAACGAAGCACCATGCACCAGGTCACCTTACAAGACAAGTCACCAAACTCACAACGGGTATGAAGCCATTGCCAAGAGCCTATCAAACTGTCTGGATGAAAAGCTTCATATTTTGGGTTTTGTTCATAATGACCTTCATCGAGCGTCAATGTGTCCTTCCCCCTCTGCATTCCCCCTTTTAAGGGGGCAGGGGGATTAGGGGTTAGTCCTTCATGATTCTTCAACTGAGCCGAAGGACGGTCCCTGAGCTCCGTCGAAGGACGGTCCCTGTGCTCTGTCGAAGGACGGTTCCTGAGCTCTGTCGAAGGACGGTTCCCTTCTTGGCATCCCACCAGCAGCAGGGCGGCCAAAGCCGCCACTGCTACTGCGAGGATGATACTTTTTTTGATATTCTTCATTTATTGATTCTCTTTTTTTGATCTGGATTTATGGAACCTCTTCAATCCCTTCTGTTTTTGTCACCATGGGAAAATACCCATCGGCACACCATTCAGCCAGCTGCTGTCCAAACGGTTTAGCTGGTTGTATGTGAATTGCTCCTCAAAGTATCCGGTATTTTCAGTTCGCACGGCTAGGTTAGCAAAAATAACGTAACCATACCCGAAACCCTGCAAAATATTCTCGCTTGCAGCAAAGTCAGTAAGCGGTGAAACCTAGAGTATCTGATATTTGAATCCCAAAATCATAGTTTTCGTGGCGGCGGCTTCGCCACCCCGAAACATAACAAACAACAGTTTTCAATGGCATTATTCAGATTTGCGTCTTACAAATCGGGCATATCCTTCATGTCTCTATTATATCCTAAATCTTTACCACAAATGACATCCATTATACGACATGGAGGATAAACTGAACCTTCTTCACATCTGTA
>JAFWRA010000119.1 GCA_017508895.1 Bacteroidales bacterium
TGCACCTGATTGACAACATGACCGGCGCGGACATCGACCTGCTGGCCATGCCGTCCTACACCTTCACCGCCAAGACGACGGACTATGAATCACGTTTCAAGCTGGTGTTTGTAGCGAACTGAGAGGACGGCCCTTCGACAGGCTCAGGGACCGAGGCTCAGGGACCTTCGCTTTCATCGATGCCGCAGGCAACCTCATCGTCAACGGCGAGGGAACGTTGCAGATAATGGATGTGACGGGGCGCATGATTCGTTGTACAGACGGTGTGCACACCGTCTCTACAAATGGAATGACGGCGGGCGTGTATGTGCTGCGCCTCATCCAAGGAGACAACGTTAAAGTCCAGAAGATTGTAGTGAGATGATGGAGGTTCCCCTGCGGGGAAATCGAAGATTAGCTTCGTTCCTCGCAATGACGCGAAGCGGCAGCGGGAGCAAAGCCCCGTAGGGGCGCAGGATATTAAGCAGGCGGTGAAGCCCAGCGGAACCCCTGCGACATACCTGCGACGCACGCCGCAGCCATAAATCCCCGCCATCGTCCAGGCCAGCGCAGGGATGACATGGCTGCTGAAACACAAACAGACAAATCAGTTCTTTGACATCTTGAGACAAACGGAAAATTTTCGGAGAACCGCTTGCGGAGTTCGGATTATTATTTGTATCTTTGCAGGCAGAAACATCAAAACGGATGCGATATGACCGCAGGACACGAGAAAGCCAAATCGCGGAAGCCACAACAGAACAAGAATCTGGAGGTACTTGACACTGCACAGAAGCCAGAACAGAAGGTTGGCGGCTTATGGAAGGAGAACCTTGGTAAGTATCTTATCGACATTTCCAAGTACATCGTGACAGGTGTCATAATCGCTTCCATCTTCAAAGATCTTGATGATAAATTCATGATTTATATCTTGAGTGCTTTTGTGGCACTTATCGCCTTGATAGTAGGATTAGTATTAACCAATAAGAAGAAATAAAGAAAGGAAACTAACCATGGGAGCTTACATTATGTTATCACTTATAGGAGTGCCCTGTTTGCTGTTTTTGTTGTACTGCCTCACCCCAAAAGGGAAACACTGGCTGAAAGCGAACGGCCTCCTTTGAACACTTTGGCTCACACAAACCCGAATCATCCGTCGCCGAGGCACCGCAAGGTGTTTCGGCGACGGCTTTAGTTCCGTTTCGTCTCGACCCAGTCCCGTAGGGGCGCAGGATATTAAGCAGGCGGTGAAGCCCAGCGGAACCCCTGCGACACACCTGCGACACACGCCGCAGCCATAAATCCCCGCCATCGCTCAGACCAGCGCAGGGATGACATGGCTGCTGAAACACAAACAGACAAATCAGTTCTTTGACATCTTGAGACAAACGCCTAAGTTCAAGATAGAAGTGCGAAGATTTGGTGTTCAAGCAGATACAATATAAAATCAACAAGAGGCCTAGAGAAAAACTACTCTTCAACTCCCCTAAAAACAGGTTCTTTGCGCTCTGCAACTAAATTTCACCTATTTTTGCACTTGCTATTTGAACCTGCGATTGAATAAGATTTTTTTGTTTTAACCACGGAACAAAAGATTTTTTCTACCTTTGCAGCCATAACAATAATAAAAACATTGCAAATGAATACCAACATCACAGAAAAAGACGGGAAATACATCGTATCCCTCGAAGGCGAACTTGATACCGCCCATGCTCTTGAAGTTGAACAAGCCATGCAGCCCCTCCATGAACTGAGCGGGAAAGACATCACCATCGACTGTGCCCATTTGGACTACATCGCCTCCAGCGGCTTGCGCATCCTCTTGGCCTTGCTGAAAAGCGCCAAAAGCAAGGGCAACAAGGTGGTTTTGAAGAACCTGAACGATGAAATCAAGGAAGTTTTCAAGATGACGGGCTTTATCGACCTGTTCGATATAGAATAAATAAAATCAACATCTTATGAAGCACTATTTCAACCAACCTGCAAAGTGGTTTTGCATGGTTATGGCTTTGCTGTTTTCTTTTGGATTGAAAGCACAGGAAGCCGACAATCAATTCAGTTTGGATGCCCAATTGGTGACCCGTGGCGAGTTGCGTGCCGGTGGTTTCAAGGCCGACAGCCTCGACAAATACCGCAGGACACAATTCGTTTTGGGCAAATACCGCGTCACGGCAGACTACAAGCGCTCGTGGTTGGAGGTGAAACTGTCGCCCCAGTTCGCCGGCGTTTGGGGACAGGGTGGCGCCAACATCAGCCTTTATGAAGGCTGGGCCAACATTCAGTCGAAGCACGGCCTCTTCGTGAAGATTGGCCGTCAGGAGCTGGACTATGACAACGAGCGTATCATCGGCAACGACGACTGGACGATGACCGCGCCCACCCATGACGTGTTGAAATTGGGCTATGATGGCGAAAGCCACAAGGTACATTTGATGGCGGCCTACAACCAAGACCCTGACAACATGGATAGCGGAATCCAGTATTATTCGGGTGGGCTGCAACCTTACAAGACCATGCAAACCCTTTGGTATCACTATGATACGCCCAAGAAAATGTTTGGCATTTCGTTGTTAGGCATGAACATTGGGATGCAAAGCCTCAAGGAAAAGGAATCTGATGTCACCTATTACCAACAGTTGGTGGGCACTTATATGGCCTTCCGTCCCAAATATTGGTCGTTGGAAGGCGAGTTTTACTACCAATTGGGTAAGGAAGAACACGGCTTGCCCATCGATGCTTTCATGGGTAGCGTGAAGGCCACCGTGAGGCCAAGCGATAAATACAACATCTTTGCCGGCTACGACTATTTGAGCGGCGACAAGTTTTTTTCCGTGCCGCCTGAGGGACACTTTGGCATGGTTCAACACGACAAGATAAGAGGTTTCAATGCCATCTTCGGCTCTCACCACGAGTTTTACGGCGCAATGGACTTCTTCTATATGAAAAACTATTACCATGGTTTTACGCCAGGCCTCCAAAACCTTTATCTTGGTGGCAATGTAAATCCTGTCGATGGCTTGAATCTCAATGCGGCTTACCATTACTATGCCATCGCGACCGACCTCGATTATTTGGACAGCAAGACTTTAGGGCACGAAGTTGATTTCTCGGCATCCTACGCCTTCAATAAGGCCGTTTCGGTTTCGGCGGGCTATACTTACATGCATGGCACGGAAACCATGGTCATACTCCAGCAAATCCAAGAAGTCACCGAGCAGCGGCAGTTGCATTGGGGCTGGCTCATGCTCTCCGTCAAACCCACATTGTTTAGCACCATTTGGCAAGACAAAAAGAATAAATAAACTTACATGAAAACTGCTCCATTAACCCAATCACAAGTCGGCGTTTTTGCAGAGTGTATGCAAAACCCCGGAAGTAACATATACCAACCTTTGAATCTTCTCACCTTTGGGAAGGACATTGATTTAGAACGGCTTAAATCGGCTATTCTCAAGGCTTTGGAGGCACATCCTTACGCCAACTGCCGCGTGAAAGTGAACGAGGAAGGTGTAGCCGAACAATACATCGAAGAAGCACCTTTTGACATCCAGATAGAGGAAATCACGGACATCGAAGCCGAAAAACCGCATCTTTTCAAAAAGATGGCCCTGGATGGTAGCCAACTGCTCTATTTCAAGCTAATGAGTGGACCCGAGGCCAACTATCTCTATTTCCAGTTCCACCACATCATTTTCGATGGGGCTTCGTTGCGAGTCCTGTTGCGCGACATCGATTGCGCCTATCAAGGAAAGAAAGTCGATATCGAGCCGATTTCGTCCATTGATTACGCTCTCAAGGAGTTTGAGCAGCGCCAAGGTGAGCTATGGAAAAACGACCAACAATGGTATCGGGAGCACTACGTTTGCGACGATGTGGACACCCTCTTGCAACCCGACCTTGACGAGAAAGCGTTTCGTAGCCATACCATCTTCAGACCGTTGAAGGTGGATACAGCCGCCATCAACCGTTTCTGCAAGGAAAACAAAGTCAATTTGAGCAGTTTCTTCACCTCGGCCTACGCCCTACTGATGTCGCGTTACACGGGCGACGAACAGGTGCTGTTCTCCACCATTTGGCACGGTCGCAGTGACTTCCATTTGACCCGAAGCTTCGGAATGTTTGTGAGCACAGTGCCTGCCTTCTTCACCGTCAAAGACGACATGACGGTGGGCGATTTGTTCAAGCAAGGCGACCTCGACACAGAAGCACGCAAGCATAGCCTCTACTCCTACGCCGACTTCTGCAGCGAGCAAGGTATTGAAACACACCAAATGTTTGTGTATCAAGGAAAAATATTCAGTGACTTAAAGTTGGATAATAAGCCGGTAGCTATTGAACAATTGACCGACAACAGCACCAGTAATCCACTTGAAGTTCAGGTTTTCCAAACGGAAGAACAATACATAGCCATACTTTCGCACTACGCACACCTTTATTCAGAGGCTTTCGTGGAGCAGCTGATGCAGAGTTATGAAACTGTTATCAGCCAAATGATGGATTTGGACAAGCCCTTGAAGGAAATCCAAGTCGTTTCGGAGGAGCAGCAACGTCTTTTGGACAGTTTCAA
>JAFWRA010000120.1 GCA_017508895.1 Bacteroidales bacterium
CAGCGCATTGACGGAAAACAGAATAATAGAACAATAGCGCTATTTTGATAGTTTATGCCAGTAAATTTGAACACTTTCTTAATTTGAAAATCATGCTTTTTTGCATCGGAAACGAAAATCTTTTTATTTTTGCCACATAAAATATTAATTGAAAGAAAATGGCAAATGAAAGCAGAATGCAGAAATAGAATACTCAGCCTTGACGAAGCCCTCCAGCTCGTTAGACGCTACAAGCAATTGATTGCTCCGCGTTTTGATGGCAAATTGAAGGTCATCTTGTACGGCTCTTACGCGAAAGGTTCTGCCAATCCCTGGAGTGACATTGATGTTGCGGTTATCGTCCCCAAGGTGAATGATGATGAATGGCTGCAACAATCGGTTAGCCTTGTTCGTGAGGGACATGCAGTGACAAGTCTTATCGAGCCCGTCCTTATGGAAGACCACGAGGATAGCATTCTCTTTGACGATGTGATGCAAACCGGCATTGCCGTGTAATTAAAGTATCTATTACTCTGATAATTAACCCAAAGTCTAACCAAACAAAACAGAAAATGAATACAGCGCATTGAGCGCAACAACGAAAAACGGAATATTAAAACAATAGCGTTAGCTTAAAAGCTTGTGTTTTGGAAAACTTCGACACTTTCATTACACCATGAGCGAGTAAGCCAATGCCTACGTGTTTTCAGCACGTGGGCTTACTCGTAATAGTTATGGTGTAAGGGCAGTCGAAGGCCTCCAAAACCGACTTAAAGAAATAGTAAGTCCACGTTTTTTTATTGCCCGTTCGGGAAAAGGATAAAAAGTTGAAAACACTAACCTTAACAAATAATTAAATCAATGAAAGCACATGCTTTAAGAATCGGAAAGGCGATGAGTGCCGCCTTGTTCGTCCTGCTGCTGGTAGTGGTGGGCGCGAAGAACGCACTTGCTCAAACCCAAGTAGCCACCCTCCAACATGGTGAGGATATTAGTGTGTATTATGGTGCCAATGCCTTTGTGGAAGCGCACGAAGCCGCACAAACAGGCGACATCATTACGCTTTCGAGCGGTACGTTTACACCAACCGACATTACAAAAGCCATCACTTTGCGCGGGGCAGGATGTGCTATTGACACGGTGACCGACACACAACCTACCATTTTTAGCAATAGCATCAACCTCAATGTGACTGATACCGAAAACTTCCTGACCGTTGAAGGAATCAAGTTCGCTAACTACATGAATTTTGGAACCCTCAACAACCCTCAGTTCAACAGATGCAATTTTTTTTCTATAGGCGTTTCTTATAGTTTTAGTAGTCCTACTATGAACAATGCGCAGTTCGTCAACTGCATCATTAAAACTTTCTATTTTAATTATGTAACAAACCCTATATTTATCAATTGCGTAGTGTGGTACCCATCTAGCAGCCAATCAGGCTCCACGCCTCTGTATTACAATTCAATTTTGCAAACGCCTTCATCTGCTTTTTCGGCAATTAACAGTATTGTTTGTGGTAATAATTTGCCTAGCTCGGTCTCTTCTTGCACCAACTGCATTGGAATATATCAGTATGGAAACATGTTTGTAAATTGTAATGCCACAGGTTGCATCACCTACTCTTCATACGAAGAAGTCTTTGAAAGTTTCACGGGTGGCAGCTCGTTATCATTTGAGGAGTCGTTTGCACTGAAAGATGAAATTGCCACGGGTTTCTTGGGTACCGATGGCACTCAGGTAGGCATTTATGGTGGCACCATACCTTATAGTTCACGTCCCTTCTACATGGCGCCTGCACGCTACAATGTGTCCAACAAGTCGAACAACGAAGGCAAACTGAACGTGGGAATCGAAATCATCACCGAAGGGGAATAAAAAAACAGGGCCATGAAACGTATTTTATTAATAATCATTTGCCTGCTGTTCTGCTTTGTGGTGAAGGCGCAGTCGCAATACACGTGCCGCTATTGGTACGACCAGAATTTTGCGCAAGCCGTCACCACCACCTTCAGCGACAACACTTGGCAGGCCGAATTGGACGTGAGCGCTTTGGGAACAGGGGTGCATTTCCTGCATATCCACGTGGCGGACACCTCCATGAGTTGGGGACCATCACAGAGTTTCCTGTTCATTAAGACTGACCCGACGGGACAAGGATTGTCAGGTTTGACTTATCACTGCTGGTTTGACGAAGACTTTGAGCACCAGCAGGTTAACTCTGTTGGTGAAGGTTCCTTTCTCTTGGATGTGTCTGGATTGAGTGACGGTATTCACTTTGTCCATATTATGTTAAAAGGCGGTGACTATAGTTCTACGCGGAGCTATATGTTCATGAAAATGCCTGTGAGTCCAATGGAGGAATGGCAATTCCGTTGCTGGTTCGACTGGGACTACACTACCTTGCAGACAGGTGTGGTGGGAGGAAGCTTTTTCTTGGTGGATGTCAGTTGGCTTCCCATCGGGCAGCACACCATGACCATGCAACTTAACAACGGATCGCTCACTCCAGCAAGAACATACGAATTCTACAGGATGCCGATTATAACCGTTGCGGCCAACCCAACCGAAGGCGGTACGCCAATCTGTCAAGTCGATGATACCATCTGCACCTTGACGGCCATACCTGGCATAGGTTATCATTTCCTCAACTGGACCAAGGATGGCGAGGAGGTCACCACCGATGTTACTTATTCCTTCACTATGACCGAAGATGAGACTTATGTGGCCAACTTTGAGATTAACAGTTACGAAATCACCGTTGATGCCACCCCGTCTGTAGGTGGCAGTGCGGCAGGTGCGGGTATTTACAACCACTTTGCATCCTGCACTTTGACTGCCACTCCTAACATAGGTTATCATTTTGTCAACTGGACCAAGGACAGTCTGGAAGTCTCTACCGATGCCGAGTATACCTTTGAAGTGGATGGACCAGGGGACTATGTGGCTCACTTCATCCTTAACAGTTATGACATCACCGCCACAGCCGACCCTGCTGGGGCTGGAACAATCAGTGGAGCGGGCACTTACAACCACTTCTCCAACTGTACGTTGACAGCCACAGCCGCTACAGGCTACACCTTCCAGAATTGGACTCTTGACAGTGTAGTGGTCTCTACCGAGACGGAATACAGCTTCGAAGTGAGCGGCGCAGCGGCCTACGTGGCTCACTTCATCCTTAACAGTTATGACATCACCGCCACAGCCGACCCTGCTGGGGCTGGAACAATCAGTGGAGCGGGCACTTACAACCACTTCTCCA
>JAFWRA010000121.1 GCA_017508895.1 Bacteroidales bacterium
ACTATTTCTCCTTGCTCGACCCAGCCAAGAGTGCGGCTGAGAACATCGATATGATGTTCTTCTCCACCAATGCGGAATTCAGGAACGAGTTTCGACGCTTGTACACCTCTTTGTTCAAAACCCCTGAACGATACATGGACATCATCCGTCTGCTTTCGAAAAGCAAGGAAGGGTTGACAAGGGGACAGATTGCCACTGCCCTCAAAATGTCTTCGTGCGAGGAATTGACCAAGATGCTCAAGGATTTGGTTTATTGCGACCTCATCATCCACCATAGTGACGGAGGCAAAAAGAACTCCGGCATCTACAGATTGATTGATTTCTTCACCATCTTCTACCAGACTTTCTGCGCCTCCGAAACCATCACCGACCGTGCTTATTGGAGGCACACCCTCAACACACCAGGCCAAAACAACTGGTACGGACTGGCGTTTGAACGCCTATGTATGTATCATGTTTGGGAAATCATACAATCCCTGCGCTTGGACACCATCCTCACCTCATATTATTCTTGGCGTAGCCGCAAGTCCACCCCAGGGGCACAGATTGACATGATAATAGACCGCGCCGATGGTGTTGTTGATATTTGCGAGATGAAATACTCCCGCTATGAATACAGCCAGGATGCTGAAGAGAGCCTAAAGCTAGGAAACCGAATCAAGACCTTCCAGACTGAAACCAAGACTTCAAAAGCCATTCGGACTGTCCTCATAACCACCAAGGGATTGGCTCAAGGTGAACATAGTGATGATTTTGCTAAAGTGCTAACAATAAACAACTTATTTATTGAGAACACCGAGGAAGGTTAAGCCAAACTTGCCAAAAAATTCAAAGTTTGGCGGTAAATATCTCTTTTGGAATTACTTCTTAAGCTCACAAACGCCAGGATAAAACTCCGTCATTTTCCTCCTGAACTCCGAATCCGCCGAGTTGGCATAGCTGCTGTCGCGGTCTTTCACCCACTCGGGACCGTGGAAGAAAAGCCGCATCTTCTTGTAGTCACCACGGTCGGAGAAGCTCTTGATGATGTAAATCAGTTCGTAAGGCTTGTTGTTCTTGCCGCGCCATTCTATCACGGGCAACTCCTCCCCTTTTGGGCGACATCTTCCCGTCAGGCGGTAGGCGAACAAGGCTTTCACTTCGTTGTCGTCGGCGATATAACCCTTTTCGGCAAGCCAATCGATGAAAGCAATCAAAGTCTCAACACCTTTCTTCTTTAAGATATCGTCCATGTAGAAAAACTCTTTTGGGGTGTTGGATTTGTATTGCCAATCGAAGAAGTCATCGGGGAGCATGAAAGGCTCAGAAGGCTTCGGCTTGGGGTTTTGGTATTCTTCCCTTATCCTGTCAATCAAATCTTTGGCTATGGGATGGTCGAGAATCGGATCAATCAGGTTACTTTCCTTCAACAAGAAATCATCGTACCAGTCCCAATAGTAACGAAGGTACACGCCTAGATTGATTTCGATGAAATGGCGGTAGTCGGAACAATACTGATAGAGCGTCTCGTCGCTGTCGTCGGAACTAATTCGCTCGGAGGATGGCTGCCATCGCTCCACGGCTTCAAGTACCACGTCGCTGTCTTCCGCATCGTTGTTTTTCAAGCGGCCAGCCATGTAGTCGAGAAGATAGGGCAAGTCCTCGTCCTCCATGTTCTCGCCTCTGAAAGAATCGTCCAAGCAACTGGCGCACAATTTGGCCAAGGCCGTGGTGTCGCATCGGCTCTGTTCCAATAACGATGTAAAGCCCTCCATGTCGTTTTGCTCAATCCTGTCAAACAAATCCTTTTTTTCGCTTGATCCGATTTGCAATACCGAAAGGAAATCCATGACGGTTGTTTTGAGCAGGGTCTTTAGCGTTTTGAAAATCTCACTGGGCAACATGAAAGGCATGTCGGCATCATCGTCGTTGAGAATATCAACCTTCTCGTCCAGCAGAAAGCGGTTGTTGTGAACGAACACGATGGCATTACAAAACGGGGCGAACACTTCCTTCCATAATTGAAGAGGTTCTTTCAGATCATTATCAGCCTCCTCATCCCGAAGGATCTCGTCCACATCTTCGGCTATTTTCTTCGAGATAGGGTTTTCAATGACCCGCTTTAAGCCGTCATAATAGAGTTTCCGTTTGACTATTTCATCATCGCAATTCATGGGCGCAAAAATAATCAATCTGCCACAAAAATCACCAATTTCAGCCGGACAATTATAGTTACAACCATTTTTATCTCTATTTCTATTACCTATAAATCCCACATGTAATCTTTTTACCTCAATCTCTATTTTTATACTTTTTTATTTTTTCTTGTGAGTGAAATGGATAAAAACGAATCCTGGTTGGGCAACAAAACGAACCCCTATCTTGTTGATTTTCAAGATAGGGATTTTCTTTTTCTCAGGTCTTCACTCTACGGCATCATCCGTTTGCCAACCGAAGGTGCTCCATTCCCGTCGCTATTGTTTTCTCAGCTGAAACTCACTGCAATGGGCAATTGTCTTCGTGGAGCCGTTGGAGAAAACACGCTTGACGCAGGGCACTGAGTTATCCCATTTCGAAGCTTTTTCGGATGAAAGGGGCTCAAAGCCCACATAGACCAAGGAGCCGTCGTCCAACCATTCGGCATGGTATTCAGAGCAATCCGTGTCTTCCAAGGGCATCTGTACCGCTCCGTCAACACTTGAAACACACAACATGCCATGTGGATAGTCGCCCCACTCAAGAATGGCCATATAGAGCACCATCATATTGTCGGGCGACGATGAAACGTATTCGAACTCGCGTTCCGTGGCATAGTCGTGGTCGGAGACGTATTTGTCGAAGTCAATCTTATCCGTCAGACAGATGTGTTCGATGCCGTCCACAAGCCAATAGTTGCCTTCCTTCTCGTTGAGGAATTCCTTGAGCTCGTCACGCACAGGGTCAAATGTGTAATTCTCTTCCGTTTGTTCCTCTGCTTTAGCTTCTAGACGAGCCCTCTCCTCACGATCCCATTCTTCCCAGTTCCAATCGGTGATCTCACCCGTGTCAAGGTTATAGAGTTTCTGCTGGCTCAACGCGTACGAATCCCAACTGAACTCATGCCACAAGCCCAGCGCGTTGTGACCAGCGTAATACAAAAGCGGCGACACCGTTCCGTAGGTCTCAGTCACGCATTTCTCATAGTCCAATCCCCAGTCAGCCAACTTGACAGGTCGAAGCGATGGGGCATCCAATTGCATGGATTTCAGCACCATCTTCCCTTTTTCGGGAACGCAGTAATACAGCATGTTGTCCACGAAGGCACAGTTTACCACGCTGTCGGACTCAACATCGCAGGGTGTCAGGGTTGAGGTCTTTGTGTTGTAAAAAAACAACTTGCCCTTATCGAGCATCACCATGTCGCAATCCGACAAGGCACCGATATTTTGTTCAGCCAACAAAGGGGTTGCATCATCGGCCTTCTCAACCTTGTTGACGGTATCCTTTACGATGGCAACAGGATTCTGCTTTGTATTTTGATGACAGCCAACGACAACCATAGCCATCATGATGAGCAGGATATAAACACTTCTCTTCATAACCAAAAACCAATAAACACGACTATGCTGACGATGCCTCACTTGCCCAAGTGCATCCTGATCCTCGAAGCCAGTATGTCGACCACCACGGGGCTTGAGCCGCGTGGCAGGATGATGTCGGCGCTGCGTTTGGTGGGTTCAATGAACTGCTGGTGCATGGGTTTGACGAAGGTCTGGTAATGACGCAGCACGTCCTCCCAGGTGCGGCCACGTTCAGCGATGTCGCGGCGGATGATACGCATCAGGCGCTCGTCGCTATCGGTATCCACAAACACCTTGATGTCCATGCGCTTGCGAAGTTCTTCCTGGGTCAGCACCATGATGCCTTCCACGATGATGACCTCGGTGGGATGCACATAGATGACCTCCTGTGAACGGGCACACGTGACGTAGGTGTAAATAGGCATGGGGATAGTTTCGCCTTTTTTCAGGCGGTCGAGATGATCGATGAGCAGGTCCCACTCGATGGCATCGGGATGGTCGAAGTTGATCTGCTTCTTCTCCTCTGGCGTCTTGTCGCCGTTGTCGAAGTAATAAGCGTCTTGCGAAATGACTGATACTGAATTCTCTGGCAACTGTCTCACCAGTTCCTTAACGACGGTGGTTTTCCCTGAACCCGAACCGCCAGCGATTCCAATGACTAACATAATCTTAGAGTTTTGATGGCACAAAGATAGGGGTTTTGTTGCATTGTTGGTTGTCGAATTGTTGAATTGTTGTGAGGTTTTGCTTATTTTTGCACAAATTTTCAAAAACGAATCAAAATGAATGTCATTAAGAAAACCTTGGGCGCACTGATGGCGGCTGGCGTAGTGGCCTTTTGCAGCTGCGGTCCCAAATTCCCCGAACTCCCTGTCGCAGAAGTCCAACCCTATTTCGGCGATGCCGCCAAGACCAAAGCCATCGATACGGCTTATTATGAAGTGAAAGACGCCAAAGGCAACAAATTGGGCACTGTGCTTTTCTCCTCTCCCTATTCCGATAACATAAAAGGCTTCAACGGCCCTACACCTTTATTAATAGCTTTGGATGCCGAAGGTCGCATCAAGACCGTTGCCTTGTTGGAGAACGAGGAGACACCTCGCTTTGCGCAACGTGTAGTGGAAGGTGGCCTTTATGAGGCATGGAACGGACTCACCGTCGACGAAGCTTTGAACAAGGACGTGGATGCCGTCAGCGGTGCCACCTACACCTCCAATGGCGTGAAGAAGAGCCTTGAAGCCCGTTTGAAAGCCTATCAAAGACAGACAAAGTAACCGCGTTTTCTTGGTATGGTTTTTGTAAATTCATAAGACATTATCCATAAAAATGAATGCCTTATGAAAAAGACCTTATTATCCCTGTGCCTCCTGCTGGCCTTGACTATCGCCGCTGTGGCACAGCCTCGTCCACCGAGGCCGCGTTATCGTCATGTGCCAAGACGAACCGTCGTCAGGCAACGTGCGCCAAAGCATCCCGAACATTGCTATAGCCCGGTGGGGACATTCCGTTTCCATGTCCTTGGCGATTTGGGCGTCAGCGACTTGGGGGCCATCTTCGTGCACGAAATCCCTTATCATTTCAGCGTTGGCGGCATGGCTGAATACCAAGTAGGCCGCATCACCAACTTGGGCATCGGCGCCGAGTATTATTCCAGCTACGGCGAGCATTGCCGCCTGTTCAGAAACATGCAGGAGACTTACATTCACACCTTGCCCATCTACGCCAACCTGAAGTTCAGCTTGCCCTACACGTCCGTCAGTCCCTTTATCGAAGGCCGGATCGGGTTTTCCGCACCTTTGGGCGAAGTCACCTGCAACGACCCGGATGGCGTACGCCATTATATGGCAACGGGATTATACACGGGAGGTGCCGTAGGCCTGAGGATTTACCGAGTCCACCTCAGCTTTGGCGTTTCGGCCATCGACATCGTCGACAGCGCCTTAGGCTTCAACGGGGGGCGCAAAGATGTAATCACGGATTATTACGTCAGACTGTCGTTCGCGTTCTGAACCATCGAACAGAAAACTGCCTTGCCTATTAGACCCCCGAGGGGATGACATAATAGGCAAGGCAGTTGGTTTTTATTCCTCGGAATCGTCATCAGGGGCATACGCCGAAGCACCCTCCATCACGATAACGATTTCGCCTTTGATCTCTTTCTTTGAAAAATGCTCAATCAATTCGGCCAAGGTGCCACGGGCGTTCTCTTCGTGGATCTTGGTCAGCTCGCGCGAGACGCAAGCCTTTCTCTCAGGGCCACAGACCTCGGCCAACTGCTGCAAAGTCTTCAGCAGGCGGAATGGCGATTCATAGAGGATGGTAGTATAGGGATAGCCTGCCACCGCCTGCAACTTGGTCTGACGGCCTTTCTTGTGTGGCAGGAAGCCTTCAAAGATGAACTTTTCAGCAGGCAAGCCCGAGTTGACCAATGCGGGGACAAAGGCCGTAGGTCCAGGCAGACACTCCACCTCGATGTTTCGTTTCACGCACTCGCGGACCAAAAGGAAGCCCGGGTCGGAGATGGCTGGGGTACCAGCATCGGTCACCAAGGCGAGGGACTCCCCTGCCTCGATGCGGTCGGCGATGCGTTCCACCACCTGATGCTCATTGCGGATATGGAACGGCATCATGGGCTTGCTGATTTCAAGATGCCTCAGCAGGTTGCCTGAGGTGCGGGTGTCTTCGGCAAGGATGGCGTCAACTTCCTTCAGGATACGGATAGCCCGCAAGGTGATGTCCTCCAGATTGCCGATGGGCGTGGGCACAAGATAGAGTTTCGACATGGCTCTTATGATTCAAACTTACGAGAGACCAAATCCTTGAGTTTCTGATAGGCCTCGTTGCTGCTGTTCCACTGCAACTCAATCTTCAACTCATTCAAGTATATCATGGCACCGTTCAAGGTCTTCAAGTCGTTGAGGTTTTCGATGGACTTGTTGTATTTTTCCATGCTTCCTCCAAACAACTCATTGACGAACAAGAACTTGTCATTGATTCCTATGGCCGATTTCAGGTCACGGGCTGGAGCCTGCTGCAACTTGGCAGCCAATGAATGGTCTTCCCCCATCATCTTTTCGCCAAGAGTCTCGCCTGTCGCCATCTCAAATTCGGTGTCGTCACGCTTGAAGACGTCTTCATACTCTGAAGGTGCCGAATGCTCAATCTCTTCCGGCTTCATGTCCCAAAGACCCGTCTCCGTCCCGTAAGCGCCGCTTTTATTCTCATGTTCCATCTTAGGCATCTCGAAAGGATTGTCCCTCACCAGACTCTCACCATCCACCAGGTCGCGTTCGGGGATCTCCTCTTCAGGAATCTCCTCCACAAAATGAACGACCCGCTCTTCCACTGCCGCAGGACTCTCCTCAACCGCAACCACTTCTTCAACTTCCGGCTCTTCTTCTATTGTCGGCTCCTCTATTGTTGGTTCTTCTATTGTCAGCTCTTCTTCTACTGCCGGTTCTTCTATAGTCAGCTCTTCTTCTATTGTCGGCACAGCCATGTCGTCTGTGGTCTCTTCAGGTTTCTCCTCTTCCTGCGCGGGGACGTCCTCAAAACGGAAGAAAAGTCCTAACTCATCGCCCTCGGGGTTCTTTTCTGGTTCACGATTGAAATCGATTGCTTCACTCTCAACAAGTTGGGGAGTCGTAACCTCAATGGGCTCTTCTTCCAAAACGAGGGTTTCCTCCTCAGGTTCCTCTTGAGTGACCTCTTCGGGTACTGATGCAGGCGTTTCCTCCGCCACATTCTCCACATTCACAACGGGTTCCGCTGGTTCTTCTTGTGCTGGGGTTTCCACCTTTTCCTCGGCGTCCTCATTGCCTTGCATCATCGGAGCAAACAAGCTCGAAAAGGCTTCAGAATCGATATCCATTTCCTCATCGTCGCCGTTTTCGCCCAAATTGACGGAACAAAGGAGGTCATAAACCGTGTGAGTGCGGTTCATCAGCACATCCAAATCAAGCAGCCCGAGAGGTTTTTCGTTCCTCAGAAGATAGTTGACCTGTTGATGTAACAGACTGATTTCATGCTTTATGGCAAGCAATTTTTCTTTTTGATTCTCAAAAATGTCGTTCATATATGAATTATCTTTATTTTTGTGCTTCGACAAGCTCAGCAACTGCTTTGAATAGTTCAGCAACCGCTGGAAGTTCCGCTTTGACGGAATTAA
This sequence comes from Bacteroidales bacterium, assembly GCA_017508895.1. The sequence continues at coordinate 7,708 of JAFWRA010000121.1, forward strand.
GCGGCTAAATTACGAATAATCCAATAACAAATGCCATGTTTTTAGAAAAAGATTCTCACAACAAAACGCAAGGGTGGATTGAGGTCATTTGCGGCTCCATGTTTTCGGGCAAGACGGAAGAGTTGATACGTCGTTTGAAACGCGCCAAAATCGCCAAACTGAAGGTGGAGATTTTCAAGCCGGGTGTGGACACGCGCTACAGCGAGGAAGATGTGGTGTCGCACAACTCTACCGCTCTGCATTCCATCCCGGTGGAAAGCGCCAGTGAGATTCTTTTCTATGCCAACGACGTGGATGTCATCGGCATCGATGAAGCGCAGTTCCTTGACAATGAACTGCCTAACGTATGCCAGCAATTGGCCAACCAAGGTGTGAGGGTGATTATCGCGGGTTTGGACATGGATTTCATGGGCAAACCCTTCGGTCCCATGCCCACCCTAATGGCCATCGCCGAAGATGTGACCAAGGTACACGCCATTTGTGTGCGCTGCGGTGGTCAGGCACAATTCTCACACCGCACCATTGCAGGCGATAAATTGGTGGTTCTCGGAGAAACCGAAAGCTACGAACCGCTTTGCAGGGCTTGCTACTTGAAAGCGCGTGAAGAACGTGAAATGAAAACGCTGTGATGTGAGCACCACATGCCTTTGTAACAAAACAAAAAACCAAGCTTTCCCCTTAAAGGGATCCATCAATCCTCCTTACGGCGTTTGCCTACGAGATAGGCCGCGCCGAGGGTGGTCAACAGAGCAATGCCCGTGCCCAAGGGTCCGTCGGCATCCTGGTCTTCAGTTTCACCGTGGCCGGGAAGCAATAAGGCATCTTCACCTGCTTTTGCGCCAAAAATACCGGATTCTTTTCCCATACCGAAGAGACCTCTCTCTTCATACACTTCCACATCCTGTGCGAAAGTCGTTGCGCACATGCTCAGGACGATGGCGATGGTCATTATTAGTTTTTTCATGTTATATGTTATTGTTTAATTGTTGATTGTCTATTTGTTTAATTGTTGAGATGCAAGCTTCTATACTTAATCGTCACCGCGCTTATGGCTCACAAATCATCTCACCACAATTCCTATTTATTGAATTTCAATGATTTAAAATTTATTCTTATCGTTATTTTGAAAACGGCTGCAAAGATATAAAAAAAAGTGGATATGCGAGTCTTTTTCTACACTTTTTGGATGGAACTGGAATAAAAGCCAAAAGGATTGGGTGGATTTTGAAACCAATACAATGACGGCAGCCTCAACTTGAACGATTTCCTGGTTGAAGCGGCCACTGTCATAGTCACGAATCATTGTCCCGAAGTCAAATTCTGAACAGTTACTTAAACGTGAATAAGGTCATGCTCTTGGGTTTCTTCCTCATCGTCCTCCTCGGAATCGGGCAGCACCTCCTTGGCGTAATCCTTCACCAAATCGAAGCCGCGATAGACGTAAGGCACCGTTTCCTCAATATAAGGATAGAGTTTCGACTGCTCACGCACCTCAGGTTTCACCATGCCTATCAGCTGGAAGTTGTTGAGCACCATCACCAAGATGCTACACAGTAACACGCCCTTGGCTACACCGAAAACAGCGCCGCCCAGCTTATTGAAAAAGCCCAAGTTCATGGCTTTTATCAAATTGGTCACCCATTTGCCAATCACGTTGACGAGAATGACCAACAGGATGAATGTCAGCACAAAAGCAACAGTATTCAGGTGCTTCGGATTGATTTCCACGAAGTCCTGCAAATGCGAAGCCGTGAAGTCGGAGAAATGCATGGCGCCATAGATGCCGATAGCAAAAGCCAACAAAGTGACCACTTCGATGATAAGGCCCTTTCGGAAACCCTTGAAACCGAAAAGGAAGAGGATTATGGCGATTATTAGGTCTAGATAGTTCATATTTTAATGCGGAATGCTGTATGCGGAATGCTGAATGCGGGATGTGGAATGTGGAATGCGGAATGACAAATTCATTCAGCATTCAACATTCATAATTCATCATTTGGAATAATAAAGTATCATCCGTTCAATAGCGCGTTGGCAAACGGGGCAGAAATCATCGCCTTTGAAGGTCTTCATCAAGCAGTCCATGCGGGGACTATAGACGCCTTCGGGCTCATAACCTCCGCCTTCAAAGACCCCGACCGAGTTCTCATACTTTTGCTCGCGTGGCGTGGGCACTGGCGTTTTCTTGTCCATCATGTTCTTCCACTTCGCGTCAAAGTTGACGAGGGTAGTGATGTTGGGCTCCCAAGGCTCCAGGTCGTTATTGTACATGTCGCCATAGGTGTCGTCGTCGTAATACTCATCGGCCAAACCTGCAAAACCATGCCCGAACTCATGAATGATGACATCGCTCGAGAAGCCGTTGCTGCTTGCGCTGGAGCAATAGAAGTTGTAAATGCCGCCACCGCCGTATTTCTCCGTGTTGACGAGGATATATATCTGGTCGTAAGGCACTTGTCCAGCCAAATCGCGGATGTCGCGGTTGTCGGTACTCATGCAATAACGCTCTGAGTCGAAGGTCCAAAAGCTGAAACGCATGACCGTATTCTTATAAATATGGTCGCCCGGCATGGTGCAGCCCGACTCGGCTGAAGGCGCCATCACGCCACGGATGTTGAAGCTCTCGCGATAACGGTCATAGGGTGCGTAGCTAAACATGCTCTTCACAAAGAAGTCGCAGTCTTTGATGAACTTGCCCATCTCGGCTTGGGTATAGCCCTCTGGGAGTATCACGATGTCAACGGCTTTGGTGATGTCCTTGTTGCCAATCCACGCATCGTAAACTGGCAAATCGAGTTTGTCATAATCGCGGATGAAATAGTCATCAGGGTTGACCGTGAAGCGCATCCCTTCCTTGAGCTGTCCCTCCCAGGTCTTGTAGCACAAGGCGATGTCAATCTTCACCTTAGGGAAAGGCACGATGACGGATTCCTCGAAAGTTTTGGTGACTTGCTTGGCTTCATCGGTAGTCTGCCACTCGCCGTAGAGGTTTTGGTAGCCTTTGGAAAACAGCAGTTTATCCGTTCCCGACGCATACACTTTGACGATGTAACTGCCAAACTCCAGGTTGTCAATGAGGTTGATTTTCGAGCCGCTCCAATAAGGCTCACGAATCAGCTCCTTGAGGGAATAGTTGGTCTCGTTGTGGTTGCCCGTCAGGCAATAGTCGACGCGCAGGGAGGATTCGGTGAAATACTGGTCAAATTGCGCCCAAGCCATCATCGGCAACAGGGCAAGGAGGATCAAAAAGGGTTTCTTCATAATGCCACTGGTTATAATTTTATCCCACAAAAATAGTGATTTTTTCAATAATCCTTATCTTTGCACGGTAAAAACACCTTTATCATGAAAAATGTATTATTCATTGTCTTATTGTCCCTTGGCCTCTTATCTTGCAACAACACGACTTCACCAAAGGAAAACGCTGACATTTTTGAAGCCGTCGATCAAGTCCTTAATTTGATGAAAAACAATGTCTTTATAGGCGACACTATCACTGCCGACGGTTTGGGAAGCCTCAAGCTTGGTGCCAAAATCCCTGACACGATTCCTGGATATGACGTCACAGTCCTCATCTTTGAAGATGAGGAGGAAATGGAAAATGTCATCGTCGAAGTCACCAAAGACGACAAGCTCATCCTTCAAATACAGCCAGGATATGTCGACGAAACAGACGCCGCCAACGACACCATTGCCGGCATCCTCGTCATCTCCGACCAGTTTGCCACGGCAGACGGCATCCGCGTAGGCTCAAACGTCCAAGATATCCTAAAAAAGCAAGGCGTGACAACCTATTTCAACGAGAAAAGGTTTTTCATCAAGGACCATGGCTTGACCTATATTATCAAACCCGAAGACTATGAGGGAGCGTTGCCTGCCGTTAACATCGACAGCCCAGTGGAGGTCGAGCAACCCACCTTTAAGGCCGATGCCAAAGTCAGGGCTATCGGTATCTTCGGAGAATAGACTTATTCATCGTATTCGATTGACGCGAAATGTCCTCACCCCTACTGAATATCCGCAACCTCAAGGTCTCATTTTCCCACGACGGGGAATGGGTTGAAGCTGTACATGGCATCGACCTCGACGTGCTGGCGGGGCGTACTTTGGGACTTGTGGGCGAGTCGGGGTCAGGCAAATCGGTGAGTTCGTTGGCCGTGATGCGCCTTCTCAATGAGAAGATGAGCCGTATCGAAGCCGACAGCATCCAAATCGAAGGCGAGGAAATCAAAGGCTTCAGCGAAAAGCAGATGGCCGAAGTAAGAGGCAAATGCATTGCCATGATTTTCCAAGAGCCCATGACCTCGCTCAACCCTGTCTATAAATGCGGTTATCAGGTTAGTGAGATGATTTTGCAACACGAAACAGTGAGCAAAACAACTGCCAAGGAGCGTGTCATCAGCCTCTTCAAGCAAGTGATGCTGCCCCGTCCTGAAGCCATCTACAACAGCTATCCACATGAGCTCTCGGGCGGTCAAAAACAGCGTGTGATGATTGCCATGGCCATCGCCTGCAACCCCAAGCTGCTTATCGCCGACGAGCCGACCACCGCCTTGGACGTGACCGTACAGTTGGAAATCCTGAAACTTCTCCGAAAGCTGCAAGCCGAAACGGGCATGGGCATGATTTTCATCACCCACGACCTCGGTGTGGTGGCCGAAATCGCCGACGACGTAGCCGTCATGCATAACGGAGAGATTTTGGAACGCGGCACTGTGCAGCAAATCCTCAACCACCCACAGCATCCTTACACCCAAGGCCTTTTGGCCTGCCGTCCACCGATGGACGTGCGTCTCAAACGTCTGCCCATCGTCAAGGAGTTTCTTGACGGACAATGGCAAGGCGGCAAAGAGCAGATTTTGCACGATTTGCAAATCACGACTGAAGAAAGAAAGACACATCTTGAGCAACTCTATTCCCAAAAACCGCTTTTGAAAGTGGAAGGTCTGAAGACTTGGTATCCTCTGCGAAAGGGTGTTTTCAGCCGCGTCTACGACCATGTTAAAGCCGTCGATGACGTGAGTTTGGAAGTCTACGAAGGTGAGACCCTCGGTTTGGTGGGTGAATCGGGATGTGGCAAGACCACATTAGGGCGTTCCATACTGCGCTTGGCGGAACCCACAGGTGGCAAGGTGTGGTTCGACGGCATTGAAGTGACCGCACTGAAAGGCCAGGCCTTACGCGATTTCCGCAAGCAGGCACAGATTGTATTCCAAGACCCCTACTCTTCCCTTAACCCACGCATTACCATTGGCGAAGCCATCGCTGAGCCTATGCGCGTGCATGGGATTCATGGTCGTGAACTGCATACCGCAGCTCAAAATGGAGCTCAATTGCGGGACGCAATAGACGACAATGAATTGCGGGACGCAGTTTGTGACTTGTTGGAACAAGTGGGCTTGGACGCATCGCATTACAATCGCTATCCCCACGAGTTCTCGGGCGGTCAACGACAACGCATCTGCATCGCCCGCGCCCTGGCAGTCAACCCGCGCTTGGTCATCTGCGACGAGTCGGTATCGGCCTTGGACGTCTCGGTGCAGGCTCAAGTCCTCAACCTACTCAACCGCCTGAAGGAAGAACGCCACCTCACCTATATCTTCATCTCCCACGACTTGAGCGTGGTGCGTTTCATGAGCGACCGCGTCGTGGTGATGTACAACGGCAAGCCCGTAGAGATAAACGAAGCGGATGCCCTTTTCGAACATCCGCTTAACGCTTATACCAAGAAATTGATTGATGCGCTCCCTGGCAGGAACCATCACTTCAGCAACACCTGAGGACCCATATTGTAATAGATGTCCACAGGGATGCCAGCGGCATTCACGCGGTCGAGGTCGGCTTGCAGTTCCGGTTTGATGACGCTCATCTCACCCAGCCATGCCTTGGTGGCTTCGTAGTCGCCATTGCCTTGGTGCTTCAGGATGTCACCAGCGAGTTTTTCAACGGCTACTTTCATCTTCTCGAAGTCGATGGCATAGCGGCCATCTTCGTTGCGCACGAAAGCACCTTCATTCTGGAAATAATTGAAGGTAAGCATATTGGCCTTGCCGTGGGCACTGGCGGCACCGAAACGCACCGAACGGAAGATACCCGCCATGAAGGTGGTGTAGTTGTCTTCCATCGTGGTAGTGGTGTATTCGCCCATTTCGGAGAGTTTGGTCACGAGATAGAGACCAAGCACGTCGGCTTTGGCTTCCTCGAGGGCGTTGTATTGGTTGCTGAGGGCTTCGCGAACAGTACCTTTACCCGTGATGGTGTTCTTGATGCCCATGCCGTGGGCGGTCTCGTGGAACATCACATTGGAGAAGAAGGCGTCAAACTTGATGTGCTCCATCGATTCGGGGGTCATCAGCTCCTTGGAGATGGGTTCCAGAATCTTGTCGAACTTGGCCTGCATGGCGTTCTTGAGCTGGAGCTTGCGGGTACCACGCTCAAGCTGCACGCGCTCGTCGTTGGGCAGGTTGATGGCGATGGTTTTCGAGTTGGCATTGCAGTCGCCAGCGTAATAGACCACATCGTAGGCGGCAAGGTCAACGTCGCTGCCAGGTACTTCTTTTTTGTACTCGGCAGGCACAGGCAGTTGCTTCTGCAATTCAGGCACAAAAGCAGCGTAACGAGCCAGTTTCTTCGTCCAATCCTGATCTTTGATGAGGATAAAAGCCTCGTGCGAAGCCTTGATGCCATAGCGGGCATCGGTGTAGTTCTCGATGGGACCAATCACCATGTCGATGTTATTGTTGCGCACGTCCATCCATTGCATGTCGCTCTGCAGATAATCATCGGTGCGGAGGGCTAAGGCACGAAGTTTCAGATAAGTGGCAAACTCCTTGTCGCCAGCTAACTCAGAGGCTTGATCGAGCAACGAGGCGGCCTTCTCGATTTGTTCAGCAAAGTAGTCATGATACCACACACACTTCAGTGCACCGTTCTCGTCGCGGACAATCATGGTGTATTGGCTGGTCTTGTTCGGGTCGTCGAAAGCAATCCATTCCTCCTCGGTCATGTCGGCAGGATAGAACTGAGCTCCAGCGGGTTTCGGGCCGATGCCTTCCACGAAGGGTTTGTTGCCATCAAGGCCATCCCAAGGACCGTAGGCAATGGTAGCCAATTTCTTGATGTCGGCATTGTCGCCGATTTTAGCCATCAGTTCGTCCTTGTCGCCGTAGTTCTCTCTCCAAAAGAGGCCGTCCATGATGTCAGCAGCTTCGAAGAGCAGCGGTAGCATTTGTTTTTCGCTATCGCTGAGGTGATCAATGTTTGTCGTCAAAGTATACTGGGCATACTTGTCCGACAGATGGGTTTCTTCTTGAACAGGCTCTTGCACCGGTTCAGGCTTTTTGTTGTTGTCGCAGGCGGTGGCCATCAATGCCACTACTGCAATAATTGATAAGTACTTGATTTTCATAGTTTTAAAAATTAATAACTTGAAACATTTTGATGAGGCAAATTTAAGATGTTTTGTAACACGAAAAGCAAAAAATAAAAATTGCGTCAGTCAACTGACGCAATTTACGATTTTCCAATCCGAATATCAGCACCCAATCGCCCGTGAAATCACCAGACGGAGGATTTCGGAAGTGCCTTCGCCGATTTGGAGGATGCGTTGGTCGCGGTAGAAGCGCTCCATGTCGAAATCCTTGAGCAGACCATGACCACCCATCACCTGAACCGCCTTGTCGCAGACCTCAGCGGCCACTTCAGAGCAATAGAGCTTGGCCATCGCCGCTTCCTTGCCGAAGGGACGATGCTGGTCTTTCAGCCAACAGGCACGATAGAGCAAACCTCTTGCCGCATCGATCTTCATGGCCATATCAGCCAACTTGAAACTCACCGCCTGGAACTTGCAGACGGGTTTGCCAAACTGCACACGTTTCTTGGAATAGGCCAAAGCCATCTCATAAGCACCTTGCGCACAACCCAAGCCCATGGCACCAATAGAAAGACGACCTGAATCGAGGGTGGCCAGCATGATATGGGAGCCTTCGCCCGGCTTGCCAAGGATACAGTCTTCAGGCAACTTCACATCGTTGAAAACCAGCTTGCCCGTGTTGGAGGCACGCCACATCATCTTGTCGTGCATGGGGGTCTGGGTGAAGCCTTCGCGTTTGTTTTCCACCAATAAGGCCGTGAATTCCGGTTTGCCGTCCTTCTCGCCCGAGACTGCCTGCACCGTTGTGCCCAAGGAAATCGGTGTGGCGCTGTTGGTGATGAAGATCTTGGAGCCGTTGAGATGCCAAAACATACCGTCAAATTGGGCAGTGGTCTTGGTGCCGCGTGAGTCGCTGCCAGCATCTTCCTCGGTCAGGCCAAAGCCCCAGAGACGGTCTTTGCAAAGCTGAGGCAGATACTTGCGTTTCTGCTCCTCGGTACCATAGTCCTTGATGGGTCCGATGCCCAAGGAGTTGTCTGCAGCGATGGTGGCAGCGGTAGAGCCGTCAACGCGGGCCAATTCCTCCACTGCGATGATATAGCTCAGATTGTCAAGCCCTTGGCCACCATATTCCTTCGGGACAGTCATGCCCAAAAGACCTTGTTCAGCCATCTTGAGGGTCAAACCGACATCGAAATGCTGATCTTCGTCATTTTCGCGAGCTACGGGTTTCACTTCCTGTTCGGCGAAGTCGCGCACCCGCTGGCGGAGGGCTTCCTGTTCTTTTGTTAGGTCGAAGTTCATTTATTATTCAAGATTTAATATTCAAAATTCAAAGATTCAAAATTCAAGATTCTAACTCTAAAAGCTGTAGTTTATTATCCACCATCTGGCCTTCTTCAACGAAAATCCGTTTCACCTTGGCCTTTCCAGCGGCGACGATATTGTTCTCCATCTTCATGGCTTCCACCACCATCATAATCATGCCCTCATCCACTTCATCACCTTCTTTCACGTTGATTTTCACCACCTTGCCAGGCATAGGCGACACCAACTTTGATTTGTCGTTCACCGTTTCCTTGCAAGCATAATCCAACGTGTCGTTGAGCTGGTCGGTACGGAAGCAAGTAAAGTTAAGTCCATGGAAGTTAACGATCGTCTTCTGATCCTCATTGACCGAACAATAGACCGTCTCTGCCTTTCCATTCAGCAAGATTTTCATCTGATTGTTTTCATACCGGATAAACTCCACCTTGAAAGGAGCCTCACCCATCGTGCCTTTAATCCTTCCAGCTCCAGCATCATTAATGCAGACAGGGACTTTTTTACCTTCCACATCCACTGTCAATTGCATGTGGAAGCGCCAATAGCCGATTTCCTCCCATACATTCTCGGTATGATGCTCAAACTGTCTCTTGCAACAGTCAAACATCAGGAAAGAAGCCGCTATATCGTTGGCATTCAGATTGTCCCGACTATCATTCAAGGCTTTGAGCAACCCATCCTGATGAGAAGCGCAGAAGCCCGTATCTATTCTATTTTCAACAAAATCAGCATTTTTTATCACCTCCCAAAGGTAAGCTTTATTGGTGGTCAGCCCTTGGATGATAAACTCCTTCAATGCCCGCTGTGCCGTTTCAAGCGCACTTTGACGGTTCTTGGCATGGCAAACCAATTTGGCAATCATTGGGTCGTAAGCCTCTGAAATCGTGCATGGACCGTCAATGCTACTATCGACACGGGCACCACGAATCTGAGGTTCGTGATAAGCCGTCACCTTACCTGGAGTAGGAAGGAATCCATTTTCAGGGTTTTCGGCATAGATTCGCAGTTCGATGGCATGGCCTTGTGGTTGAATCATATCCTGCGTCCAGCCCATCTCCTTCCCTCTCGCAATGCGAATCTGCTCTTCCACGATGTCGATGCCCGTGCGCATTTCGGTCACAGGATGTTCCACTTGAATGCGTGTATTGATTTCCAAGAAATAAAAATTCAAGTCCTTGTCGACCAAAAACTCCACCGTCCCGGCGTTGCGGTAGCCGATGGCCTTGCAAAGCTTCACGGCCGTTTCCAACATCTGCTGACGTTTTTCCTCTGTCAAGGTTGGCGACGGCGACTCTTCGATGATTTTCTGATAACGGCGTTGTATGGTACACTCACGCTCATGAAGATGAATGATGTTTCCGTGATGGTCAGCCAGCACCTGCACCTCGATATGTCGCGGATTCTCAATGTATTGCTCCACAAAAACCGTCCCATCAGCGAAATACTTCTCCGCCTCACGGGAGGCACGTTCCAACTCCTCCTGCAAGTCCTCTTTTCGCCTGACGATATGCATACCTTTGCCGCCGCCGCCTGCCGCCGCCTTGATCAACACCGGATAAGGCATCTTGGAGGACTGCATCAGAATCTCCTCCTTGCTTCCTGTGAGACCAAAAGTGACTGGGATGCCTTCCTTTATGGCAATGTTTCGGGCCGCAATCTTATTGCCCATCAAACGAATCACTTCCGCATCTGGACCAATGAAAATCAAGTTGTTGGAGGCACACGCTTCAGCCAACTCGGGGTTCTCGGAGAGGAAGCCGTAACCAGGATGGATGGCATCGGCACCTGAATCCAAGGCGGCATCGATGATTTTCTGAATATTAAGATAAGTATCTTTCAACATGCCGTCGCCAAGAGGATAAGCCTCGTCAGCCAAACGACGGTGCAAAGCCTCGGCATCATTGTCAGCAAAGACCGCTACAGAGGCGATATGCAGCCTACGCAAAGTCTTGATAATCCGCACTGCAATCTCGCCGCGGTTGGCAACCAGCACTTTATTGATTCTTTTTGCGTTCATTGTTTCAAAAAATAACACCGCAAAAATAGTCTTTTTCTACAGAAAACAAAACTATTATCATTTCATTTGCTCATAATCGCACGCCAAACCGCTTTGCGAGGGCTCATTATACATGAAAGGCGACATCGGGAAAATGTTCGTTGAAGAAGGCCACAGCCTGTTTAAACAAGTGCAAAGGCACATTTTTTCGGGGTAAAATGATGCTCTGAAGAAAAAAATTTGAAAAATTTGCAGAAAAATGTTTGGCGAATTGAAAAATGTTGTATTTTTGCAGCCGCAAATGAGGGGCATTAGCTCAGTTGGCTAGAGCGCTTGCATGGCATGCAAGAGGTCATCGGTTCGACTCCGTTATGCTCCACAAAAAAGAAAACCCGCTGAAGAGCCAGCGGGTTTTTCTTTATGACTTCACAATGACATTTCCAGTAGTAGCGTCCTTGAAATTGCTCTCCGCAAACACCTTTTTCATGTCCTCAATCTGGCGCTTGCACGACTTTGAAATGCTGATGGTCCGTAAAGCAATCTTTTCAAGCGTTTCCATATTCAAGTTCTTCTGCTCGATGAAAATCTCTTCCATTGCCTCATTGACAACCGCTTCAATATCAGCACCATTGAAGCCATCAGTATGCTTAATTAGTTTCTCTGAAGGTTCAAGGTTTCCATAACCTTTTTTCTTAAGATGCACATCGAAAATGGCCTTGCGTTCTTCTGCAGTCGGCAAGTTCACGCAGAAAATCTCATCGAAACGACCTTTTCGTTTCAATTCAGGGGGCAAATGGTCAGCGTTATTGGCCGTAGCGATGACGTAAACACTACTCGTCTTGTCTTGCATCCACGAGAGGAAGTAGCCAAACATTCGGGTCATGATATCGTTTCCGCCAATGCCCGAAAATGCCTTCTCGATTTCGTCGATCCACAGCACACATGGTGAAGCAGCCTCAGCAATTTGAATGGCTCGGTGCAGGTTTCCTTCACTTTCACCCACATATTTTCCCATCATGCTTCCCATATCCATTTTCAACAAAGGCGTATTGAACAAAGCCGCCGATGCCTTGGCGCACAATGATTTTCCGCAACCAGGCATGCCAACGATAAAAACACCTTTGGGCACAGCCACATTTTTGTTGATGGCTTCGCCAATGTTCTTGATAATCTTTTCTTTTTTCAGCAGGTATGATTTCAAGGCATTCAAGCCTCCGATGCTGTCGAGATTGGCTGGCGTGTCGACGAGCTCAAGCAAACCGGATTTCCTGACCATCTGCTTCTTGTGCTGCAGTATCATGGATTGGTCTTCGGCGGTCAGCGTTCCGTTGCTGCTCATGGCCATATCCAGCATCCGGTCAATCTCAAAATAGGTCAAGCCTTTCAGCGAAGGCATCAGTTTCTCCATCTCGGCTTCCCTAAAGTTTTCCTTATACTCGTTGACTTCAACGTGCCAATCAATCAGTTCCTTTATTTCTTCGTCACTTGGGAATGCTATGTCAAGATAAGAAGCGTATTTGTCGAGTTCTTGGGGCAGATGGATATAGGTTGAGACGATGATGACGGTCGTGCTGAACGCCACGGTCGACAGCCTTGGCAATGCCTTCGGCAATAGCGGCTTTATCTTCGTCATTTCTGCCTGCAGTGAGTTTATCGGTTTCGGAAAGAATCCATCTCTTGGTCGTATCGCCGTTTTCGTGTGCGGCTTCCAACGACGCTTTCTTTTCTTGCATCTTGTCAAGCAACGACAAAGAAGAATTGATGTCTTCCATGCACTTTTCGCTCGCGCCCATTTCATGAGCCACCTGAGCGATGATTTGTTCCACCTCCATTTCAGGATGGGCTTCGTATGCTTGCAGCAATGCTGCCATGATTTCGCTGTAGGTCATATATTTATAATATTGCTGTAAATGTAGTCTATTTCCAGACCAATGAACGTTTCTACTTCTTCAATTCCTCCAACGCGCGCTGCAAGATCTCATCCATCGGTGCATAGATGGGGTAAAAACCTTCATCATCGAAGAGGTTGCGGGCAATGTAAGCTTTCAACAAGATATTAGCCTCGCGGCGTGCCACCTGCTTCTGCTCATCGGTGCCTTTGATGCCTTTTTCGTCGACCAGTTTCAGAAGCTCTGCAAACATGGCGTCACTCACCTCAAAACCTTGGTTGAAAGCCTTAACGGTCTTGTAACGTTGCAACTGCTGACGATGCTTGTCGGTGTATTCAAAAGCATATTGATAAAGCAAGCCTAAATTGACGATGCGGTTGAAATAGTATTCCAAGGTGTCGTTCGGCAATGGCACATAGATGTCGGGCATGATGCCACCGCCACCGTAGACGGTTTTACCTTTGGGCGTTGTGTATTTCAACGAGTCGGCGAAATGGATGCTGTCCTCGCTGAAGAGCTCACCGTTTTCCAAACGCTCAAACGACTCAAGCAAGTACTTTTCATGATCGCTGTCGTAGGGCTTCTGGATGCAGCGTCCCGTGGGCGTGTAGTAACGAGCCACTGTAAGGCGAATAGCGGATTTGTCACTAAGCATGATTTGCTCCTGCACCAAGCCCTTGCCAAACGAACGCCGACCGATGATGGTGCCACGGTCGTTGTCCTGCAAGGCACCGGCCACAATCTCGCTCGCGCTGGCCGATTCACCGTCGATAAGCACCACAACGGGAATATCTTCCAGCATCCCATGGCGACGCGCTTTCATATACTGGCGCGGACGGTTGCGACCTTCAGTATAGACGATAAGGCTGCCCTTGGGCAAAAACTCGTCGGCGATATCCACTGCAGCATTCAAATAACCGCCTGAGTTGCCCCGAAGGTCAAAGACCAGTTCCTTCATGCCTTGGGCTTTCAGGTCTTTGACACCTTTTCTGAACTCTTCGACCGTAGTCGCAGAGAACTTGCTGAGCTTCAGATAGCCGACTTTTTCATCAAGCATATAGGCGATGTCAACGCTATAGGTGGGAATCGCGGCACGTGTAATGGTATAGTCGAGCAGGCCCTCCACCCCACGACGCAGCACCTTGACGCGAACCTTGGTGTTTTTCGGGCCTTTCAGCTTACGCATCACATCCTCATTCTTCAAGTTTTTACTTGCCACCAAGGTGTCGTCAACATAGATGATACGGTCGCCCGCCAAAATGCCCACTTTCTCGGAAGGGCCTCCTTTGATGACGTTGACGATGGCGATGGTATCCTTTTCCAAGCGGAACTGTACTCCGATGCCATCAAAGCTACCCAATAGCGGGTCATTCACCTCGTTGAATTCCTCCAAAGAGACGTATGCGCTGTGCGGGTCAAGTTTCTCCATCATTGCGGCGATGGCTTCGTCCTGAAGTTGATGTGCATCAGGCTGCTCAACATAATCATTGCCGATGTACCACATCACCTCGTCAAACTTGCTGCCGCCATCCACAATCGGGGCAGTTTTCCTGACACCTCTTATAATATAGAAACCCACCATGAAGCCTGCCAACATCAGCAAGACACTCATAATGGGTCTGATTTTGTTTTTATCCATGTTTTACGCTGTCATTCGACGGTTGCACTCGACAATTCTAAATTTCTGTCCATCTTGCGGAACAATCCTTGCAGCACCGTGCCAGGTCCCACTTCGACCACAGTACGGACTCCCGTAGCCAAAATGTTGCTCATGGTCTGCGTCCACATCACGGGTGAAGTCAGTTGGGCAATCAGGTTCTTCTTGATGATCTCGGGGTCGTTGACCGACTGTCCGGTAACATTCTGGTAAACGGGACAGATGCCTTGGTTGAACGTGGTCTCCTTGATGGCTTCGGCAAGCTCGACACGAGCCGGCTCCATCAATGGGCTATGAAAAGCGCCACCCACACTCAGCTGCACCACACGTTTGGCGCCAGCCTCCTTCAGTTTTACGGAAGCGGCAGCCACGCCTTCCAAAGAGCCCGAGATGACCAACTGGCCGGGGCAGTTATAGTTGGCAGGCACCACCACTGCATCTTTGATGGACGCACAAACACTCTCGATTAAGGAATCTTCAGCTCCTATGACAGCAGCCATCGTGCCAGGCTGAGCCTCGCAGGCTTTCTGCATAGCCATGGCGCGCTTGCTCACCAAACGCAAGCCGTCTTCAAAGCTAAGCACCTTGTTGGCTACCAAAGCCGAAAACTCACCCAAAGAATGGCCTGCCACCATGGTGGGGTCAAAGTCCTCAAGCAAAGAAGCCAAAATCACCGAATGCAGGAAGACGGCCGGCTGGGTCACCTTGGTTTGGCGCAAGTCTTCTTCCGTGCCTTCAAACATGACATCGGTAATCTTGAATTTCAAGATACTATTGGCTTTCTTGAACATATCCTTGGCTTTCGACGACTTGTCGAACAAGTCTTTGCCCATCCCTACAAACTGGGCCCCTTGACCGGGGAAAACGTATGCTTTAATCATCATTTGTTATTTAAGATTCAAAATTCAAAGATTTAAAATTCAAAATTCAGTGCAAGTTACTGCCTATTAGTTGGAAGAACTCTTCGCGGGTAGTTTCGCGCTCGAAGGCACCGATGAAGTCGCTCGTCGTGGTCACGGCACCTTGCTTCTGCACGCCACGCATCGACATACACAGATGTCGTGCCTCGATGACCACTGCCACACCCAAAGGATGCAGCGCATCGTTGATGGCGTTCTTGATTTGGGTGGTCAAGCGCTCTTGTACCTGAAGACGGCGGGAATACGCCTCCACCACACGAGCGATTTTGCTCAGTCCGGTGATGTAGCCATTGGGGATATAACCGACGTGGGCTTTACCGATAAACGGAATCAGGTGATGTTCACATAACGAATACACCTCAATATCCTTGACAATTACCATTTGGCGATAATCTTCCTTGAACTTTGCCGACAACAGGATCTCCATCGGGTCTTGTTCATACCCTTGCGTAAGGAACTGCATAGATCTGGCTACGCGCAAAGGCGTCTTTAGAAGGCCCTCGCGTTGCGGGTCTTCTCCCAAAAGTTCCAGAATAGCGGCGTAGTGCTCCTGAAGTTTAGCCAACCGTTCCGTGTCGTACTGCTCGACGACTTCGTAGCCGAAACGTTTCCTAAGCTTTTCGTCCATCATCAGCCGATTTTTTGCTTGGGCATTGCCACTGTCGATTGCTGTCCCATGACACATTTGCCTGTGAACTGGGCACCTACTTCGATGAGCAACTGCTTGGTGGTCAAGTCGACCTCCACTTTCGAGGTGGATTTCAGGGCGGTCAGCTCATCCGTATTGATATTTCCTTTGACAACACCCGATATTTCAGCTTGTTTGCAGTTCAAATCGCCTTCGATGACGCCCGTTTGGCCTACAGAGATTTTACCATTAGATTTCACTGAGCCAATCAGATGACCGTCGATGCGGATGTCGCCATTCGACTCGATGTCGCCCTTGAAGGTAGTACCGTTTCCAATGAGGTTGCGTGCAGGTGATTCCATTATAGCCATAGTAACTAGTTTTTATTGTTGGTTTCGATGAATGTATTGTATTCTTCCAAGTCCTTGGACTGATAGAAGACAGGATAATTCTTGATTGAGATGGGGGTTATCGTATATTTCGACTTGTCGATGCCTCCAAAGACATAATCGCTGATGAACATTGAGGTGATATAGTCGGCGGCTTTGCTTTCATTATCGAAGCTACCGATGGTAACGATGGTGTGTTCATCGTCAAGAATGACATTATTGACATTGAAAGAACGGGTACGATGCTCCTTCTTGTTGAAGTCGCTGATACGCACCAACAGCGGGTCGACGCGGACGGACCTCGAATCGCAGACAATCATGACAAAATGCTCCGAATTGGGTTCGTAGACGTAGGGGGTCTCCTTCTTTATCTCAGGCTTGTCACCGCCTTTTTCATTGCCAATATCCGTCAACACCAAACCGAGATGATACTCCTCGTTGATGGTCTCCAGTACCTGTTGCGCGTATGGCGTGATGCTGCTCTGCGGATATGTACGCACCAGGTTGTACAAGGAGAACGCCATAGTGTCGATAGCCACCAAACGGCCTTCCGCTACGGCATGAAGGAAAGCGAAACGCGGCATCAACGCTGTGTCGGCCTCATAAAGTTTCATAGCCCGCTCCGTGTTCATCTTCACACGGTAGTACTGTCCTTGTTCTAAAGCTTCGTATGTCTTGGCGTAGAACTCGGAGGCTTCCTTCTCTTGCGCCTGCAACTTCTCGAAATAGCTCGGGTCGTTAATGAACTCCGCATAGCTCGAAGTCGGGTACTTGTCGAAAATCTTGCCTTTGTAGATCAACGCTTTTTCTTCATTCGATAAGTCTTTATACATCTTATAAAGCGCATACCAGGTGGGAAGCTCTTTTTCGTTGCCAGGATAGCGGGTGTCCAACTGCTCATACGACTCGATGGAACGTGGCAAGTCGGAGAGACGGTCCATATAGATGAAGCCCATGTGATACAGACCGTCGGCAATGAGTGAGTCGGCCACCTCTTTCTGTTCCATGGTGAAAGGCAGGTCTTGCAAGTAATAACCTCGGTCGTGGTTGGTATAGGATATATTACTCAACGAGTCCTGATTGGCTTTGTTCTCATCCCCTTCCAAACCGCTTTCGTCTTCGCCTTTCAAGACCGCTGCGAGACTCCTCTTGTCGCTGATGTGCCAGTTGTCTTCGTTTTTACGCATACCCCATTTGCGAGTGAATTCGGTCATACCTTTCGACACCGAGTTCGTGTTATAGAAATACCACGAGGCAGCGGCGTTGTTTGTCGGTTCCGACTTTGGTTGCTCACTCTCGCCCACTGCCGAGCCCATCAGTGCCAGTTGCTCTTCATATTCGCGTTGGGCTTTTTCCATCTCCTCTTGCTCGATAACCTGAGCGATGATTTTATCAATCAATATGTTGCGTTCGATGGAATCCATGGCAGCCACGCGCAACAGACTGTCCTGGTCGCGGACCACGCTGGCATACATCACCAATTCATTTAGGGTTTGGGAAATGTTCATGATGCTATCGTAGCCCTCGTATTCGCGGTTCATGCTTGAAACAGCCGTGTCGTAATACGCTTGCGCCAACTCATATTGGTTTTTCTCGAAAAGGATGGAAGCCACCTTGAGTGACGACTGCAAACGTTGTATTTGGTTGTCCTTATAAGCCGCCACCGACTTACGCAGGTAACGAACGGCTTTTGCCTCGTCGCCTTCGCGGAGGGCAAGTTCAGCCATGGCATAGTAAATACGGTCGCAGAAGTCTTCGTTGTTCGAGTCTCGGAGCATCTTGTTCATCATCTTGTAGAGCTCGGCGGCATTGTCGACAGTGCCCACTTTAGCCATATTCATCCTCGACTCAAAGACCATCTCATATTCGGGATTGCGCTTGATGACCTTCTTGAATTGCGCCGTGGCGCGTTCCGAGTCGCCTTGAAGCATGTAAATCTGTCCCAAAATGAACATGGCACGGGTGCGCAGGTCACGGTTGTCATTGAGCATGATACCGGATTTCAGGTATTTCACGGCATTGTTATAGTCCTTCGTGGCGATATAATAGTCAGCGATGGTGAAATCCATGTTGCGCAAAAGCTCCTTGGGAGGCTTGCTCAGTCCCGATGTCTTAGCCCGCAGCTGTTCGATCAAGGCGATGGCTTTGGGGTATTCTTCGGTCTGAATGTAGGTCTTAATCAGCCACATGTTGGCCACATGAGCGATATCGTTGGCATTGTATTCTGTGGCCACAAAGTCGAAGGTGCGCTTGGCTGGGATATAATCGTGTTTGAAGAAATGCGCCTTGCCCATGACCAGATAAGCATCGTCGATCCATTTCACGCGTTCGACATTACCGAATTTCATGGAGTGTTTCTGCACGCAGATGGAGGTCTTTTCAAGGGCACGATCCATGGTGGAGTTCATTGCCATGCCATCCTGCTTGGTACCGTAGTTATAGACGCGCAACACCTTCGAATAGTCGTCCTTCACTTGCGTCTTGAGTTGGCTCTCGCCGTCTTTTAGGCTTTTTTCGCCGTTCCAATAAATGTTGTAATGGCTGGTAAGGTTATGGTACATGCGGCGGGTGAGCGTGTTCTTCTTCGTCGAGCAACCGCTCAACAGCAGAAGTCCAATCACGCTGACCACCGTCACGATTATGTTGGTTTTTCTATGCACTTCCTAGTCGTTTTAAAAGCAATAACTCCAATTTGCCCCGATTATTTCAAAACCAATGAGAAAATCACCTGCGTTGTTCAAACCACTCCAATGCCGCATCAAGGAGTTCGGCATCGGTAGGCTCGACCAATGCAGAACGCATGACAACGGCAACACTGTCGTTGGTCGACTTGAACTCACAAAGCAGCAGATTCTCGAATTCGGCCTGACGGCTTTTCTCAATACCGACGCGCTGCTGGTCAAGGACTTGCATAGCCCTGTCCTTGTATTCGTCCAAGGCGAGATATTGCACCAAGCCCTGAACCAGTTGCAGGCTGTCCTCCGACCAATCCACCGTCAATGGTTCGGTGAACGATTTCATCTCATATTTCTTGCACAATTCGGGCAGCTGGCCTTGAATCCGTTCCACTTCCCGTTTGAATTCAACAGCGCGCCGCTCAGCCCTTTCTTTCTCAACGTTCGCCTTAATCTTAGGCACATAAAGGAACAACAGTGCTCCAACGACAGCGGCAACGATGACAAACAGGATTATTTTCACCACTGAACGGCCTTTGCCGACGGCCGACCTCACCTCCGAAATCGAGTCGAAACGCTGCTCCTTCGAGAACTGGGTGCAATGGGTGGCGACACTGTTATACTGCTTGGTGATATTCCGTTCGCCGATGAATTCCATGATTTTGCCGAGAGAATAAATGTCGGCGCGGGTGTCGTAGTCCTCCCCCTTGATGATTTCAGGGGCGACAAATTCCATCTCTTTGATAAGGAGCTCACGGTCAGCATCTTGATTGGTTTCGGGCACGCCGATGTCTATCAACTTGACACGATAATCATTGGCTGTAATCATGACGTTTTCAGGCATCAGGTTACAGTGGACCATCCGGTTGCGGTGCAGATATTGCAATGCGTCACAAATCTCAACGAGAATACTCTTCACCTGTTTTTCGGAGAGTGTGCCCACTCGCACATGTTCGGCCAAAGTCTTACCCTCAATGAACTCAAATACAATGCAATCGCCAAGGCCTTGGATATTGACGAAATCAAGTGCCTTGCGGAAGAACTTGTTGTCGAGCATATTGGTAATATCATACTCCTGGCGCAAAGAAGCCTTGCATGAAGCATTTTTCGCAAGCTCTGGCTTCAATGCCTTGATGACGACTTTCTTGCCATTGTTTCGAGCAGTAAAGACCCTGCTGTTGCCATAGCGCGACGTATATAACGGCCGAATATCGGAATAGTCTTTTGAAGAAATCGCTTCCTCCTTCATCGGTCGGCTTTCCACTTTCTCCTGAACTGGATTCTCGGCTTGGTTTTGAGCCGATTGGCCTTCTTGTTCAGACTCGTTGTCCAAAAAAATAATATCTGACATTCTTCATAATGTATTTAACTACGTTGAAATGCCCCGCATTCGGCGGAGCCAATCTTACGATTTGGGCGCAAATATAGTTCATTTTTCCGAACCAACTGCAAAAGTGGTCGGGAAAAAGATTTTTTAATGAAAAAGCCTGACAAAATCACTCCGTTTCGTGGAGCGATTTTGTCAGCGGAATGTCGTTGTTGATGAGATAAACCTTGATCCCAGAGCCTGTCGAAGGGCCGAGCCGCTTCAAATTCCTGCAAACCGTCTTGATTTCCGAGCGTGAAATTTACAACAAAACCAATCTGCAACTTTCCATGGCTCAAGCATTTTCATCATTTCTATACTCCAAAATATCCCCCGGAGTGCATTGCAGTTCGCGGCAGATGGCATCGAGGGTGCTGAGGCGAATGGCCTTGGCCTTGCCCGTCTTGAGGATGGAGAGGTTGGCTTGGGTGAGGCCGATGCGCTCTGCCAATTCGTTGGAGCGCATCTTACGCTTTGCCAGCATAACGTCTATGTTGATGATAATCATTGTATTCTCCTTTTTGACTCGAGACTGCGAGACACGGGACACGAGACCAATTTCGTCCCGCGTCTCGCGTCTCGAAGTCTCGTGTCAGACGGTTAAATTGTTTTCCTCCACCGCATCGGCGGCCACTTTGTACATGAAGGCGAAGAAGAGCAGGAAGAAGGGAGTGACGAAGTTGGTGTGCTGGAACTGAATTATCACATCTTCTTTCCAAAGGACTGGAAGATTTCCAAAACCTAAAAGATGGATAAATTCAGCCAAGGCAATCCAGAACATGAGTTTTACATTGCTTTTCGGGAATACAGTATTTTCGCGGATTCCTCTAAAAGTATTGAGAATGGCTTTGATGCAGAGAGTTATCATTGCAACGGTGCCCAACAAATAACAAACGAGGACGACAGATTTCATCACAGAATTTACTGACCAATCGACAGAATGAGGAGAGGCACTACACCCAAAAATATCAATTATTAGATATTTCGCCACAAGCCCCGCCCAAATAATACAAAATATCAAGGCAATGTAGCAGCATAAACGAATGTTTTTTAAAGTCTTATCTTTCATGATTATGATTAAAAGAATGTTGCAAAAATATGGATTAATTTGGATATAAACCCTCAAAGGATGCCGATATGTTTTCGGCATCCTCGAAATTGCTTTTCAAACAACACTAATTTGTTTCAGTATAATCTACTGCTACAGCCACATACATTCCTGACTCTTCATCATAATAAGCAGTGTAGATACCTTCTTGGATAACGATGAAATCATTTTGTACCACAATCGGTGAACCAATTACCAAATAACCATCTGCGGTGAAGCCGTTCTCCTCGGAGGTTGGAACAATGACCAATTTACCATCCTCAAAATACCCCATCGCATTGGCCTGCATGGAAGAATTTTCCTTCTTCCGAATAACAAGACAATACCCAGGCATATCAGGATCGCAATCTCCATTAAGCAATCTTAATTCCCATGAAATAATAAAAGGAAGCCCTGCTTCTTTTTCCTCAAACCCGCAATCATTCAACACTTTTTCACACACATAGGTATAATCTTTAATGGGTTGGTTTTCAAAGAAAGCCTTCCCCTCCTCCCAACTCATGGCTTCAGCCATTTCAGCGAGGGTGTAGTCATTCGGATTCTTGGGTTGTTGCTCGAATGACATTTCCTGTTGTGCTGTCTTTTCCTTGTTGCATGCAACGATGGCTACAGCGGCCACTGCGAGAGCCGCGGCTCCCAAGATGATTTTGAATTTGTTCATTTTGTTTACCTTTCTTTTTTAGTATGTTTTTGTTCTTTAATTTGTTTTGTCTACAATGAGGCGCAAAGTTTGTGTTTTTCCTTCATGATCAGCAATTTTCAGAAGATAAGTTCCAATAGCCAATTTCTGCACGTTTGCTTCATTCCCCTGGAAACTCATGACGCATTGGCCCAAAGCGTTGTAGATATGAGATTCCTTGGCCTCAACACCACCAATCTTAAGGGTTCCTTTGGCAGGATTGGGATAGACAAACGCCATGTTCTCTTCTTGGATTTCGTCAAGCCCGACTGTACCATCGGCATCGATTTTCAAGGCAAAAACATCTTGACACAATTCTGGATTATGGTCATACACATTGCCAACAATCAGACAACCTCCATCTGAGGTGGCCATGGTTTGAAAGGCAGAATATATATTTCCATCCTTCATAAAACGTTTCTGCCACAAAACATTCAAATCTGGATCTGTTTTTGTAACCACAAGATGAGTTCCATTACTTCCGTAAGGCCATGAACTAAAAATGATGTTTTGCATGGAACACTGAAATACCATTCCGTTTTCATTGATGTCCACAGACCTATAAAAAGAAGGGGCCTCAACCGTGTCATTCAAGTGCCCAATGATACAATACTGAGGGCATATTTGAAAGGCAGAATCCGTTTTTGCCAAGACAGAAGACTGGTCATCCACGATTGTGGTCCCAGCCAAAGAAGTTTCGTTTAAACGAGATGAAATGTAATATCCTCCATCGGGAGAAGGGCACATCATACTATTATATAGGGATAGGTCGCCCATATAAACATTACCATGCCCATCGTCTTCATACCAATTGGAAATATCGTATATTCCTTTCAACTGAAGGTCAGCATCATACAACATTGCACATGAATTGACATGTGTGCCCTGAATCTGCCGTTTGCGGAGAAATATGCCAAATCCAGTCGAATCATCATGGATATGAAATATATTCGCCACGTAAGAAGCCAAGGAATCTTCCATTCTCTCAACTTGAGTCACAATGCCTTCATTGGAAATCTTGCATAACTTGATTTCTTTTTCAGTCAATTGCCCCCGATAGCTTAATAGAGCAAAATAGCCATCCGTCGTCTGTAAAAACCTATAGTCATCCAACCAGTAATCCATGCTATCGGAATTTGGCAACGAAGCCATCGAGCGGCTTAATACGTTCAAATCGCCATCAATACGAAGTGTCAATAACATGGCAGAGTCGTCAGAGGTTGTGCAAACGGCCAGCCCCTCTACACTTCCACTATCACCAGTAGACGGGAAAAGGTTGCAGAGATTAATAGCAGTGTCTGTTGCAGATAGACACATTTCGCCGAGAAAGACCCCTTCTGAAGACATTTTAATCACCTTGCTCTCCTTTTTCAAAGAAGACTGATTTCTGAGTGAAAGCATAAAACCGTTTTCCGTTTCAAGAACATCACCTACCCTCCACGTTTTTCTATCGGGATCTGAAAATGTATGATAAAACCCTTGTTGAGAAAATGAATCCAGACACATGATAATGAATAAAAATGTTAGCGCGGATTTCTTCATGTAATTAATGCTTTGATTTTATTTTTACTGCTTTGATTTTATTTTTACAAGTCAAACCCTGTCAATAATCATTTCCACCTCCCGCACCATTGCAATGAAACACCCCATATTTAAGAGTCAATTCATGAAAGCAATTGCCATCTCTTGAACCACGTCCCACTATTAAATCACTCTTGTAATAGGCACTAATGACAACTTTTCCCGATGGACAATAATGGTTAATCAACTCGGGACCTTTGCTTAAATAATAATTCATGTCTTCAGGACAAATACAGCCTCCTGGATTCGATGCCCATGGCTCATGAGGGTCTTCGTTTCGATAATAAATCTTGTAATGACAAGGACTATTTTCATCATAAACAAAGTTGTCATAAGGGTAATAATAATAATAACCATGACAACTCAAGTCTATGTCTTCTGTATCAGTAAAATATCCACTTCCTTGAAAACATTCATGACCAGAAATTCGCAAATTCAGTTTTCTCGTTAATTCCAATGGGGCACCGCTTTCTGGATGCTCACCTATATATGGGCCACATTTGCCACCTGCTACAATGTATCCATCTCCATAATCATGATACCATTCATTCCAATAATCTGTAGAATCAAACCACATTGGAATAGTTACAAACCCTCTAACATTGAGTATGGTCTGTACAACAATGTCATCGTCTTTACTTTCATTTTCAAAAACCGTCTGAATAGCAAGAACGCTTTTCTCGGGTAGGTTGCAGTCTGCATACGCATTTTCTACATCTTTAGATAATGTTATAAACGCTTCATTGAGTCGCGCAAGAGTCACTCCATTGCCATCAGTTGGAAGTTTGTAGTAAAACGTATCACATTGTATTTCAGTAGTCTGGTATCCTGCATCGCCGTATGTATAATTGAGTACTGCTTCAAGATGCCAACGAGCATCTTCTAAAGACAGAGTCTCACCGCCTTTCGATGCAGACTGCATCTTTTCTTTAAATTGTTTCAAATAAGCACTCATGTCATCCTCTTTTGAAACAGTTACCATTTCGCTGCAATTTCGAGCGGCCTTCTTTTCTTTTTCTTTTGTGCAAGCTACAATTATCGCGGCTAACACCGCGAGAGCTATTGCTCCTACTAAAAATCTGGCTTTTTTCATTTTTGTAATTCCTTTCATTTTATCATTAAGCATTTTATCATTCCTTTACAAACTTGCCATAATAGACAATTCCTGAGCTGCATTTCACGCGTACCACATACATTCCTTTGTGTAGCGCCGAAACATCAATGTTGTCATGGGCATTATCATCTTTTAGCACCATACCACCCATAATATTGAACACTTCAACAAAAGTCACCTTTTCCGAGGGGTTACCTATTTGGATACTAAATGAACCTGTGACGGGATTGGGGAAGATAACCATTCCCAAAGGCGAAACCGAGGATGAGGTTTGATTATTGCATTCTATTTCTTGTTGTACCCTTTCATCCGACAATTCAGACAAATAATCACCTTCCCCTCTTGAACTGCCACACGGAGCTATAATCGCGGTAAACTCCGATCCCTCAGCGGCATAAAAGCCGTCAGTTAGCAGTATCTCTTCGCCCGCTTGGAGATGAACACTTGCGCCGCTATTTATCACATAATTGTGATAATTGTTGCTGAAACGATTCTGGGCTGAATAGTACTTTGAAACATTTACAGCAAATATCCTATTACATTGCATGATGATGTTCTCCCAACAATCTGTAGGATAAATACTACATATTATGCTGTGATTATAATTGAAAGCATAATTATCCGGACACAAGTTTGAAATTGTATAAAGTCCATCAAAATTACCTCTCCAACCCCAATTAAAATGAAAATATTGATTATCGTTCTCATCTTTATAATACCCATCGCACACAAAAGCATGACCAACCCCATAAGAAATATCATGGCCAACATAATAAATCGGTCGATTGTTGAACAATTCCTGAAACAGTTTACTCATCCAAACATTATCATCTGAAGCGCGTGTTGCAATACTAGAATTTGTGAATCCATAATTATGAAAACCATTTTTCGCACCATAAATAGTGTTTCCGGAACTACATGGATCATTACTTAAGCCGCTACAATAGTTCATTCCTGCTTCAACCCCACATTCGTGTATCAGTTTTGCAACAGCATTCCTTTGATTGGTATAACTACTATTGTTTTGCTTAAACAATTTGTCTGGCATATTATTCCAATCAAATTGAGCGCAGACAGAAGGATTGTCAACGGGCTCATTCCAGTATTTCATAATTTGTGCCATAGCAACGGCTCCACATCCAGCAAGACAATGTTGTGGGCAGTCGGTTCCATTTGGAACCTCGTAATTATAAGCATAATAATCTATTTGCGACAAGATTGTGTCATTAGATCTGCTCTGTCCCCATCGGGTTGATATCAACGGAGGAATAACGACAACCGTCGTCGATTTGTCCATTTTCTCTTGTTGCAACCCATCCCATAACATATTAGTTATTTCATTTTCAACATTATTGTCAAAACAATATCTATTCTGTTCCGCATAATTGTTAAGCAACAATTTTAATCCATCCGGAACATCTTCACCGAACAAAAAAGCAGATTCTATTTGTGTGGATTCGATAGTGCAAGAATCCACATATCCCAAGACAGGCAAACAAGACTTATTCCCCGAAAGAAACACTTTCTGACCATTTTTGAAGCAAACCTCATAAATCAAGCAATTGCCTTTTTCTTCCAGAGAGAAGACGCCAGAAACAGATGATTCCGAAAAACTTGCTGATTTTTCCGGGTATTTCCTAATCATACCGCCAATAGCAGCCTTAACAGCCTCTTTCTGTGATACTTGCTGTGCTGACACTTCAAAGACCAACAGCAGCACAAACAACAACCACATCCCTTTCCTAATAGATTGTGAGTACTTCATTTTCATGACTTTATATTTTTAATTTCTATCAAACGCAGTGCAAATGTAGCAGTAGAGCAATTATGAGAGGGATCTGGGTCCGCTGGTCCATTCAACCACCAATGAAGATCGGCTTTCGGATGAAAAGTAATAATTCCTTCCATGTAACATTTTTTATCTCGGTCTACACCCTCAAACAATGCCCTTTCGCATTCTATGTGAATCGGAGCCGACAGACGTTTAGCATTCATTGCAGCAACTGAGTCATCTGAGATTTCAAATTGAACATAAAGGCTGTCAGACTCATTCGCCATCAATGTTTGTCCATTCACATGGTTAATCCAACCACAGACTTTTACAGTATCACTTTCACGAGAATAGTAAGGATAATTCGGCTTGTCATCCCTTGAATAATATTGCATATAATGAACAACATCTTCCCATGTGTTATAACCAGTTCCTAATTTCATTCCTATGAAATAATTGACACATTCACAGTCATCTGTCAAGGGATTGTATACAATTCCATCATGCCCATAATAACAATTCTTGTTCTTCTTGTTGCACCCAGTAATAACAAGAAATGCCATCACTATTATGATTAGTGTTTTTCTCATCTCTACGTCCTTTCCTTTATTTCTTCATCTCATCAATCTGCTTCTGCAAGTCAATGACATAGCGTGCCAGTTCCTCTACTTTTTCCAAAAGGATGGCATTCATCTGGCCAAGATCAACATCGCCTTGTTCTTCCACTTCGCTTGCAGAGGGCACGCCCGGCAAATGCTTGTTGGCTTTCACATAGGCATCGAGTTCTTTCAAATTCATTAATTTGTAATTCTCGCCGAAGACATAGTCAGGCCAACAGTCGGGACTTGTACACACATGCACCTCTTTTGCCAAAACCTTGCCATTCACCGAAAACTTCGCTGGAGGCTCATTCGTGCCAACACCCACATTTCCATTATCGGCAAGAAAAAGAACATTATTCATAAAGCCACCGCCTGTGTTGTAGGGTTTCCAGAAGTTCAACCCATAGCCTTCATCTTCATTTCCCACATATTCAATGCCCCATTTGCCGTAGGGATTGGTCGAAGTAGGTTCATCGCCAAACAAGATAGATCCATTTGCAGAGCCCGGGGCTCTTTCGGAAGATGCCGAAATCAAGATATTACCTTCAACCACATGCAACATCTGCAACGGCGATGTCGTGTTAATACCTATCGAACCACCCGCATCTATATAAATGCGGTCTGTATTGTTAGTGCAAATACGGACAGGAAAGGCATTAGTTGAGCCTAACATATTCCCACTTGTGAGAGACAACAAGTTTCCGTCTCTATACCATAACTTTTGTTCAATAATTGGAGTAACCGGATCCGTGCCCGACCCAATTCCATTGGGGCTGTCTTGCGCCTGCAAGCTGATTACAGCCGTCATGAAAACGGCCATTGCCATCATAGTTAATTGTTTCTTTTTCATAGTTTTAACTTTTTAAATTCGACATTTTGTTTGTTTTTCGGGTGTCATGACGCTACAAAATTACAACTTTTTATCGAATTACGATATATATTTAATGAGATTTTTGAATTATTTGTCCGATTACAAATCAAACTTATCAGAAATACATCTCCGGGAAGATTGTGATACCCTATCCGTAACTCATAAAAAAACAGGGTTACGGATTAAGTATCGCGATTTTAACGGTCAAACAGGTCGTCCATCGTCACCTCGGCTTGGACATCGCCGCTGTGCGAGTTTTGGCTTATTCCATAGGTGGTTATCATGGTGAGATGCAAGGCCTTGCGGGTGCGCGTCAGGTGCCGGAAAGTGGTCAGCCGACGGCGAAGCAAGACCTCATAATCCTTGTCGATAATGTAGGTGTCGTTAGCAAACTTCATCTCGCAAACATTGATAACCTCGTCGCGGCGGTCGATAAGCAAGTCGATTTGCGTACCTTTCCACTCGTTGCCGTCATTGTCGGTGAAGGTTGGGCACGACCACGAACACACATTGCTCAGCACCGCCTTGATGCCAATGGCTTCCTTGATTTGCGGGATGTGCTGCAAGCAAACCTGCTCGAAGGCATAGCCGCGCCACGTCATCCGCGACGGGTTCTCGCGCATATTGCTCCAAAAATGATGGTCCTGGCCGTTGTTGTTCGCCACGAAACGCAAGTGGAACAGACAGAACAAGTCAGTCAGTTGATACATCACATCGCGTTCGGTTTTTCCGAATGCCGTAAATTTTCCATATGAAATGTGATAGTCGCTCCGTAACTCAAAAAAAAATCGAGTTACGGAGTTATTATCAATAAATACATGCTCCGTAACGGCCAAAAAACTAGGGTTACGGAGCTTGTATCAATCGTTGCTGCTTGTAAAAACCGGCAAAAAAACTGCATCCTACAACACCGCCGCCATATACAAAGGCAAATAAACAATGTCGGTTCCCACTTTCACGTCGCCGTCATGCAGCACGAATGGCGTTGAGAGATAAGGTCCGTATTTCCTGATGCACTTCTCCAACGAGGTAAGCGAATATCTGTCACCGCTTTTCACTTCTATAGGCGAAATGTTGTGGCGATTGGTAATCTTCGATTTCCGTACCAAAAAGTCAATCTCCATGCGATCCTCGGCATCTTTGTTGTTCGACTTGCTGTAGAAAAACAACTTGTGCCCTGCCGCAACAAGCATTTGCGCCACAACGTTTTCCACCAACATCCCTTCGTTGGTTTCCAACTTGCCCAGCATCATCTTCTGGTAGATTTCAACTGGCACTTGTCCCCTTTCATTGAAAGCATGGCTGACAAGCAGCCCCGTGTCGCCCATATAGCATTTCAGCGTGGTTCGGCTCTCGTTCAGGCGCAAGCCAAGGCTCGGTTCGGTTGCGTTGTAGCAGCAATTGACGATGCGAGCGTCGCTGAGCCAGAAAAATGCATCATCGTAATCGCGCATACGGGCGTCCGTACCAAGAGCCGAAAGCCGAAACTTTTTCTCGTGCTTTTGCAACTGTCCGGGAATCTCGTCGAAAATGGCTGTCACCTTGTTTTCAGCGTTATCGGCATATTTGTGAATATCATTCCGATAGAGCGTCAAGATTTGCCTTTTGACGGCTTCTACCTTACGAAAGTCCTGAGTCTCGATGTATCTCAACACGGCTTGAGGCATCCCCCCGACCACCATGTAAAGCCGAAACAAATCCATCGCCTTCCGATGCAACGCCTGACCAAGCGGCTGGCGTTTCGCATAGCAATCCTCAATATAAGGCATCAAGGTCTCGTTTCCCATGGCCCACAAGAACTCCTCAAAATCCATCGGGAACATGTCTACCGTTTCTTCTTCCGATGGTATTACAATGTCTTTCACGTTCTTTTTGATGCTAATCAGCGAACCCGTCTCCATATAATCAAACCGTCCATCGGCCACAAGGAACTTAATGGCTTCTCGAGCGCGAGGGCAATCCTGCACCTCATCGAAAATGACGACCGACCGACGAGGTTTCAGCTGCTTGTTGTAATGCAATTGGAGATTCAACAGCAATTTGTCGAGGTCTTCCAAATACAAGTCAAACCACTCTTTTACATCCCTTGGCGCAAGACGAAAATTAATGAGCAAGTAATCGTCATACTCATTTCGGGCAAATTCCTCAACAATAAAACTCTTACCTATACGCCGCGCTCCTTCCACCATCAATGCACTCGTTCCTTTGCTCACTTCCTTCCATTCAAGTAACTTGTTGTATATCTTTCGTTTCATAATAGTAATTTCACGTTTTTGAGGTTAAAAAACAGCCTATTTTTCACGTTTTTGACTTTAATTTCTGTGCAAAATTACACGTTTTTGAGGTTATTGCAACACAAAAAACACACTTTTTTGAGGTTTCGCAATTTTTGAAGAAGAAATCTTCGTGCCATTTTGTCAGTTTTTCGTATCTTTGCGGCTTCATGGTCGGGAACTACTTCCGTAGTTCCATTTTCAAACTGCGGGACGCAGTTTGCGACAATGAAATAAATTGAAAATTAAATAAATACAATAAAATGAAAATCTCCTACAACTGGTTGAAACAATACGTCAACTGCGATTATCCGGCCGAGAAAGTCAGCGAACTGCTCACCTCCACGGGCCTCGAAGTGGAAGACCTCGAACGTTTTGAGTCGGTGAAGGGCGCCTTGAAAGGAGTCGTCGTGGGTAAAGTGCTCACCTGCATCGACCACCCCAACTCCGACCACCTGCATATCACCACCGTCGACGTCGGCGGCGAAGAGCCCTTGCACATCGTGTGCGGCGCACCCAATGTAGCGGCTGGTCAGAAGGTGCTCGTAGCCACCATCAACACCGAGCTTTGGATTGGCGACGAACATATCACCATCAAGAAAGGCAAGATCCGTGGCGAAGTCTCGGAAGGCATGATTTGCGCCGAGGACGAGCTGCAACTCGGCACCTCGCACGACGGCATCATGGTGCTGCCCGACGACTATGAAGTGGGCAAGCCCGCATC
>JAFWRA010000122.1 GCA_017508895.1 Bacteroidales bacterium
CGTTGCTCGTGATGTCTCGCAAGGCTACAAGGGGGTCGTGTTCAAATTGGAGAACGGCAGCTGGGTGCCTGTGAGCGGTACGGGCATTTATGTTCCAGACGCGGAATACGCCTGCCATCAAGAATTGGTCTTCGACAGCAACAACACGCCATACATCAGTTACGCTGATTATATGACCAGCAATACCCTGAAAGTCAGAAAATTCGAAAACGGAGAATGGGTTGCTGTGGGGAGCGGCATCGACAACCTCTATTTCTACCAAAGCATGGCACTTGACGAAAACGACATGCCTTATCTTGCGTATTGTGCCTATCCTTCTTATCAACTTCGAGCCGTCCGTTTCAACGGCAGTGATTTTGAAAGTCTTGGCGACAACCTCGCGGAAGGCGCCGTATCTGAACTCAGCGCTTGCTTCAACGAAGGCAAGTTCACCGTGGCTTTCGTCAACGAAGGGCAGTCGAACTACTTAAGTGTGCTGCAATATGAGGAGGAATGGAGTTACATTGGGCCAAGCCTCGTCTCAGAAGGTTCCATGGACGACCCATGCATTACTGCCATCGACGGAGCCCTCTATGTGGCCTATTCCGACGACGGTTTGCAGGGCTTTGCCTCTTGCATGAAATACGCTGAGGCAGTTATCCTCTATCCACCCACTGATTTTGCCGCTGAAGTCTTTGGCAACGACAACGTCAAACTCACTTGGAACCTCCCCATCGAGGGTGAACCAAATGCCTACAAACTCTACCGCGACGATGCCCTCGTGGCCACCGTCACCGAGATGAGTTACGAGGACTATGATCTGCCAACGGGCAGCCACCGTTATACCATCTCAGCGGTCTATCCTCAAGGGGAATCGGTGCAAGCAGGCCCGATTGTGGTGGAAACCACCGTTGGCATTGGCGAACAAGAACAAACACGCTTCAACGTTTATCCAACCCATGTCACTTCCACACTGACAATTGAAAGCGGTGTTCAAGGCACCCTCACCTTATATAATACGATTGGTCAGCCACTGATGACAATCCAAATCAACGTGGGAAGCAACACGATTGACGTCTCATTCCTGGCCAATGGCGTATATTTCATCAAGTCAACCCAAGGAACCACCACAAGAATCCTCAAATTCTAAATCCCAAATCCATAAATTTTAATCTTATATTTTAAATATTAAATCTTGAATTTTAAATCTAAAATCATGAAATACAATCGCGTACTCCTAAAACTCAGTGGCGAAGCCCTGATGGGCAGCCAGCAATACGGCATCGATCCGCAAAGACTGAACGACTATGCCGATGAAATCATTGAAGCAGCAAAAGCTGGCGTGCAAATAGGCATCGTCATCGGCGGCGGCAACATCTATCGCGGCCTGCAAGGTGCCTCGAAAGGCATGGACCGCATCCAAGGCGACTATATGGGCATGCTCGCCACCGTCATCAACTCGATGGCCATGCAATCCACTTTGCAGAGCAAAGGACAAAAAGCCACCCTGCTTGCAGGACTTTACATCGACCGCATCGCCGATACCATGAGCAGTGCCAAGGCCATCCGCCTGCTTGAGGAAGGCCACATCGTGGTGATGGGTGCCGGCACAGGCAACCCCTTCTTCACCACCGACACAGGTTCCGCATTACGCGCCGTCGAAATCAAGGCCGACATCATCCTGAAAGGCACCCGCGTGGACGGCATCTACACCGCCGACCCTGAGAAAGACCCGACGGCCACCAAGTTCGAACACATCACCTACGACGAGGCCTATCAGCGCAACCTGAAGGTGATGGACATGACCGCCTTCACCATGTGCAAGGAAAACGACATGCCGATGTACGTCTTCGACATGAACACCCGCGGCAACCTGATGAAGGTCTTGCGCGGCGAGAACATCGGAACGCTGGTGACGAAATAAACTATAGCTTGTAATAACTCCCCAGAATTCTGTCGAACCATTTGGCGGGCAGGATTCGTTTTATCCATACGGAAAGTTTCTGCTCGAAGGAGGCGACAACATAGCCGTTGCGGGGATGTTGCATGTTGATGATTCTGTTGATTTTTTGAGCTAAGACGACAGGCTTAAGGCCGCCATTTTCATCATGTTCCACCTTCTCGATGGCTTCGCGATACAAAGGATAGGCCTGAAGCGCAGCCTCATCGGCCACT
Source organism: Bacteroidales bacterium (assembly GCA_017508895.1). Next base: position 2,155 of record JAFWRA010000122.1, read on the forward strand.
TTCTTTCTACTCCCAGTGAAGCCTGTGGAAAAATCGCCAGGACGAAGGACCACCACCTTGACACCTTGTTGTTGGGTCTCCAAACGCAAGGCTTCACAATAGCCTTCGATGGCAAACTTACTGGCCGAATAAAAACCTTGGAAAGGCAGTCCCATCAGGCCTCCGATGGAACTCAATGCGATGATTTTGCCCCCACCCTGACGGCGCATGTGAGGCAACACGGCATCCACGCAATGTACCAAACCCATGAAGTTGGTGTCCATCTGCAATCGGATTTCCTCTTCGGTGGCAAACTCCAACGGCCCGCCGATGCCCATGCCTGCATTGTTGACCAGAACATCAATCCTACCCTCTTTTTCAATGACTTGTGCGACGGCATTCGTCACTGCGTCACGGTCACGGACATCAACATGGAGATAGTGCACTTGAGGCAGAGGCTCCACCTCACGACGCACGGTACCATAAACAGTATGGCCTTCTTGTGCAAGCAGCCGAGCCGTTTCGAGGCCGAAACCTGATGAAACTCCAGTAATGAAAACAATCATATCACTCCAGCGTCCTTAAAGGCTTTGGTGATTTTGTCGATAGCCTCATCCACCTGTTCAAAGGTGTGGGTTGCCATCAAAGCGAAACGGATCAACACATCCTCTTCGGGGACGGCAGGTGCAATGACGGGCGTGACAAAAACACCATCCTCCAGCAGTCTGTTGCACAGCCAGAAAGCCTTCTCCGAATTGCGCACAAACAAAGGAATGATGGGTGTTTCGCTGCGACCCGTGTCAAAGCCTCTCTCTATGAACTGCTTACGGGCATAATTGCTCAAATCCCAAAGGTGTTGAATCCTTTCGGGTTCATCTATCATGATATCGATGGCACGGCTCACCGAGGCCACATTCGCTGGTGGCATACTGGCGCTGAAGATCAGTGATCGGGCATTGTGTTTCAAGTAATTGATGATATCGAAGTCGGCAGCGATGAAACCACCCAAAGAGCCAAAGGACTTGGAGAAGGTGCCCATGATGAGGTCCACCTTGTCGGTCAGCCCGAAATGGTCGGCAGTGCCACGGCCCTGATGGCCAAGCACACCTAAAGCGTGGGCATCGTCAATCATGATGTCAGCGTTGTATTGCTCGGCCAATTCCACCATTCTCGGCAGCGGCACGATATCGCCTTCCATGGAAAACACGCCGTCGGCCACAATCAGTTTGACTGCATCGGGGCTACAAAGCTTCAATTTGGCCTCGAGGTTATCCATATCGTTGTGGTTGAACTTCCACACCTTGCCGAACGAAAGACGGCTGCCCTCGATGATGGAAGCGTGGTCGAGGCTGTCCAAAAGCAAGTAATCGTTGCGTCCGCACAACGCCGAGACCACACCCAAGTTGACTTGGAATCCTGTGCTGAAACACACAGCGGCTTCCTTACCCACCAATTTGGCCAGTTTCTCTTCCAAGGCCACATGGATGTCAAGGGTGCCATTCAAAAATCTTGAGCCAGAGCAACTTGTACCATATTTCCTGACTGCCTCAATGGCCGCTTCTTTCAAACGAGGGTCATTGGCCAGACCCAGATAGCTGTTGGAACCAAACATCAGCACATCCCTACCCTTGATTTTCACCACTGTGCTTTGTTCAGATTCGATGGGTTTATAATATGGGTATATGCCTTTCGCTTGAGCTTCTTGGGGAGCTCTGTAGCGGGCACACGATTTCTTCAAAAGATGAGTTTTCATGGCTTTAGTTTAGTTTTTTCAAATAAGTCCTTGCCCTCTTGGTCAAGGTGTGTTCAAGATAATGCCAAAGGTTTTGCACACTGGTGTTGTCCTCCAACTCACGTGTCGACTCAATGTATTTGACACCGTTTTTGGTAATGCCTTGGGCAAATTTATGGAAAATCATGGCATTCACGCCCTTGTTTTTGTATTTCTCGTCGATGGCGATGAGCAGCAAGTCGATGGTGTCGTTCTTCTTCAACGCCCTCAACATGTGCAGCCAACCAAACGGGAAAAGCGAACCCTTAGCCTTCTGCATGGCTACTGCCAACGATGGCAACGCCACCCCAAATCCGATTACCTTTTCATCCGCGTCGAGCACGATGGAAAGATAGTCGACATTGATGTTGGTGACAAACTGTTTCTTCAAGTCCTCACACTGGCCAGGGGTGAGTTCGCTGAATCCATGCAGTTTGGAATAAGCCGAATTGAGACATTTGAACACGCTGTCGAGGTATGGCGTCAACTCGGAACGGTTGCTGATAGGTGCTTCATGCAAATCGTTTTTGACCGAAACCAACTGAGCCATACGTGCATAGCGCTCGGGGATGACCTCTGGAACCATAATACGATATTCCACAAAATCTACATCCTTCACGTAACCCAGACGCAAGAGGTGGGATTCGTAATAAGGAGCGTTGTATTTTCCGTAAGCAGTAGGGAGTTGGTCGAAGCCTTCCACAAGGACACCCGCCGCGTCAAACTCAAGGAAACCCATTGGGCCACTGATGGTATCCATGCCTTTCTCCCGAGCATAGTTCTCGACAGCCTGCATCAATGCCTTTGAAACCTCCTGGTTGTCAACAAAGTCAATCCAGCCAAAGCGACATATCTTTTCCCCCGTCTTCTCGTTGTACCGACGATTGATGATGCCTGCCACGCGACCGACCACTTTGTCTTTTTCATCGTATGCCAGCCAATACTTGGCCTCGCAAACCTCAAAAGCATGATTCTTCTCAGGGCTCAACGTGTCACAATCCATCGACTCAATCTGAGGCACATAGAAAGAATTGCCCTTATAGAGTTGATTGGGGAAATGGACAAAAGCTTTCAGCTCTTTCCTTGTGGTAACTTCTTTAATTCGAATCATCGTGCAAAAATAGGATTTTATGAAATTCAACGGCCCAAAAAAATCAACAATAATGAATAAATGTATAAATTTGCAGTTCATAATGCTACTTTTTTGGAGCATATCTTCCTTATTACCAATGAAATGAAAAAAAGAAGCCATCATCTTCGGAAAAACCATAATGCGTCGAGCAAAACCATCGACCTCATTCTTATTGTTGTCATCATTCTTGTTACTGCCCTGTTGAGGCTTTGGAAACTCGGCCAAGTGCCTTTCATGCACGACGAGTTCAGTGCCTTGCTTCGCACCCGATTCGACAACTTCCATGACTTCATCCAATTTGGTGTGATGCCCGACAGCCATCCCATTGGGGTGCAGCTTTTCCTTTGGGGTTGGGTGCAGCTCTTCGGTTGGAGCGAGTTTTGGATCAAACTGCCTTTCGCGCTGATGGGCATCGGTTCCGTATACCTTATTTATTTAATAGGAAGACAGTGGTTCAACCGCAAGGTGGGTCTGTTCTCTGCGGCTTTCTTTGCCGTCAGCCAGCTCACGGTGTTCTATAGTCAGTTGGCGCGGCCTTATGCAGCGGGATTGTTCTTTGTTCTGCTGATGGTGTGGTTCTGGCATAAGGTCGTTTTCGGGACGAAAACGACGACAAGGGATTACATCGGTTTCGCACTTTCGGCATGGGCTTGCTCATTGATGCAGTATTTCTCCATCGCCCAAGCTGGACTGATTTTCCTCACGGGCTTGTTCTTCTTACCCAAGGAGCGGCGCAAAGCGTATTGGCTCAGCGGAATAATTGCGGTCATGCTGTTTCTTCCCACCCTACCCGTCTTTTACCAGCAACTCTTTGTTAGCGGCAGCATCGGCGGCTGGTTGAGTGCGCCCAAAGCCTCCTTCCTCACCGACTTCATCCAATACACCATGAACTATTCGCAACTGTTCATGTTTGCTACAGGCATCATCATCCTATTGCCGCTCATTCTCGGCAAACACGACAAGAGCAGGAATCCTTTACGCTGGGTTGGCTTGATTTGGTTTGTCATCATCTTCGCCATCGCTTTCGCCTATTCCTTGCTCCGCGAGCCTATCATTCAGCATAGCACGCTGATTTTCAGTTATCCTTTCGTCATCATCGTCGCCTTCTCCTTGTTCCAAAGTCGCACGCTTTCGTCATGGCAGACGGCCTTGGTGGTGGGTGCCATCCTTTTTGTAGGCATTACCTCTTTGGTCTTGACACGCAGGCATTATGACCTGATGTACCATCAAGGCTTCGACCAGATTGCTGCCGAGATGCAGCAGGACAAAGCACAATTTGGCGACAAGATTCAGTTTGCCACCCGCACTGAAATCGGGGAAGCCGCTGAGTTTTACCAAGCGCAAACCGACGTCGAAAACCGCATTGTCTTCAACCGTTATACCGAATTGGGCGACTTCAACAAATGGCTCAGCGAACACAAGGGAGCCTCCATGCTCGGCTTTGGCTGGACCGACTACGCCAGCCCTATCTGGGAAACCGCTGCCGTGGGCAACTACCCCTATCTCATCGAGCAGAAAGACTGGTTCACCTCACGTTACCTGACGCTAAGCAAGACCCCAACAGAAGATGCCCAGTATTTGCTTCACACCTTATCGGACGACACTGTTGCCATGCCAGGATGGGAATGGGGTCTGCCCTATTACCTCAATTGCGACTCCTTGCCTAACGATGTTGAAGCTTTGGGCATCGTGGCAAAGGTGGAAGCCCCCGACAGTCTCCGCAACTGCATCGTGGTCATCGAGATTCGCGACACCGAAACCGACTCCCTTCTGTTATGGCACGGCCTCTCACCCTATAGCGGCAAATTCCCAAAAGGTGACAACGTCATCGCAAGCGCCATCAACTTCAACGAAGAGCTGCCCGCCCAAGGCAAGACCATCAAAACTTACCTTTGGAACCAGCATTGCGACACTTTGGCCATGACCAAGATGAGTTATTACTATACCCATAAGAATCCTGTTTTGAAAGGTTTGTACGAGCCACTCCATTAGAGAAAAACGGCAAGATTTTTGATTGGAAAAAGAAATATTTTTACTTTTGCACCCAAAATCTGAAAAATATGACTGAAGATTCTCAATTTGTATTAGACGAGGCCACTGAAAGCATGGAAAACACCATCAAGCACTTGGAGCATGAATTTCAGGGCATTAGAGCAGGAAAAGCCAGTCCAGCCATGCTGAACGGCGTTATGGTTGAATACTACGGCACGACGGTGCCCATCGAGCAGACCGCCAACATCGGCTGCACCGACGCCCGCATGATTGTGGTGCAACCCTTCGACAAGAGCGCACTCGGCAACATCGCCAAAGCCATCTTGAACGCCAACTTGGGCTTCAACCCCATCAACAACGGTGAAATCCTCCGTATCAGCGTCCCCGCTTTGACCGAGGAACGCCGTAAAGAGCTGGTGAAACGCACCAAGAACGCCGCCGAAGAGGCCAAAGTGGGCATCCGTGGCATCCGCCGCAACGCCAACGACGATGCCAAGAAACTGGAGAAAGACGTGATTTCGGAAGACGAGTCGAAGCTCCTTCAAGAGGAAATCCAGAAACTCACCGACAAATACATCAAGAAGATCGACGACCTCACCGAGCTGAAGTCGAAAGACATCCTCACGGTGTAATCATTTCACGCAGAAATATTTTTTTCACGCAGAATTCGCAGAACACGCAGAAGCCTTCCGGACGTAATCATTGCGTCGCTTTGTGCTTCATATCATTCAGCGGATTCTGCGTGAGTAATAAATCACAACACATTTTCTATCGCCATCTCAAACAATTGACTGAGTGTCAGGCCGAAGCATTGTGCCTGCTTGGGGATGATGCTGGCTTCCGACATGCCCGGAACGATATTGGCCTCGATGAAAAACACACCATCGTCGCTGACGATGTAGTCCATGCGGACAAAGCCTTTGCATTCCAACTTCTCATACAACATCGCCGTGGTCGCCTTGATTTCGATTTCAGTGTCCTCGTCCACTTGGGCAGGCGTTATCTCGTCGCATTTGCCCGCGGTGTATTTGGCCTCATAGTCGAAGAACTCGTTCTTGCTGCATATCTCGGTAAGCGGAAACACCATCATCTTGCCTTTGTATTCCATGGCGCCGCAGCCAAACTCACGGCCATCGACGAACTTCTCGCACATGATTTGACGACCAGCGGCCCTCGCCGTAAAAATGGCCGGGGCAAGATCTTCCGCCGTCTTCACCTTGGTCACGCCCACGCTTGAACCGTTGCAGGTCGGCTTGACGAACAGCGGCAGCCCCAACTTCTTGATGATCTCGTCGCCATCATATTTCTCGCCTTCGTTAATAAGAACAGAAGGCGCCACATTGACACCATAGGAGGCCACCACACGTTTGCAAAAGTCTTTATGGAACGTGAGGGCGCAAGTGGTCAAAGGCGAGGAAGTGCAAGGGATGCCCAGCAACTCCAGATAACCCGAAAGCGGCCCATTCTCACCCGGCTCACCATGCACCGCGTTGAAGGCCACATCGAATTTCGTCCTGTGTCCGCCCACTGAGATGGAAAAGTCATTCTTGTCGACGTCCACTCGGGTGCCATCTTTCAAGAGCCCATACCATCCTTTTTTCGAGACTACTATAATCTTCGAATTATATTTTTCCGGATTCAGGTTTTGCTTCACCACCTGAGCACTTTTGACGGAAATTTCAAACTCTCCAGAATCTCCGCCACAAATTATTGCCACGTTTTTCATATTTTTTGTAATTTTGTCGGTTTAATTGTATTGAGCAATAAAACTGCTCAAAATTGAGTTGTAAAAACACGGCTAAAATAAACAAATATGGGATACTTTCACTTCCTCAGGGAAAAGAAATTTTACATCAACCTGCTCATCATACTGTTGACATGCGGGGCTTTGTTATGGTTAACTTTCAGGTTATTAGACAAATACACTCGTCACGATGAAGTCTACACCATGCCTGATTTTGTTGGGCAAGACTTTCAGGAGGTGAAGCACGAGTACTCGAAAGACTTCAATTTCATCCTTATCGACAGCGTTTATCCCAAGGGGCAGCAGCCAGGTTCCATCTTCCAGCAAGACCCGCTTCCCGGCTCAAAAATCAAAAAAGGACGCAATGTTTACGCCATCATCGTGGCCGTGACCCCCGAAAAGACCCTTATGCCCAACTTGAAAAACATATCCTTACGTGAAGCTATCGGGAGACTGGATTCGAATGGCTTGGAAGTCGACCATTTGGATTATGTCCCCTATTCCTATAAGAACAATGTCATCGAGCAATTCTATCAGAATCAGCCGATTGAGGAGGGAACTGAGCTGGTAAAAGGCAGCAAAATCGTACTACAGGTAGGCATTGGCGACAACAAAGACAAAGTGAAAGTGCCCAACCTGATTGGCAAGCCTGCGATGGAAGCGAAAAGGATACTCAACCTGACTGGCCTTAACCTTGGCAAAGAAACTTGGGAAGACAAAGACAGCACCCAATACATGTGTGTCAGGCGAATGAGCCCCGGACCCAGCTCGGGTTCCGTCGAAGCTGGCACCTTTATCGATGTCTCGTATCACTCAAGCCGCACTTTGGATTTCAAGAAGGAGATGCAGGAGCTGTTGCATGAGGATTCGTTGACCAACGTCCCTCAGAAATTTATTGTAGACACAATTAAAGAAACCATAGAGACCACTGACTATGAAAAAGATAATGAAGAAGTGTTTTAAGCCTCTTGCACTGATGATGCTCGGCCTTTGGGCCATCCAAGCCAACGCGCAAGAAACAGTGACCCCTTTCCATAGCTCAACAAGAAAAGCGCCTGTCAAACGAGAAGTTGCAGATGCCCGTTTTTTGCCCTTTTTCGACGATTTCAGCCATTCCACCTTGTATCCCGACTCGACGAAATGGACCGACAACTCCGCATTGGTCAACGATGGTTTCCCCCTCTGTCCACCCAACCGCAACGGTGTCACCCTCGATGTCCTCGATGCCAACGGTCGCGTGTATGACTTTGCCATCAGCAATGCCTTTGTGGCGGAATACCTCACCTCTGTCCGCATCCGTTTGGATTCCATCATGGAACCAGAGCCACGCGCCCTTACCCCTGCCGACTCCGTCTATTTTAGTTTCTATTACCAACCCCAAGGCAATGGCAATCCACCCGAGTCACAAGATTCACTTGTACTGCAATTTGGCACTACCACCCAACACCAAGAGTTTTTGTTCCTTGACTATCAAGACTATAACATCTCCGACATACTCGCAGAGATGCATATCGACACTTTGTTCCCCGGCGACACCGTTTGGGCCTCAGTAGGCTGCCAGGAAAGTCTTTTCTCCATCGTCACCGACACACTGACTTCGGAGGATCAAGGTAGCATTGCCGTGCCCTGCGACTCGGTCTTCACCACCGTGACCGACACCACTTGGTACCACATCTGGAGTGTGCCCGGGATGACTCTCGACACCTTCATGATTGAGAACAACGGACAATACTTCAAGCAGGTGATGATTCCCATCAAAGACACGAAATACTTCCGCGACGACTTCTATTTCAGGTTTTACAACTACGCCAGCATTGTGAATTCTTCTCTTCCCGCCAACCGCAGCAACGAGGACAACTGGAACATCGACTTCGTTTACCTGAACATCAACCGTTCGGTTTACGACACCGATTACCCCATGCTGAGTTTTTCGGGCAAAAGGCCGTCGTTCTTCAATCGCTACCAATCCATCCCTTACCGCCAATATCGACTCAACCCCAATTCAGCCATGAACGAAAGCCTTGAAATCGACATCGCTAACTTGGATGGCATCGACCATGAAGCACATTATTATTACTCGGTGCGGCAAGTGGGTGGCGGTCAGCACTATACACGCGCCTTGGACCCTGTCACCATACAACCCTACAGAACACATGGCTACTTGCAATGCCCCGAATACGGTGAGTCACCTGCTTGTCCTTATGTCGGCGAGCTGTTTGCGCTCAACATGTGGTATGATTCGGTTTCTTACCATGTCAGCCATTACGTCTACGACTCCACGGCAACTCCGCCCTTGCTTGACTCCATGGCTTATCGTGTGGGCATGTACAACTATTACGCCTACGACGACGGTATTCCCGAGTTGGGCTTCGGCGTGCACCCCGCCGGTGGTCGCTTTGCCGTGCGCTTCGACATTGCCGACTACGACACCATCCAAGGCGTGCAACTCCTGTTCAACCACACCCTCAACGATGCCAACAACAAGTATTTTGACATCGTCATCTGGAAAGACGAGAATGGCAAGCCCGGTGATGAAATCTATCGCCTCAGTGCTCAACGTCCGCAATGGCAGGAACAAATCTACCGATTCAGTTACTATGAATTCGACGAGACCGTAGCATTCGCCGGCGCTTTCTATATCGGCATCGAGCAACACAACGACGACCTCATCAACATCGGCTTCGACACCTCCATCGACAATATCCAATACAACTTCATCAACACCAACGGCTCGTGGCAACCCAGCAGCAAACACGGTTCCATTATGATACGACCCGTCGTAGGCCCCTCCTATTTCATTGGCCTCCAAGAACAAGACGCGGCTTCAACCTTGCAGCTCTATCCCAATCCGGTACAAAATACGCTGCATATTGAAGGCAACCTCAAGGGCGGCCAAGTGTGCATCTACGACCTCACTGGCAGAAAAGTCCATCAAAGCGAGTATCGGTCGGAGATCCCTGTAGACCAACTCAATGACGGAATGTATTTCCTCAATGTCATTACCGAAGAAGGCCAAGTCATCACCCAAAAATTCATCATCCGCAAATGAACGACGAACGCATTGAAGTTTTAGACAAAGAGTCGAGTCCAGAAAGCCTAAATTCCACCCAATGCGGGGATGAGATGCTTTCTGAAATCGAAGAAGGCAGTGAGCTTTACGAGCATATACGCATGACCGTCGACCCTGGCCAACAGCCTGAGCGCATCGACACCTTCTTGACTTCCCACATCAGCAACATCTCGCGCAACCGCGTACAGAACGCAGCCAAGGCAGGCAACATCCTGGTGAACGACAAGGTGGTCAAATCAAACTACAAGGTAAAGCCCAACGATGTGATTTCCATCGTGTTCAGCTATCCACCACGTGAGACCGACATCAAACCGGAGCCTATCCCGCTGAACATCGTTTACGAAGACGACGACATTATCGTCATCAACAAGCAGGCGGGTTTGGTGGTTCACCCTGCCCACGGCAACTTCACTGGCACCTTGCTGCATGGTTTGGCCTATCACTTCGAGCAGACGCATCAAAATGTGGAAAACCGCATCGGCTATCTCGTCCATCGCATCGACAAGGACACCACCGGACTGATGATTGTAGCCAAAAACGAGACTGCCCAAGCTGTCCTGGCCAAGCAATTCTTCGACCACTCTATCCACCGCCGCTATAACGCCTTGGTTTGGGGCGATTTCGATGAGAACGAAGGCACCATTGTGGGCAACATCGGGCGCAGCCAAAACGACCGCCGCCGCATGGCCGTCTATCCTAACGGCGAGCAAGGCAAGGAAGCCATCACCCACTGGAAAGTGTTGGAACGCTTTGGCTATGTGACCCTTAACGAATACCGTTTGGAGACAGGTCGCACCCACCAAATACGCGCCCACTCGCAATTCATCGGACACCCGCTGTTCAACGACAGCCTCTATGGTGGCGATGTTATCCTGAAAGGCACCACCTTCTCGAAGTACAAGCAATTCATCGACAACTGCTTCAAAATCATGCCACGCCACGCCTTGCACGCCAAGGAATTGGGATTCGTGCATCCCACCACAGGCAAGCAGATGATGTTCACCTCAGAACTGCCCAACGACATGACGATGGTGCTTGAGAAGTGGAGAACCTACCTGAAAGCGAGAAATTTGTTTGAAGAATAAACAACATTTAAATCATATAACCATGAGAAAACTCTTACTTATAGCAACGGCTATCATCGCCAGCATCACCTATTCACATGCACAAATCCTCTACCGCATTTCTGGCAATGGCCTTGAAACGCCCAGCTATATTGTAGGCACTTATCATCTGGCTCCCGCCTCGTTTGCCGACAGTATCCCTGGCATGAAAACGGCCATTGAGGGGACACAACAAGTTTGCGGCGAGTTGGACATGATGGACGCCTTCAAGCCCGAGAACGCCGCCCGACTGATGCAATCACAGATGCTTCCGGAAGGGACCACACTGTCGTCATTGCTTACCGCTGAACAACTCGAAAGGCTGAACAAGCTGTTGCTCGATGTGATGGGCTCTAACCTCAACGATGAGGCTTTTGCCGCCCAAATCGACAAGATGACCCCTGCAGCCCTCTCCACCACCCTTTCCCTCTCCTCACACATGAAGAAAGTTGAGTCATTCAACCCCATAGAATTGATTGACAACTACTTCCAGATGCTTGCATTGCAAAACGGCAAAGCCGTCAAAGGTTTCGAAACTGTCGATTTCCAAATGGGAGTTCTTTTCGGAGCCCCATTGGAAAAGCAGGTGAACGACCTGATGTGCATGGTCGACCACTTCGAGGACACCGAAGAGATGGTGAATCTCATCACGACCGCCTATTTCTCGCAGGACCTCACGCTAATCGAGGAAGCCATGGAACAGGAGTCAAAGATTGATTGTGGAACAACGGAAGAAGACGAAGACATCCTGATCAACAACCGCAACCGCAACTGGGTGGAACTGATGCCTGACATGATGGCTGAACAGCCGACCCTTTTCGTCGTTGGTGCAGGGCATCTCTGCGGCGAGAAAGGCGTATTGAAACTGCTTGAAAAGGCGGGATATACAATTGAAGGAATGAAAGAATAAGGCTTCATGCCTTTTTCTGTTTCTCTGCCAAAGCCTTATCCAAATCGAGGAGGAAGCTGCGGGTCTTGTCCAAGGTCTCGAGCATGATGATGCGTTCCTCGTAGTCGCTGAAGCGCTCCTTGAGGGCGAGTTTGGCACCGGCCAAGGTGTAACCTTTCACCTTGAGCAATTGGTAGATGACATGGACATACCGCACGTCGCGTTGGGTGAAGAGGCGGTTGCCTTTCTTGTTTTTGCGCGGACGCAACACGTCGAACTCCTTTTCCCAATAGCGGATCATCGAGGTGTTCACATTGAACATCGCGGCCACTTCACCAATGGAGTAGTAGTATTTCCCATTCGACTTGAGTTCTTCCATGATTTAAAATTCAAAGATTCAAAGATTCAAAATTTAAAATTCAAAATTCAAAGATTCTTCATTCTGCATTCTGCATTCTTAATTCTGCATTCCTCATTCATCATTCCTCCTTCCCAACTTCCCCAAATCTCAGTCCATCGTTTGCGTAGGTAAGGTTGAGTGCTGCAAAATCAGCTCATATTCGTCGGGGGTAAGGTCGTTGTAGAAGAAATTGATGGGATCCACTTGGACATCGTTTTTCAGTACTTCATAATGCAGATGCACGCCCGTGGTCTTTCCCGAATCCCCTATGGTGCCTATCTTCTGTCCCCGTTTCACCTTCTGTCCCTTCCTGACGGCTGCCTTCTGGAGATGTGCATACCGGGTCTTGTAGCCATAGCCGTGGTCAATAACCACCAGATTGCCATAACCCCATTCGTTGCGTTCCACGTCAGCCACCACGCCATCACCCGTGGCGTAGGTATCCGTACCCAAGGCAGCAGAGAAGTCAATCCCGCTATGGAACTTCTCCACCTTATAAATAGGGTCGGGACGATAGCCGAAAAAGGATGAGATGTATTTGACCTCGGTTTCTTTCACGGGGAATATGGCTGGGATATGCGCCAACATGTCGGACTTGTTGCGCGCCATGGCAAACAAGGTGTCATACGAAACCGACTGGTTATACAACTGACTGGCTATGACATCCAACTTCCTCGCCGTGTTCACGATCAGTCCGGAGTTTTTATAGCCATACAAGTCGGCATAACGGTCGGCATCCAGAAAACCAGAACGGCGCACTGAACTCGGGATGGGGTCGGCCTCAAACATGACACGATACAGATTGTTATCCCGCTCTTCCATATCGGTCATCAGCACTTCCATGTTGTCCAAGCGGTCGTTCAAGATTTCATACTGCAGCTTCATATACTCCAACTCACGCGCCTGCATCATCTCCTTCGGCGACTTGAAAAAGGTGAACAGCAAAATCGCGAACAAAAAAGCAACACCGAGAAAAGAGAGAAACACCAAAACGAAACGTAACAACGCCCTTGATTTGGAGGTCTTCATCACCTCAAGGTCTTGCGTCAACGGGTTGTTATTATATTGCTTCTGTGTGGCCATTTATCCGTTTGATTACGTTATAAATAACGACTCAAGTCAAAATATTGCGCAAAAATAGAATATTTACCGTAAATTTGCACGTTTTTTTGAAGTATTTTTTGAAGCAATAATTCATAACTCACTATAAATGAACGCATACGAAATCAGAAATAGCTTCTTGGACTTCTTCCGTTCCAAGGAACACGCCATCGTGCCGTCGGCACCCATCGTCGTCAAGAACGACCCGACCTTGATGTTCACCAACGCTGGTATGAACCAGTTCAAGGACATCTTCTTGGGCAACCAACCCGCCAAATGGAAGCGTGCCGCCGACACGCAGAAATGCCTGCGCGTGTCGGGCAAGCACAACGACCTGGAGGAAGTAGGCCACGATACCTACCACCACACCATGTTCGAGATGTTAGGCAACTGGTCGTTTGGCGACTACTTCAAGAAAGAAGCCATCGCCTACGCTTGGGAGTACCTCACCGAAGTGGTGAAAATCGACAAAGACCGTCTCTACGTAACCGTCTTTGGTGGCGACGAAAAGGACGGCCAGCCTGCCGACATGGAAGCCTATGGTTTTTGGAAAGAACATGTCAGCGAAGACCGCATCATCTACGGCAACAAGAAAGACAACTTCTGGGAGATGGGCGAGACCGGTCCCTGCGGCCCCTGCTCCGAGATCCACATCGACCTGCGCGACGATGAAGCTCGCAAACAAATTGCCGGTCGCGACCTCGTCAACAAGGACGACCCACAGGTAATCGAAATCTGGAACCTCGTGTTCATGCAATACAACCGCATGGCCGACGGCCATCTGGTAGAACTCCCCGCCAAGCACGTCGACACGGGCATGGGCTTCGAGCGCCTCGTACGCGTACTGCAAGGCAAAACCTCGAACTACGACACCGACGTGTTCCAACCCATCATCCAAGCCATCGCCAAGATGTCGGGCATCGAATACGGCAAGGCCGAGAAGACCGACGTCGCCATGCGCGTCATTGCCGATCACCTTCGTGCCGTGAGTTTCGCCATCGCCGACGGGCAGCTGCCTTCCAACAACGGCGCCGGCTATGTCATCCGCCGCGTGTTGCGTCGTGCCGTGCGTTACGGCTTCACCTTCTTAGGCTTCGATGAGCCTTTCGTCTGCAACCTGCTGCCCATCTTAGTGAGTCAGATGGAGCACAACTTCCCTGAGATTAAGGCACAGCAAGAGCTGGTGAGCAAGGTCATTCGCGAAGAGGAGGCCTCGTTCCTGCGCACCTTGGCCCAAGGCATCAAGCGCTTTGAAGGTTACGTGGAACAACATCCTGGCCAGGACATCGACGGCAACTTCGCCTTCGAGCTGTTCGACACCTTCGGATTCCCCATCGACCTCACCCAGCTGATGGCCTCCGAGAAGGGCATCAACGTCGACATGGAAGGCTTCAAGGCCAACCTCGAAGAGCAGAAAAACCGCTCACGCAAAGCCGCCGAGAAAGCCAACGGCGACTGGGTGGTGGTGAACGAGAGCGAGCAGCCCACCGAGTTTGTCGGCTACACCGACATGAGCTGCGAGAGCCACATCCTACGTTTCCGCGAGGTGGTGGCCAAGAAAAAGACCCACTTCGAGATCGTCCTTGACAAGACCCCGTTTTATGCCGAGATGGGCGGTGAGGTGGGCGACACCGGCACACTGACTTCAGAAAACGAGACCATCAAGATTGTGAATACCGTCAAGGAAAACAATCTTGTCATCCATATCACCGAGCAGCTGCCTCAGAACCCCGAGGTGGCTTTCACCGCTACCGTCGATGCAGAACGTCGTCAGCGCATCGCCAACAACCACAGCGCCACCCACCTGATGCACGCTGCCTTGAGACAAGTGTTAGGTAGCCATGTCGAGCAAAAGGGCTCGTTGGTCGACGACCAGCGTCTGCGCTTCGACTTCAGCCACTTTGCCAAGATGACGCCTGAAGAGATCCAAAAGGTGGAGAAGATCGTCAACCAGAAAATCCGCGAGAACATCCCAAATGTGACCTACGCCGAAATCCCGATTGACGAAGCTAAAGCCATGGGCGCCACGGCTTTGTTTGGCGAGAAATACGGTGACAAGGTGCGCGTGGTGGTCTTCGACAAGGACTATTCGATGGAGCTCTGCGGTGGCTGTCACACCAGCGCCACAGGCAACATCGGCATGTTCAAGATTGTCAGTGAAGGCGCTATCGCCGCTGGCATCCGCCGTATCGAAGCCATCACCGGCGAGGCCGTGGAGCAATACCTCGACGAACAATTGGACCTCATCGGTCGTTTGCGCGAGTGCGTCAAGTCGCCCGACCTGGTGAAAGCCGTCACCTCGCTCAACGAGCAGAACTCCGCCTTAAAGAAAGAGGTAGAGCATCTGATGCAAGAGAAAGCCCAAGCCATGGCCGAGAAGCTGCATGAGAAAGCCCTCGACCACGAAGGCTACAAACTCATCATGGAGACCCTGCCTTGTGGTGGCGACCAGCTGCGCAACATCGCCACGATGCTCAAGCAGATGAACGAAAGCACCATCGCTATCCTTGGTTCCGTTGCCGAAGGCAAACCCTCGCTCTGCTTGTTGTTACCCGAGGCCTTCGCCGACGCCAAGGGTTTGGATGCCACCAAGCTCATCCGCGAGGTGGCCAAGGAGATCCAAGGCGGTGGCGGCGGACAGAAGACCCTCTGCGTGGCCGGAGGCCGCAACGCTGACGGATTGCCAAAGGCAATGCAGATGCTGAGGGAGAGGATTTAAAGAAACAAATCTAACGCAAATCTTTTATAAATCAGCTCCGCTGGGATGATCATCCTTGCGGAGCTGTTTTTTTATTGCAGCCTTGTCATCCTCTTGCATGGCACCAGCAGCCTTGTCATGCCGATGGTAGAAGCCAGCAGCCATGTCATGCCAGCATGGAGAAGCGCGCTGGCAGGCATCTATGGCTGCGGGCATTTATTTCAGTCCTTTTGTCTTGAAACGATGGACTCAGCTGCCATCGAAACATCATAGCTGCCTTCGGAAATCGAGTATTGAACCGGCATAGGAACGAAGGTGGCCATTTCTTCGTCATCCGTCCATTCCTCGCATTGTTTCAGGACAATTTCGAGGGCGCTTTCGGCTTCCTCGGGCGGGTACTTGTATTTCTTCAACAACCGCTTGACCATTTTGCGCATTCCAGCACGGGCTGACTCTTTGTGCTGCCAGTCTATGGTGCGGTTCTTGCGTAATGCCTCAGTCAACTCCTTGGTCATCTCAACTAAGGTGTCGTTCTCATAGAAATCCTTTACGGCCTGCGGACGCGACAGGGCATCGTAGAAGGCTTTTTCCTCATCGTTGAGGCCAAGGTCATTGCCTTGTTGCTCGGTTTCCTTGATTTGGGAGGCGAGTTTCAGCAACTCTTGAATGACCTCTTCATTGGTGAGCATGCCTTTCAGGTAATTGCTCAAGGCATTGTTTAACAGCTCGGAGAATTTCTCGCTTTGCACAAGGTTTTTATGCTGGAAGGCTTTCACCTTTTCCTTCAGCAGGCTTTCCAAAATCTGGATAGAGATATTCTTCTCCTTCATCTTGGACAGCTCGTCAAGGAAGGCTGGGTCGCTGAGCGAGAACTCCTTGCCTTCATTCTGGAAGAGGTTGATGACGCCTTCGCTCTTTACGCTCTGCTTCATCAACTCACGGACACGCTCGTCAATGTCCTTCTTGGTTATCTTTCCCTTGCCATTCAGACGCATAAGCATCACGCGGACGGTCTCGAAATAGGCACTCTCCCATCGTTGCGAGTCGGTCAGGAGGCTACGGCACAAGGTGATGGACTGATGCAACAAGGTGGCGTGCTTCATGAAGTCGTTCTTCTTATCCTGTCGCTCGATGGCCAACAAGAAGTTGGTGCCGCCCTTGATAAGCTCGGCACGCTTCAAGTCGGAAGCATCCCTGAACTTCGAGTAGTCGAAGCCATGCATAAGGTCGCGGCAGATTTCCAATTCTTCCTGGAACTTTTGCAGAGCGGTGGTCTTGATGTTGGGGTCGCCGAACTTCTGGCGGTCGTTGCTGGTGTAGAATTTCATGGCCTGTTTCAAGGCTTGCGCGATGCCGATGTAATCGACCACCAGACCACCTTCCTTGCCTTTGAAAACTCGATTGACACGAGCGATGGCCTGCATGAGGTTGTGGCCGCTCATCGGCTTGAAGACATACATGGTGGCTAGGCTAGGTACGTCGAAGCCCGTGAGCCACATATCGACGACGATGGCAATCTTCATTGGGCCGTTGTCGTCTTTGAACTTCTTAGCCAGCTCTTGTTTGTACTGCTTGTTGCCGATGATGTCGCGCCACTCCTCGGGGTCGTTGTTGCTGCTGGTCATGACGCATTTGACCTTCTCGGTCCAAGTGGGACGCAGTTGCAGCAGGCGCTTGTATATCTTGATGGCTATGGGTCGGCTATAGGCGACAATCATGGCTTTGCCTGTCAGCTCTTGCTCGCGGTAGTTCTCGTAGTGGCTGAGGATGTCACCAACCAACGAATCGATGGTGGAATCGGCACCCAACAGCTCTTCGAGATGGGACAGGTCGCGCTTGCTCTTCTCAATTTGGCTGGCATCGGCACCTTCCATCTCCAAAAGTTCATATTCTTGATCGATGAGCTTCAATGTTTCTTCGTCGAGCTTCAGGTTGATGACGCGGCTCTCGTAATAGACTGGAACGGTGGCATGGTCGAGTACGCTCTGGGTCATGTCGTAAACATCAATGCAGTCACCGAAGACCTCGATGGTGTTGCGGTCTTTGAGGGCCACAGGTGTGCCCGTGAAGCCGATGAAGGATGCATTAGGCAGCGAGTCGTGGATGAAGCGGGCGGTGCCGACACTCACCTTACCCGTGACGGGGTCTATCTTCTCTTCGAAGCCGTATTGACCACGATGGGCTTCGTCGCTCATCACGATGATGTTGCGGCGGGTTGACAGGGGCGCATCGTATTCCTCGAACTTTTGCATGGTGGTGAAAATGATACCGTTGGCCGTGCGTCCTTCCAGCAGCTCGCGCAGATGTTCCCTTGTGGTGGCTTGCACAGGCTTCTGACGCAGGAAGTCCTGGCACTTGGCGAACTGACCATAAAGTTGGTTGTCGAGGTCGTTGCGGTCGGTGATGACCACGATGGTAGGCTGTGATACGGCCGACTGGAGCAGGTGGGAATAGAACACCATCGAAAGGCTCTTGCCGCTGCCCTGTGTGTGCCAAAACACACCAATCTTACCGTCACCAGTGACGGCATTGCGCGTGCGCTGGATGGCTTTGTTGACGGCGAAATACTGGTGGTAGCCCGCCAGAATCTTATAGTCTTTGCCTTCGTCCTTACAGTAGCAAACGAAGTTCTTGATGATATCGATGAGGCGGTCTTTACGGAACATGCCTTCAAAGAAAACATCGTAGTCGACGACCTCAGTGCTTTCGTACACGCCGTCCTTCGACTTCCATTGCATATAGCGGTCTTCGCTCGATGTGATGGTGCCTGCCTTTGACTCGGCCATGTCGCTCATCACGCAGAAGACGTTATAAGTGAACATGGTAGGGATTTCCTTCATGTAGTTCTTCAGCTGGCGATAGGCGGCGCTGGCATCGGTCTCTTCGCGCGAGGGCGACTTCAGTTCCATCAGCACAATGGGAAGGCCGTTGAGGAACAGGATGAGGTCGGCGCGTTTCTTCGACTTCTCGATGTAGGTCCACTGGTTGACCAGAAGGAAGTCGTTATTGGCGGCGTTCTTATAGTCTGCCAGATACACGATGTCGTTTTTCAGCTCATGGCCGTTGTGGAAGGTGACTTCCACGCCATGCTGGAGGTAGTCCATGAAAAGCTCGTTGTTCTGCACCATGTTGCCGGCTTCGATGTGGAGCAGCTTGCGTTCTGCCTCATCGATGGCCGACTTGGGAAGCGAAGGGTTGATGTCTTTCAGCTTCTCGCGCAGGCGTTCGAGATAGAGCGGGCAATAATAGTCCTTGTCCTCATAGTTGGCTTGAATATCGTAGCCGTTGAGGTAGTTGTATTCCAACCGTTCGGTGAACAGTTCGATGAGCGTCTGCTCGTAATGGTCTTCGTTGTAGTCTGACATAGTTAGTCCTCCTGTTCGCAATAATTGGTTCGTACTCATAAAGTTGTTTTCGGCAAGACAGGTTTACAAAATTCTTCTACTCCATAGTCTCTGTAGAAATTGCGGTACTGGCCATACCTCTATTCCATTCAACATTCTTGGCTCATTTTCCATCGACAGTATGATGAGTTTTGAGTCAGGATGCTCTTCACTGAAGGCTTTCAGCCCTTTGGTGTCACTCGAAGCCACGCGGTCCGACGATTTTACTTCGATGGCCACTTCCACATGATTGGTCAGGGCGTCACAAATCAAAGCATCAACCTCATACTTATTGTCCTGCGTACGCCAATAGTTCATCATCTTATCTTCGCCAAATGTATAGGAGAGGAAAGCCCTCAGTTCCTGGATGACGAAATGTTCCAAAGCATGTCCGTAGATGTCGGTGCCAGGCTGGAGTGTTCTGCGATGCAAGAGATGGTTGGGGATGGCTACGTCGAAATAGTAGAATTTGGGCGACTGTATGAGCTTGCGCTTCACCACCTTTGTATATGCAGGCAGATAGAAACCCAACATGGTTTCTTCGAGAATGGTAAAATACTCCTTCACGGTCTTAGCCGACACACCGCAATCCTGAGCTATATTAGTGAAATTCACGATCTCAGTATTGCTCAGCGCAGCCACTTGCAGAAAACGGGTAAAGGCATCCAATTGGCGGACGATGGCTTCTTCTACAATCTCCTGTTGCAAATAGTCACCTATATACGATTGGATACGCCTTGAGGGGTCTGCCACCAGGTAATGACGTGGCAACATTCCGTTATTCAATGCGCGCGAAAGGTCAAAGTCGGGTATCTCGGCACTCACTAGCGGGAAAAGCGCACATCGCAATGCTCGTCCCCCCAACAGGTTAGCCCCACTCCTACGCAATTTGCGGGCGCTGGAACCGCTAAGGATAAATCGTAATCCCCGATTCTCCATCAGCCAATGCACCTCATCGAGCAGTGCGGGGACTTTCTGAATCTCGTCGACAATCACCAACGTTCCCTCATCAAGCATCTCACATTCCTCTCTCAGCAAAGCGGGACGCAGCTGGAATGCCATACGTACATCAGTTTTCAGCAAATCATAAAAACGGGCTTTCGGAAAGAGCGTCTTTAGCAGCGTACTCTTTCCTGTCTGACGGCTGCCCCACAAAAACAGGCTATCGTCCTCTACTTCCCGGAGTTTCAGTATTCTCTCAAGTATCATCTGTCGCAATTTAGCTGCAAAGATAAAACAAAGATGACAATTTTGCAAGGAAAATCCATAAAATCCGAAGTGCAACTTCCGAAATTCTATGAAAATCCGAAATAGTACTTTCAGTTTTCGTCGCCTATAATCTTAAAAACCAGCTTCAACTTTCAGTTCGCCCGACATCAGGCGGGGCAGCAGCGTGTCGCGAAGCTGGGCAAGGCGGCGGGATTCTTTACAATTGAATAGGATATGCCTAATCGAAGGCAAAACTATATCTCCAAATCGTTTCACTAACTCATTTTCAGGAGCATAGATTTGTATGTTCTCAATGTCTTGTCGGTTAATGCCTGGGATGGCTGCTTTGCCTCCTTGGGCGTTGAGATAATTCATGACATAATCCGTCCAAAAATAAAAGTAGCAGAAAGCGTTATAGCCTTTGTCCCCAAAATCCAATTTGAACACATGTTCATTCAAGAAACATTCTTCGAAGGGATAGCCTTCGCCAAAAATGGAATAGTTCGGAATAAAATAGCCAGGCTTTCCGC
The DNA here is from genome assembly GCA_017508895.1 of Bacteroidales bacterium. The sequence continues at coordinate 23,156 of JAFWRA010000122.1, forward strand.
CGTCCTTGTAAATCAACAATTCGTAGCCGTTGACTTTACCTGTTTTCAGGGATGCGGCGTACTCTTCGGTAATGTATTTTGTCTTAGAATAATCATAATTGCCCAGACCTTTTACATGCTCTGCACCAACACTTGGCACGCCAGATGAGATTTCTCCAACACCGCCTTTGGGCCGTCTTCCTGTTTCAATCGTATGTGGTATTTCGGAAACTCTCTTGACCGACAAATCCTTGGGTGTTTTACCCATTTCACTCTCCACAAATTCGCCATCCATAAAAGGCTCAAAATCAACAAACCATGACTTGAATAAGGCTTGGGCTTGCTGCTCTAAATTATCATTTATTTGTCTATTGCACTCGATTTTATCATCAATGGCTTTTAGTATAGAAACAATCTCTTTTTGAACTGATAAAGACGGTAGTTTAATAGTAAAATCACCGATGATGTCTTGGGTCATCAATGGTTGAGCTCCGCCAATATGATGATGGTGAAACTCAAGTGTGGTCATCAAATAATAGAGAAAAAAGAAGTCAACCAAATCTTTGGCATAAACAGCAATGGCATTATCAGAGACCCAACATTTCCCATCACATTTATAAACACAACCACAATATGCACCAACACGACCAACTATAATGGTTCTCTCCGAATTGAAACTATCTGTATTATCCATTATTCCATTACCACCATAAACAGGAAAAAAGCCAGATCCTTGCGGACGTTTTTTCCCATTCTTCATGGTGGCTATCTCACTTAACTTATATTCTTTCCACTCTTCCATAAATGAGAATTTACACGATTATTGTAGCTATTTTTGGTTCTTTTTGCATTTTATTCTCCTCCCAGTTCTTTTATTCTGTTCTTCAGCATGGCATTCTCTTGTTTAAGGACATTCACTTCCCGTGTGAGCTGCTCAATGGTCTCTTGCTGGTTGGTGCGGTATCCCAGACGGGCAGCCGTCATTCGCTCGCGGATGCCACCCTCTGCGACAAACTCCTTGTCTTTCTTCTGCTGATAGGTCGTCATCATCTTATCCACCATTCGGCAGAGTGTGATGCCGATGTTTGCCATCTCCTCGTCCGTCCACTTCTCGAAAAACTTCTCGTAATCGTTTATATGATTGTGAGCGCGACAATACTTAAGCATCTTGTCAAAGCGTGGATGACCCTGCGTCCACTTGGTTAGGTGGTGTGCGGGAAGGTAGTCTTCATAGTCTTCCAATAGCTCCTGGATGCTGGAGCGCGCCACGTTGAGCAACTTCAGTTCCAGCTCCATCGACGTCACCCCGTCCGCCGACCCCTCCACGATGTTCTGCTTGCCCGACCGTGCAGCCTGGACCATTTGGTCAACGGTTCTGTCGCCATAGGCAGGCAGAAACCGCCGCGTAAAGGTATAGGTCATCTGGTAAAGCACCACTGTCTTTTGATAGAACCAAAGGTTCTTCCAGTTCGTCTGCTTCCGCAGAACAGACTCTATCTTGGCAGCGGGGGCTTGAGGAGTTTTTTGATTTTCCATTGTTTCGATTTTTGGAGGTGTTGTTTTGTTGGTTTTCTAGAGAATCTAGATATTCTAGATATTCTAGCTATTCTAAATTTCAAATCCTTTTCTGTCGGGCAACGAAACTGAAGCCATTGCCCAACTCGATGATAAACTGCTCCAAATGAGCCACCAAACAGTCTTCGAGACTCTTCTCGCTATACATGCCCTTCAAACCCGTAAACTCTAAGAAATATGGGCTCTTGAAGACCAAATCAGGCAACATCACATTGTCATCATGCAAAGTGGAGAGTTCTTTCTTAATAAGTTCGTCAGGTTTTGTGGCAATGGCGGTGCGCTCATAGAGCATGCCATCTATTTCCTTGCGGAGCTGGCGAATAGACCATCTTTCTGATGCTGCAAGGGTGAGGTAGAACTCTCGCTGCAATTCATCTTTCAGAGGTAGTATTTCCACCACATGAGACCATGTAATTTGTGTCGACACCGCCGACACTATTTTGTAATCAGGGAAAAGCTGGGCAAATTGCATCATCCTCCAAATACTACGAGTTTCAAACCCCTTCTTGCCATACTCTGTCTGCAATTGTGTCGACACTGCCGACACTATTTGCTTTCCATAATCAGCACGATGATTTCCAAGTACTTCACGATTGATACGTTCGCCGATATGCCAGTACATCATAGTCAAGGCATAATTGGCTGTAGCAGCCACATGGCCACGTGCCTGCTCGATGATTTGGCGCAAGTCCTGAATCAAAGATTCTTGCGACGCTGTCGCGACAATTTGATTATTCTTTTCTATCTCGTCCATAGCTCAATCAATATTAAAGCCAATATTCCCTAGTTGTTTACGAATCTCCTCCTCTAATCGATGGCTCTCAGCAAAAAGGCCGCTTAATTCTGTGGTGAGACGTTGCATCTTCTCCTCGAACGGTTCGCCGTCTTCTTCCTGCTCGGCGATGCCGACATAACGGCCAGGCGTGAGGATGAAGTCTTGAGCGCCTATCTCTTCGAGTGTCTTCACGGCACAGTAGCCTTTTTCGTCTTGTAGGGTGCCGTTGCGGTAGTCAGTGAAGGTCTGGGCGATGCGGTTGATGTCATCGTCGGTAAGCTCACGGAGCTTACGGGTCACCATAGTACCCATATTGCGGGCATCGATGAAAACGACTTGGCCCGGTTGTGTCTTCTGACGGCTGAGGAACCACAGACATACGGGAATGCCAGTGCTGTAGAACAATTGGCTTGGCAGGGCCACGATACCTTCCACGAGGTCGGCCTGCAAGATGTTCTTACGGATTTCGCCTTCGCCACCACTTTGGCTGCTCAGCGAGCCATTGGCCAGCACCATGCCGATACGGCCTGAAGGCGACAGGTGGCTGATCATGTGTTCCAGCCAGGCGAAGTTGGCATTGCCCGCTGGTGGGATGCCGTATTTCCAACGGACATCCTCTTGGAGCTTATCGGCACCCCAATCACTCATGTTGAAGGGTGGATTGGCCATCACGAAATCGGCTTTCAGTGTGGGGTGGCGGTCGTCGAAGAAGGTGTCGGCATTGCGGTCACCCAGGTCGGCCTCGATGCCACGGATGGCGAGGTTCATCATGGCCATCTTGCGGGTGTTGGCGTTGATTTCCTGACCGAAGATACTCAGGTTCTTGATGTCGCCTTGATGATGGCGAACGAAGTCAGCACTTTGGACGAACATGCCACCGCTGCCCATTGCTGGGTCGTAGCAGCGGCCTTTGTATGGCTGCAGCACCGGACCAAGGTTTTCCCGTAATGAATCTGACAAAAACCATCAATAAACAACCACCAAAAAATCACCACATTACAAAAAAAGCAAAAACAAGGTACCTTAAAATCTTGAGAGACCCATATCTCGTATATTGCAGACCCATATCTCGTATTTGGGAGATATGGGTCTCCTGAGAAAAAAAGGTACCCCTTTTTTAGAGGCATTTCGACGCAGCCATAGATGCCCGCCCACTCACAAGCCCGCGTTGGCATGAGACGGCTACTGAGTCCAATGCAGGAAATCGAAGATTCATCGACACGAAGTGAGATAATGACATGGCTATCAATTGTCAATTATCAATTAAAATGCCTATCTTTGCGCCAAATTCCATCCACTATGAAACTTGCAGAAGCATTAAGCATCAGGAAAGACTTGCAGAAGCGCATCCAACAGCTCGGACAACGCATACAGAACAACGTGAAGGTGCAGGAGGGCGACACCCCTTTGGAAGACCCCACGGAACTGATGAAGGAACTCGACGCCTGCCTTACTCAGCTCGAAGGCCTCATCTGGCGCATCAACGCCACCAACATGCAGACCACCAATGCCGATGGCGTCACCCTCACCCAACTCATGGCCCGCAAGGACGTGCTGACCATGCGCGTCGGCAACCTGCGCAGCATCTTCGAGACCGCCTCGGCGGGACAAGACCGCTACTCGCGCTCCGAAATCAAGACGGTGACCGTGGTCGACGTGAAAGCCATCGGCAAAAAGGTGGACGAATGCTCCGCCCAACTGCGCCAACTCGACATGGAAATACAAGCGCTCAACTTCCAGACCGAGCTGGTCTGAACCACAAGGCATCCGCATTTGTAGGGCGAACCGAACCCCATCATTGACCGTTGCCCGGAGCCGGCAGCACCCCGTTCACGACGAACATTCACGGCGCAGGCTCAGCACGTTGTCATCCGAATGTACGGCTTAGGCCGCACGGCGCACTACCGACCGGTTGACTATGAATGCCGGATGCCTTCTTTTGAAATTGCAGTCCATTAAGGAAATAACGACGCAGCCATAGATTCCTACTGGCCTTTCTGCCCACAGATCCCAGCCTCCCCTCAAGCTAACGCAGGGATGACATGGGCAGAAAGGTTGGCATGACATGGCTGCAATTAGTGATTTAACCTAATTCTTTCAAAAACGCAATCAATTTCTGCGTAGCTCTTCCTCGATGGCTGATGGCGTTTTTCACTTCGTGGCCCAGCTCGGCGAAGGTCTGGTCGTAGCCGTCGGGCTGGAAGATGGGGTCGTAGCCGAAACCTTCGGTACCGCGTTGTTCCTCGGTGATGCGTCCGTCGCAACGGCCTTCGAAGTAATAGGATTTGCCGTCGAGATTCAGTGCAATACAGGTGCGGAAAGCGGCTTTGCGGTTGGTCTGTCCCTTCATGGCGGCGAGCATCTTGTCGACATTGTCCTGATAGCTGCAATGCTCACCAGCATAACGTGCCGAATAGACCCCCGGCGCACCACCCAAGGCCTCCACTTCGAGGCCCGTGTCGTCGGCAAAGCAGTCCACATGGAACTTGTTGGTGACAAAGTCCGCCTTGATTTTGGCGTTGCCTTCGATGGTGTCGGCATCTTCGATGATGTCCTCATGGCAACCAATCTCTTCAAGGCTCAGGACCTCGTAGAGGCCCTCCATGATTTCGCGCATCTCGCGCAGTTTGTTTTTATTGTTGGTGGCAAATACTATCTGTTTCATAGGCTCCAGTCTATAGGTTCGATGCCATGTTGCATCAGGTAATTATTCGTTTGCGAGAAATGATGACACCCGAAGAAGCCACGGCTGGCGGAGAGCGGTGACGGGTGCACCGACTTCAGTATCAGATGCTTGAACGGGTCAATCAAGGCCTGTTTGGCGATGGCATAGTTGCCCCAGAGGATGAAGACGAGGTGCTCGCGTTGCTCCGAGAGGGCACGGATGGCGGCATCGGTGAACTGTTCCCAGCCGTGGCGCGAATGCGAGGCGGCCTGTCCGGCGCGCACCGTCAGCGAGGCATTGAGCAGCAGCACCCCTTCCCTCGCCCATTTCTCGAGGTTGCCCGAACGCGCCATAGGCACGCCGAGGTCGTCGTGCAGTTCCTTGAAGATGTTCTGCAGGCTAGGCGGGAAAGGCACGCCATCGGGCACCGAGAATGAAAGGCCGTGCGCCTGTCCCGGGCCGTGGTACGGATCCTGGCCTAAGATGACCACCTTCACCTTGTCGAAGGGCGTGAGGTTGAAGGCATTGAAGATCAAAGGGCCAGGAGGATATACTGCATATTGGCGTTTCTCGCTCACCAAGAATGATTTCAGGTCGGCAAAATAAGGTGCCTCAAACTGTGGCCGCAGCACTTGGTACCAGCTTTCGTCGATATTGGGCTTTTTTACTTCCATCTTTTTCAGTTGTCAGTTATTCAGTTGTTCAGTCGTTCAGTGGGCTTCGGGAGTCGAAACATTCCACATCACAGAAAAATCTCTGCAAAGATGGTAATAATTCGGGAAAAAATGCGTTACTTTGCAAATCAAATTTCATAGCTATGAAGAGAAAACTTGCCATTGCGCTGCTAATTGCCTTTGTTTCAGGTATTTTCTTGGCCTCATGTGGCTCCAACAAGAGCTGCCCGGCCTACGGCGAATCGTCAAAGTACATCAAAGAAACGCGTTATTAAAATAGGTGTTGGGAGGCACGGCCATGACTGCCCTCAGACGACCTTTGTTGCGTTTGCTCATGCTCACGCTTTTTGGAGCGTGTCCTTTTTTATTGTCGGCTCAAAACATCGACATTCAAGACGAGGACGACAAGCCCATCGAAGAGAGGCTGGTCTACAACCACCAAAACACCTTCAATTTAGCCATCCACACCCGAGGGTTTGGCGCAGGCTTTAAGATAGGCAGGATCAAGAGCATCCACGTGACAAGAAACTGGGAGGCCGAGGTGGTTTCGCTACGCTCGTTGAAAGAGCTCAAAACCCTAAACGTGGCCACCTATAATATGCGCCCCTTTGTCTACGGCAAACTGAACTACGCCTACGTCCTGCGTTTCGGCTATGGTGAAGACCGCCGCATCTTTGGCAAGCCTTATTGGGGCGGCATCGAGACACGCTGGACCTACGAATTTGGGGCATCGCTGGCGCTGCTTAAGCCTTATTACTATTATGTCACCGTCTACAAACAACTCAGCGACGGCTCATATTGGGAGACCTTCGACGAACAGACCTTCGACAACAAGGACCAATGGGTGGATGTCTTGGGACGCTCATCGTTCACCAGAGGCTTAGGCGAGACCAAGTTCTCCCCCGGTGCACATGCCTCGTTAGGCCTCAGCTTCGAAGTCGGCAAGTCGCGCACACGGGCTCAATCCATCAATGTCGACGTGAAGGCGGAATGCTTCCCATTAGGCATCTCCATCATGGATTCGGAACGCAACAAGAGATTGTTTGTCACTTTCATGTTGTCGTACAACTGGGGGTCAAGGTCCAATAAATACTGAAAATGAAACCTTTGCGGTGTGCAAGGGTTATTCTTCAAAAAAAATCCGAAAATTTTCCTTGTTTTTTCTTGCAGCATTCAAAAAAAGCGTATTTTTGCAGCCGATTTCGATGCCCAATGGTGTAATGGCAGCACAACTGACTCTGGATCAGTTAGTCTAGGTTCGAATCCTGGTTGGGCAACAAAATAACCGCTGCAGCTCAAATAAAATCAAGAAGTTGCAGCGGTTTTCATTTTCATCAACTGAAACATTACTGAAAAAAAACGTCGTTCCTGGTTCTTTGGCATGAATCAACCTCACATCAACACCTTTCTTTAATAATTCGGCTAATGTGGAAAGAAATGGAACTGCATCATTACCCTTTGTCACATACAGGTCTTTAATGTCAGCCGTACCATCCATAACGACTGCTTCACCGTGGCCACCCTTAATATGACCTCAGTGTAATGTTGCTCGTTTTGAATGTATTTGATGAAGGGCGACGGCATGTTAATTTGTTTTCAGCGGTCAAAAATACGAAATAATCCCGAAAACCCATAATCGACACATAGTTGTTTGGGCTGCTCATTTTTTGTAATTTTGCAGCACATATACTATTATGGACGCAAAAGATTATATCCAAAAACTTAACCTCTCACCCCATCCCGAAGGTGGCTGGTATCGTCAGGTGTATGGCAACGACGAAAGTGGCGAAAAGCAGGTTTCCACCATCTATTATATGCTCTGTGATGAGGATTTCTCGGCTTTCCATCGTCTGCACAACATGATTGAGATTTGGTATTACCATGCAGGGGAACCACTCGACATTTTTGTCATCACACCCGACGGAAATCTGACCGTGCATCACCTTTCTGCTGATGACAAGATGCAGGTTGTCATTGAGCCTGAGCAATGGTTTGCGGCAGAATTGCATGGTAGAAAGGGATTCTCTCTCGTTGGTTGCGCCGTGGCACCTGCTTTTACATTTGGGAATTTCGAATTGGCGAAGAAGGAGACCTTATTACGCGCTTTTCCGCAACATGAGATTTTAATTGATAGACTGTGTAGATAATCAACACTATGACATTCAACACATACGGAAAGCAAGAGAATCCAAGCTTGCTGCTGATTCCTGGGCTGGGGGTGTCCTTCGAGATATTCCTGCCTCTTATTGAACTGATGAAGGACAAATATTTTATCGTTGCCGTTGGCATCGATGGATTTCTGATTGGCGAGGTGTCTCATTTTACATCCGTTAACGACCAAGCCGGACAGATTATCAGCTATGTTCGAGGAAACTTGAATGGACACCTGGATGTTGCCTACGGACTCTCTTTGGGTGGAAAGATACTGTCCCGAATCATGGAACGGAACGAAATCGTGATTGATCACGCTATCATGGATGCAGCGCCTTTGTTGCCTTTGCCCAAATGGAGTGTGGATCCGCTGCGATACTACCAGAGCCTAAATGTATGGACCTGCTACCATTGGACAGGCTTCTGGAAATTTGTCTTCCATTCGCACTATTTCGATGTGCTTTTGGACGAATGCAAGAAAGTGTGGCCATACGGAAAGGGTAAAGCGGTACGTGACGGATATAAGGATGTTTATACCAACAAATTGGAATCCATCCAAGGAGCGCATATCTACTTCTGGTACGGCACAAAGGAAGCGTTTGTGGCCAAGCCTCAGGCAGAGCATTTGCTTAAGCTCTTCCCTGACGCTCACATCGAGGTCTTTCCCAAAATGAATCATGGGCAACTGCTGATTGACCATCCGGAAGAGATAGCAGCGAGGATTTTGAATATGAAAACAAGCAGATAAAAACAATTTGAAGAGATTGCTATGATACAGAAACATTGCTTCGAGTGCGGAACATCACTCATCGAAAAGGAACTTGAAGGCGAAGGGATTGTGCCTTATTGCCCCAAATGTGAACAATATCGTTTCCCAATGTATAACGTGGCAGTGAGCATGATTGTGATAAACGAGCAGACCGGGGAAATCTTACTGATTAAGCAATATGGCAGGCCATGGTTTGTCCTTGTGGCTGGCTATGTGAACCGTGGCGAGCAAGTGGAACATGCCGTCGGTCGTGAAATCAAGGAAGAGACAGGCATGACCGTCAGCCGCATCAAGTTCAACCGCACCAGTTTCTTTGAGCCGTCGAACACGCTGATGTGCAACTTCACGGCCTATGTGAAAGACGATAGCGAACTCTCACCCAACCAAGAGATCGACTCCTATCAATGGTTCACGCCAGATGATGCACGTAAGAACATCCGCCCTAACAGTCTGGCAGAAAGATTCCTGAATGCTTATCTGGGCGAGTAAAGAATCATTTATGGACATTCGTGTTGAAAGAAAGTATTCCTACACGAATCACCACCAATTTGCCGCAAATTTTTCAAAATTACTTCTTTTTTGTCCTTCTTCCGTTCCTTTTCGGCCAATTCCATCAGCAGCCAAATGCTTTCATAGCGAGTGGCGCGTTTCTCGTCTGATACGGGCAATGTCCTGATGCTTTGGCAATGGGGACACCGCGACGGAAACAAGGCCGAATAAGGGTGAGGCCTCATGTCGATGGCGGAGAACGTGGCTCCACATTGAGTGCATTTAAATTCCTGCTGACCTTTGTCGACGAGGCTGTCGTTAGAGCCCCAGTTGATGCTGAGGTGCGAAATGAACGATGCCGTCTCCTCCATATTCCAAAGCTTTTGGTAAAAAGCCTTGTCCGATTCGGTCGGGCGCGTCCTTTTTCCTCCGCATTTCGGGCAGGGCTGGGGGACTGAATAGGTGTAATCGCCATCAGAAGATGCATGGTTTCTCACCTCCTTTTTGACATTGTCGGCCTCAAAGGTTTCGCTACACTCGGAGCAAACGAATTGGATAGGTTCCAGTTTGGGTTGTTTGGCTTTCCTTTTCTTCTCGAAATGCTCCTGGAGGCCCTCAACAGCCAGCACGGGCAACATCCAGATAAAGGCTAATGCCATCCCGACAGTGCCGAAAAGCCCAGCCACTTTTGATTTCCTTTTCTTCATGTTGTTTTAATTATAGGTTACTATTGTTTGGGTTTACTAGTTGTTTTCTCGTTACTTTCACTTTCGCGTGAAACCCCAATCACGATCCACACCAAAACACTTACGATATAGATGAGCCAAGCCCACCACGATGCATGAATCCTGATGAGGATAATCAGTCCAATAAGATAATCAATAAAGATGAAGCATCCCATAGTGCGTTGTTTTTGATAACGGTCGCGAAAATATAGCACCACCAGCAATGCGCCATGGAATATAGTGGATTATAGTAAAAGATGGTTTTTACCGCCGCAACTTGATTTCCTCATCGCTGCGAAGTTTGAACACCTCGTTTCGGATGTAGTCTTCGTGGCTTTGGACGTTTTTCTTGTTGGCCTGCCATCAAAGCAGTTGCGTCAAATCATAATGAAACATAGCTCGAAAAAAGTTGGCATCAGCCTTTACGCGCTTTCTTTCCTCTTCCGACGCTTTCTCGTTCTTTTCCATTTCAGCAAAAAAAGCGAGAGCATCCGAGCCTTCCAACACTGGTGTCGCTTCTATCGGTTTTGCCATAATTCTTTCTCCTTTCAATGGTTTCCGTTTGCAAAAATACACATTTTCCGAAAAACGGCAGAGGTCTGTTTTTAGAAAACAAGAATTGCCACGAATATGCCACAAATTTTTCAAAAAATCATTTCTGAACAATTCGTGAATAATTCATGGGCATTCGTGTTAATCATATCATCAACGCCGTTTCTTTCTACGATTCTTCCATCTGCTTTGTCTGCGTTTGCGATACCATTTTTCCCGCTTCTCTTGCTCGGCCTTCTTCCTCAATTCCAATTTCAAGGCCGCTTCTTGCTCTAACTGCTGTCTTTCTTCCGCTTCCGCTGCATCATACCTTGCGTTTTCTTCATCCAGCTTTTCCTTGCGGATTCTCTTGATTTCGACGATTTCTTCTGGAGTGAACAGCCTTTCCAAAACCTCGTCCTGTATCCTCGTCCTACCACTCCAAGCCGCTTCCTTGATGTAATCATCGTCATACAAATCGTCGGCCAAGTAAATCTCGTCGTTGCGGCGTTCCCTTTCCGCCCTCTCAAAATAGCGTTCTGCTTCTTCTTTCTGCTCCTTTGGCGTAAAACCGTAGAAAGTAAGATGCCAAAGGCAAATGGCGGCCAATTTTGTATCGGTGCAATGCAGGTCTTTGGCCCTCTTCACGGGATAGCCTAAACACTCGTGCCAATTCATTCCCTCCAGAACGCCGATGGATGGCACATTATATTCGGGGTCATATTTTGCCAATATGTAATCCTCGCTATGCGCCTTCACCTTCATGTCCGGGATGCAGTAGCAGGCTTTCAGAAATGCCCCTCCTTGATTGGCCATTTTGGAGTGAAAATCGATGATGATTTCCATCATGGTATCGAAGTTGCTTTTCAAGATAAGTTCGCGGAGCGTGAGCGGACGAGGGCCACGCCAGTCGAGTTTTGTCCAGAAGGGGTGTTTGTTTTTCATGGCTGTTGTTTTTGATAGCGGGCGCAAAATTACCGCACCGCCACCAATGCGCCATGGAATGTAGTAAATTATAGTAAGAAATAGAAATTACAACCGCCGCACCATTAATGCTTGCATCGGAGGCCAAATATCAACGAGCCAACCTTTATCGAACTCCTCATCCGTAAAGCCATTCATGAATATCTCTGTAGTTCGGTAGGCTTTGTTGTCGAAATCATCCTTCAACTTCAATTCCACCTTACCCATTTTTGACATCTGAATGAGCCTGTCAAAAAAGAATTCGTCCCCGATACTGTCTTCTTCAATGGCCACGTTGCTCAGACACTCACCAACAACTAGTCCACATCGCTTGAAACCGCCATCCTCAGGGAGCAGTGACAGAATCAACTCGTCGTAATAATCACTTGGAACGCTGACCACCTTGCCGTTCTTCAAAGCCCTTAGACCCGTCGGATTGTCAGTCATTGCCTTCCACAAACCATCATATTCCTGCATACGTTCCTTTGTAATCTCAATCACTTGCATAGGGGCATCTATCATAAAATTTGGGCCTAACTGCTCAATGGCCACATAGTATTCATTATTCCAGTTATAGGCTTTCTTGGCATGTTCCGCAGCAAGCTCACGCGCCAAACGAATGTCAACCTCATACAACGGTACACTCAATCGCATGAACTTATGGCACATGCAGTAGAAAAAGATAAGCGACCTTATATCGGTACTGTGCCAAACAATAACCATGTCATACTGGGAAAAATCGGTGGAAAAGAAACTGTAGGCGTTTCTTTCGGGGAACATCACCTCGTCGGAAGGCAGTTCACCATAAGTCAAATCCATCGGACAGCTTTTGTAATCATCGCCCATTCTACCCGAATAACGCACCCTCGTTTCGTCATCGGTCTTTATAGAAACGGCGTGTTTTCGTACGACTTCTTGTATGATTTGGGATTCTTCCCATGTTGCCGTCAAATGCAGTATCTTCTTGGCTTGGCAATATTGTCCGTAGTTGGTTTTTTGTCCGTACATGTCTATTGTTTGTTTAGTTTGATTTCCTCATCCCCGCAAAGTTTATACACCTCGTTTCGGATGTAGTCTTCGAGGGTTTGGACGTTTTTCTTGTTGGCACCGCCGTTGATGAAGTTAAGGAAGATACGTGAGGCCGATTCTATCCTTACCTCGGTTTCCTGTGTGCTTGTGGCCACCACATGGATGGTGACATTTTCGCCCAGCGAAAGCAGACTCATCCCGTGCCTTGCCGTAATGACGAAGGTCTTGTCATTACACTCGATGCGCTTGAACTGGCCGCATTGTTGGACGGCCTTCTTCGTGGCGGTATGGACACGGCGGGCTGGCTGGGTGAAGTTGAGGGTGGAGGTGCGCATTGGATTATTTGTTTTCGTCCATCTTTTTCCAAATGTCTCGATACATTAACTTTGGGGCGAATAGCGGCAAAGTATGTGTGCCGCCACATTTTGGGCACTTCATCGGAACTGAAAAAACGGTTGCACCCCATTCAATATCCACATCGATGAATACTTTGTGGCAGTCGGTGCAGCGGAAGGAGGTTTTGCCTCGAATCATAACAATAAATTAAACGTCCTTAAATCATTCCCATTGCTTTTCATAATCTGCATCATTCAACGATTCAACATATTCAACACCTCGACCGTTAAGTATCATCTTTGCACGTTCATTGCCATGGTCGGCTGACAATTGGAACCAGTAATTCGCATTGTTGGAATCATCACTCATAGCAAAAGCGTATCCAATATAATACTCGGATAGGCTGTCTTGATATTCTGGATTATCATTGTGGAAATTGATGATTTCATTCATACAATCAATGAATTTTTGATAGTCTTGTTCCGCACCACGACCTTTTAAATAACAAAGCCCAAGCTCTCTGTATCCATACATGTAACCCTGCATGGCGGCCAGGGAGCATCGCAATGCGTATTTCTGTTCGCAAAAATTCCTATAGATTTTTTGTGCTTGATCAATAAACGCATCGGCCATCTCTTCTCTTTGGTTATCTCTGTCCAAAGCATTCAAAATCAAAGCACCAACTCCTATAAATGGAGCTAAATAGGGAGCCGCTAAAAGCAGCCCACCACCGCCAATGGCCAACCATGAATTTCTTTCAGAATTAGAGTCAAATACGAAGTTTGATTCCAGTTTCTCGATTTTGTTGTTAAACTTTGGGTCGATACTGGAAAGAGCTTTCGTGTCGAGTACAATATTAAGCATCGAATACACCTGACTGACATCACTAAAAGCAGTTTCCTTTCTTTTTTTGATTGCAGCCGCCATAGAGTTGACTTTGTTCCTGACCTTTGAATTAAGTGCCTTAAGAACATCGTCTTTGGTTTGTGTGAATATTCCAAAGCCGATTTCTTGATTGCCAATCCAATCAACAGTATTCTCAACCCATTTTGGGAACGACTCAATTACAGGGTCGTAAACCATATTCGGCATTCTGTTGGTCATAGAATTTCCCCAAGCGTCTAAAATAGCCACTGACAGTTCTTCCTTGCCTTCCAGTTGGCTGCTTCGTGTTTTTTTGGAACAAACAGGGATATAATAGAAATCTTGATACCCATCAAAAGACTGTTCTATGGCGTCCCGCATATTCAGCAAATCTTCTTCTGAGGCCAAGTCTGCTTTTGTGAAAGCGACAATCACACCGTATCCGGCCTCGTCCAGTTTTTTCAGCATTTCAATTTCGATATCCTGAACCCTTCCGCCATTGGCACCGATGCAATAAACCACAATATGGTACCATTGGGATATAGGTTTGCTCGTGTCTACTTTCAGTAGCTCATCATCCATCATTTGCTGCCAAAAGGTGGAGTGGCTTGCCTCCAAGCCTTCCGAATCCGAAACCATACAATTCTGTCCTTTGATGACCATCGGATAGGTGTGTATGCCGCGAGTCAAGCCACCTGAGCCAGATGCAAATCCCGCTTCGGCCAGTTCTTTATCGGCCAAATAGTTGATTAAGGAGCTTTTGCCGACACCGGTAAGCCCCATGACTAATATGTTGCAATTCATCTTTTCCCTTCCTTATCTTAATGACTGAGCTATTGTCTTTGTTATTGCAGGTTCTTGTTTAGCAAATTCATCCTTCATCTTAGAGCATAGACGATCAACAAAGTTCATCATCTTGGCTTTTTGTTCCATTTTTCTATCGGAGCTTGCATCCTTAATCAAAGAAATAATAAAAGGAATAACGAGAGCCCCTTTTACCGCCCCCTTTAAAAAAATCCATGCTTTATCCCAAAAATCAGGATCAAATTTCGGCAGAGGTCCTAAATCAATATCTTTTAATTCAAAAATCTTTTGAAATGCTGCATTTGCCTTATGGCAACTTTCAATGGACTCTTTCAATACTTCTGGTAATTTTTCTTTTTGCAACCATGATACAAAATCCTCTGCTTCATCACTTATTGCTCCATAGAAACCTTCATTATACTCTTCAAGACCAGAAATTTCCTCCTCACATACAATACGTCCTTTCATATCTTCTCCCCACCCGTCAATTTCTTCATACATTCTTGCAACAACATGCTTAGGCATTCTATCAATGATAGTTTCTCTCCAACCAGAAAGAATGGCCTCCTGAACATCTTCTTTTCCAAATGGTTTGGTAACACCGCTTCTTGTTTTCTTTTCTTCAGCACAGGTTGAAATCACTTTCAACAGTCCTCTTTTCTCGGCTTTTACCGCACCTTCAATCTCCTTCAGGATGGTTTTCTTCATTTGGGCTTCATCCTCCTCATCAATTTGGTCCGCCTTGGTCAAAACAATAGTTAGATGATAGCCTTCTTGCAAGAACCTCTTGATAATCTCAGAATCGACATCCTCAACACGTCCGCCACCAGCTTGTATGCAATAAATCACGGAGTGAAACCATTCCTCCATCGACTTTTGAACACCATGCTCTTTCAAAGCATTATCGATTAATGTT
This sequence comes from Bacteroidales bacterium, assembly GCA_017508895.1. The sequence continues at coordinate 38,401 of JAFWRA010000122.1, forward strand.
TTCCATCGTTCAACCTTTCCAGCCTCAATACCCCAAGAATCAAAAATCTTTACTTCTTGGCCATTAATCATGACCGAATATTCAAAAAGGCCTTCTTCGGTAACAGGTTTTCCTGTACCCGTTTTGGCTAAATGATTGCCACAAATGTAGTTCAACAATGTACTTTTTCCAGTACCAGTCTTGCCCATAATGAGCAGATTGCATCTAAAGTCTTCCATATTTTTATTCTTCTAAAAGTTTATAATCATCAATGTTTCTATTCTCACTAGCATATTGTTTTGCCAACTCGAGGACCGATCCACCAAAATTCTTTATCATTTCTGTAGTATCGATGCCATCCAATTGTGCCTTACTGATGCCATAGGCGACTCTTGATGTGGCTTCGCCGAACGCTGCTGTAATAACAGAGCCTACTCCACCACTAATAAGACCACCGACAAGTGTCCCAACTCCAGGGATAAGCTTCAACAACGCACCCACGGCAGCCCTTCCACCAGCCGTCAACAATGAACCCATAATTGATGACATGCCCATTGTCTTCAAAGTGTCGGTCAAATTCCCCAAATCATACAAATGCAAAATACGAGCGAGCAAGGCCATCTCATTGGCCACCAGGATAGGAGCATCTGACATTGGTATCGGTGTGAACCCGACCGCAAAAGCGCCAATGCAGTGCTGTCGAATATACTTATGCGCCATCTCCCATTTCTTTTCAAGACTCACGCGCTGGCTCTTAATAAATGCGAATCTCAGCGCCTCAGGCAGTTGTTCAACAGACCAAGTAATCAAATCTGTTAAATGGTTATATTCCTCCAAGCGTGTTGAGGTTTCAAAAACAGGACATTTGACGGGCAAAACCCGCTTCAGTTTTTCTACTTCTTCGTCAGATGCCAAATCGGCTTTGGTCAACACCACTGCCACGGGTAGACTGGCTGTCAAAAACGAGTTGATTGCATTCAAATCGTAGTCTGTGACGCGGTTATTGCTGCAAGCAATGCAATACCATATCAAATGAATGGTTTTATCTGGATCATTATAAGATTTGGCCAGCTCAATCACGGATTCAAAAAACTCATGGTCGGCTTGTTCTCCAACTTCATACCCTTTACTGTCAAAAATCCTCACATCTGATTTCTCGCACTCATATACATCGATTTTCTGAGTAACAGGTTTACCTGTTCCGATTACGGCGACTTCTTCACCAAACACCATATTGATAAGACTGCTCTTACCAACACCAGTAGCTCCAGCAATTAAGATGTTCGGCTTCTGAATTTCTTGTTGCAGTTTTTCGAATTCTTCTTGAAGTTTTTTACTTAGGTTTTCGTTGTTTTCCATAATGATATACACTATTTTAGTTAAACATTTCTGCTATAGTTTTGTCAAAACATCAATTATTCTGTTTTTTTTCTTGTTTGTCATTTCAACATAATCCTTTCCAACAACAACTTCGTAGTTTTTCAACAAAGTCGTTGAAACTCCCACGCCCAACACATCCATAACAATTGCCACCTCTGTCGTAGTCATAACGGGGATCCCAAAAGAATAAGCCCATCAATCTAAATCTTCCATTTCTGAATCTCCGAACCATTCCTTCAGTTTCCTCTTAGCCTCGGCCTTAATCTCAGGAGTAATGTTTGTCACAACACTGGCAGCGGCAGCAGCCAACACTCCCAAATCATCCGCAAATCCTACTACTGGTGTAGGGTCTGGAATAACATCTATTGGAGCTATGAAATACCCTAAAGCTCCAATGATTACAGCCTTTGCCCATGCTGGTGTATCTGGCGACTGCATGGTGTAGTAAAGTTTCAAGGCAGTGTAAATAACCTTGCTACCTGCTTTTGATGCAAATTTCTTCACTTTGTCCCAAAATGAAGATTCGCTATACTCTTTTGAGTACTCACTGCTGTTTACATTTGAATAATCTGTGTCTTTCATGATTAATACTGTTTTGATTATGCCTTCATTTAAATTGGCTGTCGGCTACGCCATTATTTCATAGGATACATTATGAATGTATTATTCTATCCAATCCTTTCCACATCCAACCAAGCCATGCTCAAAGCACCAACCTTTTTAATGTCGATTCCATAAATCCGCATGAAGGCATCCACCACGGCTTGGCCGCCGTTGGTCGTTACGGGGTTGCTCATGCTGTTGGTGACCACATCAACGGACATCCCTTTTTCCACACGGATGCCGCTGGTGAGTTTTGAGTTTTTTACTGTAATTCTGTAAAGCATATAATGTTCTTTTTGTGCCTGCAAGTCCCACCAAGGCTGGCTTTATACATATTGGTCATGGCACAAGAAAAGCGTGAGACTCGATTCATCAAGTCCATCAAACTATAGGTATCGCCAAACACCCGTTACGAAATGAACTGAAGAAACAAATACCCCACGCTCGTTTTTATCTCAATCAGGTGTGTCAAGCACCACATTGACAACAAAAACAATAAGTGAGCATTAGTCCTCGTCCCTCGTAACTTAAAATTGGCGATTTCATAGTTTGGGACTATAGGAATGCCTTCCTTGCCAAGTCGGGATTGCTCCCCCAACTCGCTGCAAATATAGTCATTTTTCAGACCAATGCTCAGGTTGTCGGTATTTTTTCTTCGTTATATTCATTTGTCTTTCATTTTGCTTTCACTGCAGCCAAGACATAAAGAAAGAGCGCGTCCCAACCTTTCTCATTCCGCTGGATGGCTCTGGTAAACCGTATCAAAAAATGAGGAAAAGCAGTCCACGCCCTATAACAATAAGGTGTAGGCATTTGCCGCCTTTCGTCCCTTGATAGAATTTTACCAGAATTTACCAGTCGGAACTGCGTCGTCAAACGTCCTTCGCAAGATGTCCTTTCGCCGAAGCGATGCCGCAAAGATAGCAATTCTTTCCTTACCGCATCAGACATCCGCCGTTTTTTCGTGGACTGCTCGTTGGTCCTATACTCATTCTTGCCTTGCATGGCGCGAAAGTAAGGGCTTTCCATTGGGCGACAATGGAATGTAGTGAATTATAGTGAAAAATAGTGTTTGGCAAACATCGATTTGTCAGACAAAAGAATCAAATGTTCCGCCAAACTTGCCAAAAAATTCAAAGTTTGGCGGAACATTTCAAGAAAAACACTACCTTTGCAAAAACATTAGAACACTATGGATAAGATAATTGGACGTGATACGGAACTGGCGAAGCTGTCGGCCTACAACCAAAGCGGAAAGTGCGAATTCGTCGCGTTGTATGGAAGGCGTCGCGTTGGCAAAACTTCCCTTATTCGTTATTTCTTCAAGGACAAATTCGACTTTTTTGTCAGCGGCGTGCTGGAAGGAAACCGTGAAGACCAAAGGGATGCCTTCTTGTCGGCCCTGACCAAATATGGCTACGACGGCCCCGAACCGAAGAATTGGAAACAGGCTTTTGAGGCTCTGGGAACCATTATCGAGAAAAACAAACGCAAGAAACGTTGTGTGGTTTTCATCGATGAAATCTCTTGCTTCGACTTCGAGTATTCCGGTTTCGTCAAAGAATTAGGTAGGTTTTGGAACAACATCGCTTCGTGGCACGACAAC
>JAFWRA010000123.1 GCA_017508895.1 Bacteroidales bacterium
GCATCAAGTCGGTCATCCTCTCTTCGGGCCATGCCTCCAGCTCGCTGTGGGCCAGCGAGCAGCACCGCCTCATCAAATACATGTCGGCAGAAGACCAAGAGGCCATCCGCCACGCCGAAGCCACGGGGAAATGGGACGCCCCCGACTACCTCCGCGCCAACGAGCATTATTATGAGCGTTATGTCATCAGCGTGGACGAAAACTCGCCCGAGTGTATCCGTCGCCCGAAACGCGCCGGCGATGAAGCCTACCTCTACGGATGGGGGCCCAACGAATACCAACCCCTAGGCAATCTGGCCGACTTCGAATACACCGACCGTCTGCACCAAATCACGCAGCCTTGCCTCATTTGCAGCGGCACCCGCGACATCTGCACCCCCGTGGTGGCCGCCTCGCTCTACGAGAACATCCCCAACAACCGTTGGGAAGTCTTCAAAGGGGCACGCCACACCTGCTTCGTCGAACAAACCGACAAATACTGCAAGATACTGGAAAAGTGGTTGGAGGAATGTGATTGAGCTTCAACTTTTCCATGCAGAATTATGCCCCGACGAACTCCACTCCAAGGTCCTTGCAAACGGTCTGTGCTGTGGTGCGACCACTTTGTGCTGCAGGGGGCAGTCCGCCGGAATAGGCCGTCCGTTGACCCGTAAAATATAAGCCTTCACGATAGCGGACGGGCGCGTGGTACAAGCGTCGGAAGGGCGGCCAGTCCGTCATGTAGCTGCCTTCGAAGGTGCTGCAATAACGCTCGTAGGTGAGCGGCGTGACCATGTCGGTCACAGCCACGGTTTCCTTGATTTCGGGAATCACCTCGCTGATGGCTTCTATGAAATCAGCCATCACCTCTTTTTTCTTGTCTGCATAGCTGCCGTCTTCCTTGGCCGCTTTCCAATAACCGTATGTGGGGCCGTGAAGCAGACAAGTGATGACGCTACACCCTTCGGGAGCATAGCCTTCCTCTGTGACATAGTTGTTCACGACAATCGTTTGATAAGTGCGCCCGGCAGCTTTCAAGGGACGAGGCAACACAATCTGCATGGACCGGGGCCATGAGGACAAATCGGTATTGACTCCGACACCGAGAAACATACATTGAGTCGTCCGAAGCCCCGACCGCATCTTTTTGGCCCAGCTATCTTGTATCGGCTCTTTGAAAAGTGTGTCGATGGCACTTCGGGCATCCGCAGAAACAACTACGACATCTGCCGTCAGCATCTCGTCCTTGGTACGAACCGACCACTGTTTCCCTTCAAGGAAGATCTCCTCCGCAGGGGTCTGGTATCGGATTACTCCACCACAACTTTTGAATGTGTCAGCCATGTTTTGTGCCATGCGTAGCGAGCCGCCCTTGGGATAGCCGCTGTCGCCCACATTGAAGGTGCCGAGGGTGTAGATGAACGACAACGCATTGATGTCAGGCTCCACAACGGCGGCCAAAAGTGCCCTAATTCGAGGATTCTTGAACCATCTAGCGTATGCACGTGCCGACTGAGCCATCAAAAACGGTGTGACGAGAACAGCGGGCAGCATCTTGACATATTCCCAAACGGAAAACGACTTGGGGTTTCGGACCTTTAAGCCTCGTAAATCACTGATAGGCTGATGGAAATTCTTGAAACAGGCCAAGTGAAAACGGAGACGCCACAAGGCAAGCTTGTCCCTAAAGCCAGTGACTTCCAACCCATGTAAGTCGCGAAACAGCGGCATGCTACCTTTTTCGTCCACCAAGGTATAGATAGGATCTTTGAAAAAGACGGGGTTGTTATCCTGCAATGCGCCGGTTTCCAACCAAACCTGATGCAAAGGGATTTCCTTCTTGGCTCCGATGAGCCAGTGGATGCCACCCTCGAAGGTGTAGCCCTTGCGCTTCCAGCTGGTTGAGACTCCTCCGGGACCAGCGGCTTTCTCCAAGACAAGCGTCTGAATGCCTGAACGCTGCAGATAGACGGCAGTAGTGAGTCCCGAGATGCCTGCGCCGATGATTATTGCTGTCCGTTGAGCCATGAAATCATTGTTTCCAATGTCATTATTTGGTTGAAATTATTTACAAAAATACATTATTGTTACTCAATAGCAGATGCTATCCTACCCAAAACCGTCTCAAACGGATAAAGCCCATCAGCATTGGCATTCAAGCCTTTGAGTCGAATAGGAAAGACCATAGGCGGGTTTTCCAAATCCAACAAGGTCATATTTCGTAGTTGTTCAGTGCTTTGGTAGACGAGGTTGAGTTCTGCAAAAACTAGGCCTTCTGCGTCTTCCCATCTCTCGATGACCAATTTGCAACCAATGGGTGTCTTTTTTTCGATGGTGTTTGGCAGGCTGTAGTCTTCGGCTTCCAAAGCAGCCAGCACGCTGTTGATGTTGGAATCGTGGCCACAGAGGAAGGTGAAATGACGCTCCTCTGACTGTATTTCTTGGAGTATCGTCCTCAAGAGCGGTCGGGCCACCTGACGTGCCACCACGGGTGTTGTGAACAACACGTCGCTGTACCAGTCCTTGATGGCCGAGATGCTTTCCCAATCTTCCCAACGCAATGTGTCGCCAAAAGCAGCCTTCACTGCATCAGGCTCTTCGTAGTATTGCAAGACAAGCGCATCAGCGGCCTGACAAGCAAGACGCAACGACCCGCCCATGCCCGGCTCGCGATGTTTGACAAGATACACATGCAGGTCGTCGGTGCGGAAATGGCAGGTGTCGCCTTCACGACAAGCTTGGCTTTGCTCCATGTCAAGCACCCTTTCCAACACTTTGTAGTTGCCCGCCATCCGCTCTCCAATGCCAAGCATGCCTTTTTCGCCACCCATCGCTGTAATCTGTTGCAGGGCAAGGGCCTTGAAAGTCTCGCTGTTGTCAGTGATTTGTGGTGCGAACACGGAATCCATTCTACCCAATTCGCAATGATGCTCGATGCGGACATTGGCCACAGGTAGCATCCCCGAGGAGAAATATTGTGCCGTGGCAATAGTTCGTTGCAAGGAGTTGGCATAGAAGCGCATGGCGCCCTCTTCGGGGATTTCGTTCTCTTTCATCAGACCCTCATTGACGAGCCATTTGCGGAAATACTGGCCCATTATCGTTTCCAACGCTCCACCGCGCAACGACAGTTCGCTAGGTGCTGACGACCAGTGATACCATTCATGAGGTGTGATGCGCTGCAACGTCGATTGTCTCCCCGAAAGGGGTGAGCGGATGTTGTGTCGGCTCAACACCACCACTTGTTTCAAGGTGTACCGCTTTTTGAAATCATCAGAGCGGTTGATTTGGGCTAAAGCGGAGAGCGACAGGCTCAACAAAAAAAGACAATAAATGATTTTCAATGCTTTGAACATAGAATAATATTTTACTCCATTGAACTTTCAGATTTGTTTGCAAAAATACAAAAAATTGTGCGAGACAAATAGCTTTGTCCCGCACAGTAAAACTAACTCAAAATTCATTCTAATAAAGTATGACAAAAATCTGCTGCAAAGCAACGACTATTCTGGAAACTGTAAAATCCCTATCAATGGTGGTTTTTGGGGATGCTATTTACTATAAGTAAGGATAGCATCGAAGAAGTCACGTTTTAAAAACCGACAAAGGATTTTGTTCATACTTGGCAATTTGGTGAAAAAATAAACCATCTTTCATTATTTTTTTGTGTATCTTTGCACCTAAATATAAACTGAATTCAAATGTATTAAACAATAGTATGATGAAAAAGCTACTTTTTACTTTGGTTTCGCTGGCCTTGTCTGTAGTCACGATGGCCGGCAATTTCGTGATGCTTTCCTATTCGGGTCGCGCCGAACTGGAAAAACACTTCTCTGACCCGAACCTAACGGTGCACTTTTACACTGATTCTGAGGTCTTTGCCACTGCGGAACGCTTTGAGGCAAATATGGTGATGATTGACAAAAATGCTTTCGCTGACAATGGATGCTATACTTTGGTGTATTGCCCTAAAGCCCAACAGCAGCAATTTGACGCGTTGTTTTCGACCCAGAATTATGTCATCGTGAAAGGCGCGGTGATGCCTTACAAGAACGATGGCGCCGTGGCTATCTTCAACAAGAAAGCCAGCCTGCCCAAGCTGACCCGCGATTTCCCGGTGGTGACGGAAGAAGACCCCCGTATCCGCGAGATGTTGAACCAAGTCAACATGGACTCGCTTGAGGCCACGGTTCAGCACTTGCAGGATTATGGCAGCCGCATTTGGAACTCCGATAATGCCTTTGCCGCTTCCGATTGGATTGCCAGTCGTATGGAGGCCCTTGGGCTTGAGGTCGAGCAGCAGCCTTTCAATGCCAATACATGGATGGGTAGCGGCGCAGCGGCACCTAATGTCATTGGTATTCAGCGTGGTACGCTCTATCCCGACACTTATGTGGTGTGTGGCTGCCACTTCGATTCATTCTCCTACGAGGCTATGATGGGCGGCGGCACAGCTCCTGGCGCCGACGACAACGCCACTGGCGTGGCCAGCGTGCTGGAAAGCGCCAGAATCATGACCCACTACGAGTTCGAATACAGCATCATCTACTGCGCCTCCGGCTGCGAGGAGATGGGTCTGTATGGCAGTGAAGCATACGC
>JAFWRA010000124.1 GCA_017508895.1 Bacteroidales bacterium
AAGTATTACGAGGGTATCACCAGTCTAACCGAAAAGGAAGACCAAGAGCTCAGCCAAAGGATTTATATGGATTGGTACAACAATACGATGGGAAAGGAAATTCCTGACCTCAACGTGAAAGACCTCGATGGGGAAACCGTCAAACTCAAGAAATGGCTTAAAAGAGAAACCATCCTCGTTTTCACCGACACGCATTGTGGATTTGGTGCGGAAGAGGTTGAAAAAGAATTACCAATAGCCATCGACAACATGAAGGATGAGCTTGTTGGCATTGACATTCTGTGCCTCATTGAAGATACTGAGGATTCAGCACCTGAAGAAGCGCTTAATTATGCCAAGAGTCTTCAAGGCAGTTACAACAATCTATTCATCATCGATCAACAGGATGCCTTACGAATGAACCTCACTGGCAGTCCATCTAAATTTTACATTGACAAAGACCAAATTGTAAGACAAGTCCATATTGGCTTTGCTATGAATCAGGAACAGCGAGAGGAAAGTATCCACCAAGGAATCTCACTAATGAAAAAGGAAAAACAGAAATGAAAAAAGCATATTTCTCAGCAGGTTGCTTTTGGGGCGTAGAGTATTACTTCAAGCGTCTCAAGGGCGTGACAAAGACCGTCGTCGGATTCATGGGCGGCGACATGGAAAACCCGAGTTACAAACAAGTGAAGACTGGCACCACGGGGCATTTGGAGACCATCGAAGTGACCTACGACCCCGAGCAGGTTTCACACGAAGCCTTGGTGCGTTATTTCTTCGAGATCCACAACTTCGAGCAGGCGGACGGACAAGGCATCGACATCGGGACGCAATACCTTTCGGCCATTTGGTTCAACGACCTCGTGGAGCGCGACACGGCCATCCGTGTATTCGGCGAACTGATGCAGATGGGCTATCATCCCGCCACGCAAATTCGGCAAGTCATGCCCTTCTACCCTGCCGAGGACTACCATCAGGATTACCTCGACGAGCGTCAGGAAACGCCGGAATGTCACGTTTATAGGAAAATTTTCTGAATACATTTAGGGCTGTCATATTGTGGCAGCCCTACAAACCAATTTTAGGGTTTATTCCACAACAAATTTTTGCACAAAACCATCAATGTCAATGAAATACATTCCATTGGGCAGGTTGGCGACATCGATTTGTTGCGTTTCAGCAGTGATTTGACCCATCATCAAGGTTTGGCCCATTAGGTTTGTGATACGATAGGTTTGGGCTGGTAGAGACGTTGCGCGCAACGTCTGTACAAACAAGATACCGTTCGACGGGTTAGGATAGATGCTGAATCCAACCTCGTTTTCCTCCAAACCATCCGTGCCCACCACGACGAAATTGTGGATGCCATCTGTGGCCAAGGCGGGTTCCGATTCGCAGCTGCCTCCAGGAATCGTGTTGATGTCGGTCACCTGATAGTATAAGGTGGTCGAGGTGATGTCGTTGTCGTCGTAACTCACGCTGTCGCCGTCGGCCATGCCAATCATCTCGTAGTTGCTGCCATCGGTGGAGCGATAGATGTAATAGGCGTAGGTCTCGCTCGTTGTGCCCGACCACACTGCATTGGTGACGGTGATGTTGTCGATGCAGAGGGCGTAGTTGGCCACCGTTGAGCAATGGCGGAAGCCAAGGTAAATCTCCTGGCCTGCGTATGCCGAAAGGTCGATTTCATATTGCGAATAGGGGTGCGAGCTGGTCCAAGTCATCAACGTGGTGATGTCCGTTCCATCGGCAGAGGCCACAGCCACACCGAAACGCTCGGCGGAATAGTTGGGGTCGAAGCCGGCGGCAAAGAAGGTCATCTTAGCATTGGGCAGCACCTTGATTTTGGGCATAAAGGCATAGTTGTCGGGCGTGAGTGCGCCAGCGTCATTGTTATAGGAGAACGAAGTCAGCGAGGCGTTCGTACCCGTGTTGTTTACGCTGCCGTCGGGGTTCATACCGCCTGCGGCATAGATGCCGAAGACAAAGCCGTCGCCATCGGCATCAATGAAGGTCCAGCCTTGCGGGTCGTCCTCGAAGTCGGTGAAGATTTCGCGTTCCCAAGTGAGCGTCACCTTATGTCCGTCCCATTCGGCATCCAAGTTCTTCGGGGCCAAGCAGTTCAGTTCGGCTTCGGCGCATTGTGGCTCGGCGAGTGCGTAATAGTCGCCCGACTCGCGGCTGCCGTCTTGGATGACGCGGATGCAATAGTCTGTGACATAGCGGTTCACGTCGTGTGTGAACGATGTCTCACCATGGTTGAGCGTGGCAATCAATTCGTCGTTGGCATAGACCAAAGCGCCGATGGCATTGCGTGTCACTTCGGCCTCAATGCCCGTCAATCGGATATTGTCGACGCAAAGGAAATAGGTCTCGCCCGTCGTGTTGAAGTGGCGAATGGCGACATAAATCTGCTGTCCAGCATAGGCCGAAAGGTCAGCAGAATATTCGGTGTAGGTACCCGTGCTATTCCACTCGGCCACCATCACGAAGTCATTGGGATTGCTGTTGGTGGAAGTAGATACAGCCACGCCAAAATGTTCAGGATCAGGGGCAATGCCAGGCATGTCGGCATCGCAAGCCATGAAGGTGATGCGACCATTGGCGGTAGGAGTCAATCGTGGCGTGACGATGAAATTGTCGGGGTTGAGTTCATCCATTCCGGCCATCCATGACCATGAGCGCAAGCCGATGCCTCCATTATAACCGCCGTAAGGATACACACGGAAATTCTGTCCGTCGTTGTTGGCATCGATAAGGGTGAGGTCCATCAAGGTGCTGTCGGAGAAGTCGTAATAGAGTTCCTCCACAGGGAAAGGCACATTCATCTCAGGCAATGTCCAAGAGAGTTGCACTTGGTTACCGTCGCTTTCGGCGTGAAGGCCGTTGGGCGAGTCTTGGAAATGGTCGGGCGTGCGGTAAGTCCATGTATATTCGTTCTCAAACGTCGTGCCATCTTCGTAATGGGCGCGAATCGTGGTTGTGTGGTTGGAACCATCGGTGAAGCCTTTGGTGTTAAGCAAATAGCGGCTACCATGCTGGTTGGTGGCCACCGTCTGGCCGTCCAACACAATATCGCATCCATTCAAAACGAAAAGGCCGTTGCCGCCGACAAAGAAATCATCAATGCACAAGGCGAATTGGTCAGTACAGTTATAATGGCGGATAGCGATATAGACCTCTTGCCCAGCATAAGCGGAAAGATTGACCATGTATTTGTCCCATCCAGAATAGACCATCGTCCATTCTTGCAACGTGGTGAATGCCGAAGGGTCGTCGTTTACCGTGGTTGAGATGGCCACGGCGAAGTTTTCGGCAGGGTATGCCCCGTCCATTGGGCAAGCATAGAATTCCAAACGACCACCAAACTCAGGGATGGTCACGCGAGGCGAAACCATGAAATTGTCAGGTGTGAGCGGCGAAGCGGAAGCATTGTCGTAGGAATACGACACCAACATGCCGTCGCTGTAGTAACCCAGGCCACCCGTGACTGGCAGTTGCCAGTTGTGTCCGTCGCCATCGGCATCCATAAGGGTCCAGTCGAGGATGCGGCCTTCCTCGAAGTCCTCCTCAAAGTCACAAAAGTACCCCCCGTTTGGCGAATACTTGCCTGGAGCATGGTAAATCACATAGCCCGAGGCAGAGACATAGTTCTCAACATCCATTTGGGCTTTGGCTCCAAAGGGAGCGGTCATTAGTAGTGCCATTGTCAGGAATGGCAGGATGTGTTTTCGCATAAAAATAATGAGGGTTTGAAATAGGGCTGCAAAGGTAGAATTTTTATCCTGACAATCCAAAATCTTGATGCAAAACCAAATAAAAACACCCTTTCCTCTTTGACAAAAAGAAATAATCGCTACCTTTGCACATCATTTTCTCTAAAACCAACAATTATGGCAAAAAACATCGAAGAAATCAAAGCCGCGTTGGCCTCTTACGGCATCACCGGCGTGAAAGACGTTTATTATAACCCGAGCTACGAGCAGCTCTTCAAGGACGAGATGGACCCCGCCCTGACCGGCTATGACAAAGGCGTGTTGACCGAACTCGACGCCGTCAATGTAATGACCGGCATCTACACCGGCCGCTCGCCCAAGGATTGTGGCGTGGACCGGGACACCGCGGCTGATCGAGTTCAGCAAAATCGACAATGTCAGCGCAATCGACGTGCTCACCGCGGAGGCGGAAGCCAGCGGCGGCCT
>JAFWRA010000125.1 GCA_017508895.1 Bacteroidales bacterium
ACTTGAAAACGGGAACCTCGTTCCTATTCAATTTGACGCCATTACAGGAGCAACCAAGACTTCGAATGGAGTTAAAGAAATGATTGACAATACTTTGGAGAAGTATTCGGCATTTTTAACGAGAATTGCAGAGAGAGGAGAATAACTATGGCTAACTTGAAGAAACTCATTATAGAACCCCTGCGCAAGACCAATCCCGTCACCGTGTTGGTGCTGGGTATCTGCTCTTGCCTTGCCGTGACCGCACAACTCAAGCCTGCCTTGGTGATGGGCCTTTCAGTGACGGTCGTGACGGCGTTGTCGAATTTCATCATCTCGCTGCTGCGAAAAGGCATCCCCAACCGCATCCGTATCATCGTGCAACTGGTAGTTGTGGCCACCTTGGTCATTTTGATTGACCAATTCCTGAAGGCCTTTGCCTACGATGTGAGCAAGCAACTGTCTGTTTATGTGGGACTTATTATCACCAACTGCATTATCATGGGGCGCTTGGAGGCTTTTGCCTTGTCGCATGGGCCTGGAGAATCGTTCTTGGACGGCCTGGGCAACGGTCTGGGTTACAGCTTGATACTTGTCATAGTAGCCTTCTTCCGTGAATTGTTTGGGTCAGGAACGCTTTTAGGCTATCAGATTATACCCCAATCATTCTATGAGGTTGGCTACCAAAATAATGGTTTAATGATCTTACCTCCCATGGCACTCATTGTGGTAGGTATCATCATTTGGATTCAGCGTACCCGTAACCCTGAAATGCAAGAGAACAACCAAAACTAATAGGCCATGGAATACTTTAACCTGTTCATAAAATCGGTTTTCGTCGACAACATGATCTTCGCGTACTTCCTTGGTATGTGTTCGTATCTTGCCGTTTCGAAGACAGTGAAAACAAGCGCTGGTTTAGGGCTTGCTGTGACTTTCGTGTTGGTCGTTACCGTTCCAGTCAACTATCTAATTAACAAATATCTACTTTTGCCTGGTGCCTTGTCATGGATCAGCCCAAAACTGGCTTCTGTCGATTTGAGTTTCCTGACCTATATCCTCTTCATCGCCATCATCGCTGCCATTGTGCAGATTTTGGAGATGGTGATTGAGACCTTCACGCCGTCACTTTATTCCGCCTTGGGCATTTTCCTTCCGCTGATTGCGGTGAACTGTGCCATCTTGGGTTGCTCGCTCTTCATGCAGGAGCGCAACTTCAGCAATGTGGGCGAGGCCGCCGTGTTCGGTCTCGGCTCAGGCATTGGTTGGCTGCTGGCCATTGTGGCCATCGCCGCCATCCGAGAGAAACTGCGCTATTCTAAAGTTCCCAAAGGTCTGCAGGGTGTAGGCATCTCATTTATCATCACTGGTTTGATGGGTATCGCTTTCATGGCCTTTATGGGCATAAAAATTTGATATTATGGATTTTACGACCAATATATTACTTAGCATTATTGTTTTTTTAGGCATCGTCTTGTTGCTTGTTGCCCTGTTGCTATGGGTGCGCAACAAACTCATGCCCAAAGGTGAAGTGAAAATCACCATCAACGACGACAAAGTGCTGACCGTCCCGACGGGCAACACATTGATTGCCACGTTGGCCGAACAGAAAGTGTATCTGCCTTCTGCCTGCGGAGGCAAAGGCTCTTGTGGCCAGTGCAAATGTCGTGTGGTGGAAGGCGGCGGAACGATTCTGCCCACCGAAGTAGGATTCTTTACCCGAAAGCAGATTCAGGACCACTGGCGCTTGGGATGTCAGGTGAAGGTGAAGGAAAACCTGAAAATCGTGGTGCCGCAGTCGATTTTGAACGTGAAAGAATACGAATGCACGGTGGTCAGCAACCGCAATGTGGCCACTTTTATCAAGGAGTTCAAGGTGCAGCTGCCCGCTGGTGAGCACATGGACTTCGTGCCTGGCTCATACGCCCAAATCAAGATACCGAAGTTCGACATCAAATATGCCGACTTCGACAAGGAACTGATAGGGGAGGAATACCTGCCTTCGTGGGAGAAATTCAAGATGTTTGACCTGCGATGCGTCAACACTGAACCCACCATTCGTGCCTATTCGATGGCCAACTATCCCGCTGAGGGCGATGTCTTCATGCTGACGGTGCGCATTGCAACACCTCCTTTCAAACCTGATCGTTCGGGATTCATGAATGTCAATCCTGGCATTGCCTCATCCTATATCTTCTCGTTGAAACCGGGTGATAAGGTTATCATGTCAGGACCTTATGGCGAGTTCCATGTGAAAGAACACGACACGACAGAGGGCGGCCCTTCGACGAGCTCAGGGACCGCTAACTCTCAACTCTCAACTCTCAACTCTCAACTACATGAGATGATCTGGGTAGGCGGTGGCGCTGGTATGGCGCCTTTGCGCGCACAAATCATGCACTTGACACGTACCTTGAATGTAAGGGACCGCGAAATGCATTACTTCTATGGCGCTCGCGCCTTGAACGAGGTCTTTTATCTGCAAGACTTCCTGCAACTTGAGAAAGACTTCCCCAACTTCCATTTCCACTTGGCTTTGGACCGTCCCGACCCCGCTGCCGATGCACAGGGTGTGAAATATACCGCCGGTTTTGTGCATAATGTGATGTACGA
>JAFWRA010000126.1 GCA_017508895.1 Bacteroidales bacterium
TCCCGAGGAATTCGAACAACTTTTGCTCGCCGCCAGGGAATGCTGGCATGGTTTCCTCCATACACCCAAAAAGTTCCCCATCCTCAATTACTTCTTTATGAATAGTGTCCATCCTTAATGTATCCGGTTGCTGCGCCAAGCCCACTTGGCTTGAAGCCAGCAAACCTACGGAAAGCCCTGCCACCATGGCTGCCTTGCCCATGCGCTGGCGTTTCTCCAGTTCGCGCTCAAGATAGCGCACTTCGGCCTCGCACTTTGGGCAAGTGCCGAGGCAGTCGCCTTGGTAGGTACATTCCTCAATGACCAACTTAATGTCGTTTTCCGCCGCAATCTGCTTGCGGATTTCCTTCAGGATTTTGCAGGTTTGCTTTCCTTTTGCCATGGTTATCATTTTTTTGTTTTAACGAGGCAAAAATACGATTTATTTTAAATGAAACACAGTTTGAAGCGATTTTTTTCAAAGTAATCAGGCCCTTCGACGGGCTCAGGGGCCCTACCCTCCTAATTAAAACCAAGGCCCTTGAGCCTATCGAAGGACCGACCTCTTTACCTTATTATATAATGGAACTCATCAATATCCATCACACCCATCGATTTAAGGCGTTCGATGCTATTCGCCACATCCTCATCCGTATTGAACTCAGGAATATGAGGAACACGCACTTTGATGCGGTTAGGGTCGCCGTTTTGCAAGAGCCATTGCAGGTTTTCCAAAACGATGTTGTTCGCCTTGCCCGTGTATGCTTCATAAATCTCGGGATTCATTTCCTTGATGTCGATAATGTAGCCGTCGACGATAGGATCAATGGCTTGAACCGTCGCCAAAGGCACATGGAGGCTGGTTTCGACGACAATCTGCCACTGCCTTCCGCAAAGGTTCCTAAACGCTTGTATGAAAAGCAGTTGCAACAAAGGCTCTCCTCCACCGAAAGTGATGCCGCCATGCGTGGCCAGGAAATACAACTGATCAATTTTCACTTCCTCGAAGAGCAGTTCAGGCGAATACAAACGGCCTTTTTCAGGCTCCCACGACTGTTTGTTGAGGCAATACTTGCACCGCAAGGGACATCCCGTGAACGCCACCAAAGTGGTGACGCCCTCACCGTCGGTGGTCAAGCGGTGGCGACTGATGCCGAAGATTTTTGCGGTGGTCATTCCAAATACGCTGGCATTTCCGATTCGTCAATGGTGCGGCGACCTTCCCTGAAGAGGTTGAAGACGATGCCGACTTGTGCATTGAAACCCTTAGAATTCAACGGATTGAAGCAGCCGATGATATTGTTCGTGGTCAGATAGATGTTGCAGGTCTCAATCATGGCAGAGAGACCAAGGCCGAAGTTGGCATAGCTCCCAGGCATCATCGTATACGTGGCGCATACGTTGAAATTGTCCCAAAACGAGCCGCAGTAAGCTAGTGTCAAGGCGGGACGGAAACCGCTACGAAGGAAGCAACCTTGCGCCTGCACACTGAAACGGTTGTGGACATCGAGGTCGTAGTTTCCACGCAGCAAGAGATTGGTATTCAGAGCTGTATTGTATTTCTCAAGCGGAGAAAACTCCAGCTGGAAATACTGCTTCAAAGTGTCCAGAAACTGCGTGCGATATGCTTCGTCGGAGGTAATCAGCTGCAGTTGTTCCCAATCCAAACCATTGAAGAGGAAGCTACCATTGTCGTAGAACTGCCCCACATCGTTCACCTCACCCTTTATGCTGATGTCGTTTTTCCCCCAATGGATAAAGCCCAAGTCATGAACGGCGGCCACCGCACTGAAACGCTCATCAAAACGATATTCGGCG
Source organism: Bacteroidales bacterium (assembly GCA_017508895.1). The sequence goes on from JAFWRA010000126.1 coordinate 1,798, forward strand.
GCCAAGTCGATGCCGAAGCCGGGATTGCGGAACAACTCGCCCACGCTGAACGGGCCGTCTTTCATCAGTTTGCCGTCCTTGACGTAAAAAACATTGGGCAACGAAGTACGGATGGCGATGTTTTCCTCCATACGGAGCGCGTAGGAATCGGCATCGGTGAAAAGCTTGGCGTCGAAAGCATCCGTGATGACGTTACCAGTTCCAAAAAGCAGCTTGGCCCTACCACCCACCGACAACTGTTCCGTGACATTCAACTGATAGCCCACCGCAAGCTCCTGATACACCTGCGCATTCACGTTCATGTTGACTTTGACAGGATTGTTCTCACCGACGAAGGCACCATTGCCGTAGCCCAACAACTTAAACAAGCCATCGTTGTATTTCGCATCGGCTTGGGCCTTCACCCCATAATTAATGGTAAGCATCCCTTTGTTCAGGCGGCGATACAAGGTGAAAAGGTCTACATTAACGTTTATACCCAAGAAATTCTTCTCTTTCAAGCTATTGGCAAGCTTTCTCAGATTATATGTCGCAGGACGGCCTTGAGCATCAAAGTCGAAAAGGTTGTTGTAGCGCAGACCAGTGTTCTGGACATCAAAGCCGATATTACCGATGACAAGCGACATGACACTCTCGTAAGGCAAGTCCGTGGCAGGATTGGCCTTCATCTGATAAGGATTCAGCCGCATGAAATCGACGGGCGACACCTGTTGCGCCCTAACCGAAACAAATGCAAACAACAAAGCCAAAACGGCTACAAATCTGTATGACTTTTTCATTATTCCGTTGTTTTGAATTCGACAATGCCATTGTATTTCACCCTGGCTTTCATAAACACATCCAATCGCTGTTGGCCATTCAGCACCACATCGTGGGCATCGGTGTCCAACGAATACACCGAAATCAACCGGTCGGAACGTAAAAGATTCTCGACCTTCTCTCCCGTCACTTCCAATGTCACCTCAGTGTTTATGGGTTGTCCGTCAAACGAACCATTGATCAGCCTAGCTTCATCCACGAGGATGCCCGTAATCTGTTCCGTCACCGAATCGTAGGTGAAGAACTGCGCATTCATATTCAGCGGGATAGTGGAAGTGAAAGCCAACTCCAAAGTCAGTTTTTCAATCTGCTCGGGCTTGCTGACTCCGGAAAGATTCAAAACGGTCGTGTCGATATAACGCACATCGTCGACCGCAAAGTCAAACGGAATCTCGGCATCGACCATGACATCGATGACACAGGAATCATTCACCGAAACCAAATCGTTCAGGCCAAAAGGATTCACGGTAAAGCAAGAGACCGCGAAAACGCCCAATGTGTTAGCGGAAATCTTTCCGTTCAGGCTTTTTTCCAACACCTTGCCAAATTGGAATTGCGTAGGAACATCAACCACCATAGGCTCGGGACCGAAAATGGAATAAGGCACTGAGGCATCATCGAAGACCCAGGCCGTGTCAACCGTCAAACGGGCTTCCAAATCGAAAGTGTTGCGTTCGTACAAATCCAATCGTGCGCCAAACACTTCCAAGGAGCCCGAGACATTTCCCGAAAGCAAATTATAGGTCGTATCAATGGTGTTTCTCGAATCGTAAGCATCCACATAGCCTGACATCTCCTTGATAGCCAAATTACTACCTGCAATATCAACGTTTAGATACAACTCATTTTCAAGTAAACTCTGCAGTCTTACATAGAGGTCATAACTCAAGTCAAGGGTGTTGGCCGTGTCCGTTGAATAATGCAAACCGTCGAGATCAAACTGAATATCGCCTGCGTTGAAATCGAAGTCGAGCACCAAGTCATGGCCGTCGGCATCCTTGATGTCGGCAGTACGAATCACCACCTTCTGGATAAGACCGATGTTCGAGTTCAAATTGAAATCAAAATGGCCCGTCTTCATCACGGCCTCCATCACATGGATGTTGTCGGACTCAAACGTAACCGTATGGTCGAAATGGAACACCGTGTCGAACGCCTGAGGCAAGACAAAAGGAAAGGGATTCTCGAACGAAAAACGCTCATGATACTCCAAATCCTTGAATTTCAAAAGATTTTCCCCACTCAATGCACCAAGGTTCTCATAATGGATGCCAAACGACAAATCACCATCTTCCGAACAAGTGATAATGCTGTCGATTTTGAACTTCTCTATCATTTCCGACAAGGAAAGCGAGGTTGAACCGATGGGCAGCAGCAACTCGCCCTCGGCATTCACGCCGTGGACATTACCCGTATCATAATGGTCTTTCTTGCAGGAGGCAAACAACAACGTAGCCAAAGCAAGAACCAAAAACAACTTATTGTATTTCATCGTTTTATACTTACACAAACTTACCATTCAGAATCATCTTTGCCACCTTGTTCGCGCCATAATAATACGGCATGAACTCAAGCTGCGTCATCGGCTGAGTGATGATGAGGTTGGCGAGTTTGCCTTTGGTGATGCTGCCCACCTCGTCGCTCACGCCCATGGCGTAAGCCGTGTTGAGCGTGGTGGCATTCAGTGCCTCTTCGGGCGTCAAACGATAACGGATGCAGGCCATCGAAAGGATAAGTTGCATATTACCTGAAGGCGAAGTACCGGGGTTGAAGTCGGATGCCATGGCTACGGGCAGACCCGAGTCAATCATTTTGCGCGCCGGTGAGAGCGGCAGGTTGAGAAAGAAAGCGCAGCCAGGCAATACGGTCGGCATGGTCTCGGTGTCTTTCAGGCACTCGATTTCAGCATCACCCATCTGTTCAAGGTGGTCAACGGAGATGGCTCCGTATTTCACACCTACCTGCACACCGCCCGAGATGGCCATCTCGTTGGCATGGATTTTCGGTCTCATACCGTATTTGATGCCCGCCATGAGGATGCGTTCCGTGTCCTCGACAGTGAAGAATCCTTGGTCGCAGAACACGTCGATGAAGTCTGCCAAATCCTCGGCAGCCACCAAAGGAATCATCTCGTTGATGACCAAATCGACATAATCCTCCTGATGGCCTCGGTATTCCATCGGGATGCCATGCGCACCAAGGAAGTTTGACTTGATGGTCAAGGGTGAGTTTTCTTTCAGGCGGCGGATGACGCGGAGCAGTTTCAGCTCACTTTCGGTAGAGAGGCCGTAACCGCTCTTGATTTCGATGGCACCCGTGCCCATGCGCATCACCTCATCGAGACGTTGTTGGGCCATGTCGTAGAGTTCGTCTACCGATGCCGCCGCTGTCGCCTTGGCCGAGTTGAGGATGCCTCCTCCCCTCTTGGCGATTTCCTCGTAGCTGAGGCCACGAATCTTGTCGACAAACTCCAGTTCGCGCGAGTTGGCATAGACCAGGTGCGTGTGCGAGTCGCAGAAAGCAGGCATCACCACACTGCCTTTCACATCGTGAATGCGATGGTTTTCAGCGAGATATTTACGGCAGGCTTCCGAATCCATCGGGCCATAATCCTCGATTTTCTTACCTTTGATATAGAGGAAAGCGTTTTTGATTCTTCCTGTTTCGGCCATTTCCTTGCCGCGTTTCAGCAGTCGGCCTTGTTCTTCGATGCCGACGAGTTCCTTGATATTGACGATAAGCATAATTACTTGAAATTTTTGGCAAAAGTAAGGAAAAAAAGACCATTTGTACGATTTTTGCTATTTTTGTCCCCGAAAATCGAATCAATATGAGAAAAACCATCTTACTCGCCATGGTCATTTTGGCGACTGCCTTCACGGCTAACGCACAAGACAAAAAAGAAGAATCAAAAGTCAAGCAACTGACTTATAAGGAGTTCACCAAGAAAGTCTGGGATTTCGAGAAAGACCCGAGCACCTTTGTTTATAAAGGCAAACTCCCTGCTGTCATCGACTTCTATGCCGACTGGTGCGGCCCTTGCCGCCGTGTGGCACCTATTATGGAGAAGATGGCAGAGGAATATGATGGCAAGTTACTCGTTTACAAGATTAACGTCGACCAAGAGAAGGACCTTGCCTCTGCATTTCAGGTGAAAAGCATTCCCATGGTGCTCTTCATCCCCATGGAAGGCCAGCCGATGATGCAGGTCGGGGCCATGCAAGAGGCTGAATACAAAAAGGTCGTCGAGGAGCAACTGATTAAATGACACTTTTCACCACAGCCTATTTCCCGAGCATCAGCTACATGGCGCGTTTTCTGCAAGAGGACGCGCCTGTCATTGAAGTGTGGGAGACTTACCACAAGCAGACCTACCGCAACCGCTGCCGTGTGATGACAGCCAATGGAGTGGAAAGTCTGAGTGTACCCGTAGTGAAAGTCAACGGCAACCACACCATGACCAAGGACATGGCCATCAGTCCCATCGAGCCTTGGCAGCACATCCACAGCCGTTGTTTGGAGTCGGCTTATAAAGCCGCGCCTTATTTCGATCACTATTACGATTATCTGCGCCCCATCTTCGAAAACCATTTCGAGCGCCTCATCGACTTGAACGACGCGGCTTTGCAAGCGGTGTTGAAGATGCTGAAGGTCAAGAAGGAAATCGTTCACACGACGGATTATGTCCGCGAGGCGGAGGACGACTTGCGCGAGGCTTTCAGCCCGAAAAAAATCAATGAAAACGGTTGTTTTCCTGAGTATTACCAAGTTTTCAGCACCAAGTTCCCTTTTGCGCCCGATTTGAGTGTGTTGGACTTGGTGTTTAACGAGGGGCCGGAGGCGATGGAGTATTTGAGGATGGTTTAGTTAGATTCCCTTCGGGAAATCGAAGAATCAACGAAGTTAATGGAGTTAGCGTTTAAGTAATATTGCGGCGGCATGAAGAATCTACTTAATAGTAAACGCTCGTTGCCGCCGCTTTAATACACACATCCGATTTTCCATTCCCGAAGGGAATTTATTCACATTATTGACTCGCTTCGCGTCATTGCGAGGAGGAACGACGAGGCAATCCTGAAAACAATTAGAACAAGAATTTTGAGACGAGTTCCTTAAGATACCCATCAGGCATATTGGCTATTCCCATTCTACTAATCTCCTCATGCTCAGCAGTCTTCTTACGAATAACATACTTGCGCTCTTTTCCGTCAATGGTGGCAAAAAGATGAAAATTGCCCTTGTATTGCTGTTCAATTCGAGCGTTTTCAATCCTGTGACCGTCTGCCTCAAAATAGCTGCTTACTGTCATTGAATTAGCAAGTCCCCAAAACGTAAGGTTTCCATTAAGTGTGTTCTCGACTGTCGCAATCCATTGCTCTTTCACTCCATTCTGTTCGGCAAGCGTACGAAATTTCAAAACGGCTTTGCCAACCTCGCTGATGATGCTTTCCGCCTTGCGAATGCCATTTTCGTTGGCCAATGCCAGCACATCTTCAAGGGTGACGCCCTCATACTTTCCTCGAATCATCAGGCAATGCCTCGTTTCGGGCAAGAATCCACCCGTGTTAAAGATGTAGGTCATATCATAGGCTGGTGAAAGTCTCCAGCGACCTTGCTCGTCCATGAGGAAGGAGAAGTTTTTATTGTGGTCGTCGGTGTTGTTGGCCAAAATATTGAAGACCATCCGACGGAAGACCTCTTCACTGTCAAGTTCAGAAAGCCGCATTTTCCGACAAACCCAAAGCAAACGCTCGTAACTATCGGCTTCAGGATAAAGTGCCGCCAAAGTCTGCATGTGGAGCTTCTTCTCCCCTTCCCTGTCGAAACGCTTCGTCACAAAATGCTTGTCACCTTCAATGTCCATCAGCCAGCATGGCATCATTTTTATCCCAGCCTTTATCGCCATCTCATAGTAGGTCATTTCTAATTCTGCCGTCGAGCGTTCCTTGATGCCCAATTTCAGGATACAGTAATCAAATCCTTTCATATTTCCCACTTGACCGCTACGGATCTCGCCTGTCTCGTGATTGATGGTGATGATGGCCTTGGGCTGCCTTCCACCTGCAGAGGTGCCGACCGCCATCAAGGCCTGCATGGTGATCGACTGTTCGGGATCGATACGGGCATTCTCACGTAACGTGTAGATTTGCTCAGCCAAGTCAATCAAAGCTTTTAGGTTGATTTCTTCTTTGGGATTAAAGCTTGAAGTTTCGGGGAAAAATTCAAAAGCACCCATCGCCCGTTTCCCAATGAACGCGAGCTTGTCCAAAGACGTGATTTCGCCAGGTTTGATGTTCTGCTGCAATCGCCATTGTTCAAATAGGGCATTGCCCCAAGCGTCAGGCAGTGAGTCAGCCAAAAACGGCGGCAATTTCTGATATTTCTTCTCCGAAGCACCAAAAATCGGACGCAGGTTTTGCGGCTGTTTGATGGAGGCATCCAACGGCGAGATATCAAGCCCTGACTCAATCCACTCACGATTGTACTCAAAATAAGGCAAGTGCCGGCGTGAATCGATGCAGAGTCTTCCGACCTCTCGTCCCCACAGCATCACTTTCAATATCTTTGTCGTCATAACGTTTCGGTTTTAGTGGTTTGTTTTGGTGAAGCATGTCTGACACGCTGTGCTTTTTTCCCGTTTTCTTTCATCAGATACGGCGATTCTGGCAGTTCTGGCATCAATTCATCGAGGCCATTGATACAACCAATAGTTTTCAGCAGTAGTAAAAAAGTGCTGAGCGACAAGTTCGACACCAATCCATTCTCAAACTTATGGATTGTGTTCACCGTAATCCCCGCTTGCTCCGCCACTTCTTTCTGTGTCAAACGAGAACGCATACGGTAGTCCTTAAAACGTCCTCCCAAAAGTTGAACCAACTCAGGTATTGAATACTCGTAATAATCCGCCATATTAAATTTCATTTAAATCAACATATATGTTAGTTTAAGCCAAAATTTCAGGCATAACTTAACACAAAATTGTATTTATTTAACGGTGCAAAAATAGGGATTCTTTTTAGACAGCAAGCCTTTTTAGATTTTTTTCTCAAATAATTTCTATTAAATTCCCGTAGGGAATCTCATCATTTCTCAGGATAAGCAATCCTCACATGATAAATGCTCATCAACTTCTTCTTCAGCACCTTGCGGCAAGTCTCAATGTCGTGGAGGGTTAAGTCGGTGTTGAGGAACTGCCCTGCTTCCATCTGTTTGTTGATGATATTGTCGACCAGGTCGCTGATTTTCTTTTCATCGGGGTCTTTCAGGCTGTGTGAGGCGGCCTCGATGCTGTCGGCCATCATCAGCACGGCGGTCTCGCGTGAGAAAGGCTCTGGACCATGATAGGTGAACGGCGTCGGGTCGATTTCTTCATCGGGATGAGCCTTTTGCTCGTTGATATAAAAATAATCGGTGCGGCGCGTGCCGTGATGGGTACGGATGAAGTCGATGATGCGCTCGGGCACGTGGTTTTTATGTGCCAACTCTATGCCATCTATCACATGCGAGATGATGATTTCGGCACTCTCGGTATTTGAAAGGTCGTTGTGGGGACTATAGGCTCCGTGTTGGTTCTCTGTAAAATACATCGGATTTTTGATTTTTCCGATGTCGTGATACAAGGCTCCCGTGCGTGCCAATTGTGTGTCTCCGCCAATTTCGAACAGTACTTCCTCACAAAGATTGGCCACCTGAATGGAGTGTTGGAAAGTGCCAGGTGCCTTTGCTGCCAGTTCACGTAATAAAGGTGAGTTGGTATTGCTCAGTTCCATCAGCGAGAGCGAGGTGGTGAGACCGAAGATGCGTTCGAAGAGAAGGATGAGCGGCTGGGCCAACATGGTGAACAAGCCGTTGAGGAACAGGAGTAAGACAACCAGCCAGTCGACTTCGGAGGTGGTGAGGAAAGTAAAGGCCAAATAGACCCAAAAATAGCCAAAGAACACGAGCAAAGCCGCTTGAATGAAACGATGGTGGGTGCGAGTGTTCGACATGCCGAACACCGTGACCACCGTGGCCACCAGTTGCATGAACATAAACTGGAAAGGATTGGGTACGGCCAACGAGATGAGCATCACGGCGAAGACCTGCGTGGAGAACGCCAAGCGCAGGTTGAAGAACGAGCCCACCATGATGGCTAACAGACAGACAGGCATCATGTAAACCAATCCCGGGGCGAACTTCACCAAAATATACAAAGGAATGATGACCAACAGCATGAGCGTCAGCAGCAGGACAATGTTCTTCAACTCGGCAAAGACTTTATTATGCAATTTGTTGCCATACAAGCCCATGATGACGAAAATCAATGCCACAAGGAAAATCTGGCTCAGCAACACGCGCAAAGACTCATCACTCGACAGCGATTTCGAGTTGTATTCGCGCTGCAACGAGCTGAGGATATCATAGATGTGCTCATCGACGATTTGGCCCTCTTCAACGATGGTTTCACCCTTTTGCACCGCCCCATAAGTCAAAGAGATGGCCGAAACCGCCTTGTCGACTTCCTGTTTGGTGAGGTCCGCATTGTAGAACACATTCTGACGCAAAGCGCCATTGAGAAGCTCGGATAGTAGTTTTTTATCTACTTGTTTATCAGATTTCTCCAATATGTTTGCAACGGCTTCTGTAGCCGTATTCATACTATACATCTCACCATAACAAACACTTCGCATCACTTTGTTGCGGATCACATTCACCTCCGAACCCGGCTCCAGGTTGGTAGTGACCTTGTCATAAGCCACAATACCTTGCTCCTCGATGGAGTCGAATACATTGAAAAGGCAGTCCAAGCTCAGTTCACGGTCAAAATGAGCAGTGGCATCCCATTTCGATTCAAAGTTGACAAACAAGAGGTTACGCGAAGCCACCATCTCGTCATCGTTGAACACAAAGATAGGTTTCACCTTGGCTCTCGCGGCTTCCGTTTCGGCAGTCAAAGTCTCGAAATCCTTGTAAATCGGAAAATCGAAAGGCGCGTAGAGGGTCTCATGCTGCCATGGCTTCGAAAGCTGGTATTCGTATTTGAACTTGCCCGTACGCGGCATCTGCCAGCACACCAAAGCCGTTGCCACTATGAAGGCAAAAGCCTTGGCCATACCATAATACCTATGCCTTATAATATTAAAGAAATCTTTTATTTTACTCATAATCAAATATTTAACAATTGTTTATGATGATAAAACTGAGGGCTAAATTAAGAAAAACTCCATTCAGTTGAAAAAAAACAACGAAAAAAGGCAACTCGCACCGAATTGTTCCCTATTTTAGCGGTCAGAAAAACAGCAATTTTTATGACCTACGGCATTTGCAATTTATCCGCCATCGCCATGCGCAAGGAAAGCCGACATGCTTCCGAAATGGTTAGCCAATTACTTTATAATGAAACATATAGGGTTTTAGACAAAACACATGAATGGGTGCTTGTCAGAAAAGACAATGGCCCTTCGGCCGACTCAACGAGTTCCTCATTTTACGAGGGTTGGATTCAAGCGAAACAGTTTTGTGAAATCAGCGAAGAGACCTTCAACACGCTGAAAGCCAAAAGACCTTTCTTAATTAACAAGCTTATTGCTGAATACGAGGGTAAGCTTTTGACTTTTGGCACACCGCTTTATGAGCCACACCCCGATGCCATTGAAATGCCCACTGAATTCCATCCAGAGATGATGGTGGATTATGCCAAACTGTTGCTCGGTGCGCCCTACCTTTGGGGAGGCCGTACTGCCATGGGCATCGACTGCTCGGGCTTAGTACAGATATGCGCCCGCATGGCGGGACTCCTTCTGCCTCGCGATGCCTCGCAACAAGTAAGGGAGGGCGAGTTGGTGTATTTCCTGCAGGAGACGCAGCCAGGTGACCTGGCTTTTTTCGGTGATGAGGACGGCGTCATCACCCATGTGGGTATCATCATGGGCGACGAACAACTCATCCATTGCTCTGGGCAAGTTCGCATCGATTTCTTGGACCAGACAGGAATATTTAATAAGGAGAAAAACGAACACACGCATCGGTTGCAGGTCATTAAACGGATGAAATAAGACCTTTGAGATTCTCCTTGGAAAAATGGAGGTTGCAGACACAAAGCAACAAAAAAAACACCACATGCTTTCGTCAATAACCCAAAAAGCATTATCTTTGCGAAAAATTTCGCAACGAAAAATTTCGCAATGAAGAATCCATTTAAATTCGGAACGGTCGTCGAGGAAGAGTTTTTTACTGACCGACAGGAAGAACTGCAATACATCTGCCGCGTAATGGACAGCGAGAACCACCTCGCCCTCATCAGTCCGCGCCGTTTTGGGAAAAGCAGCCTCGTTTTGAAAGCCGTCAAGCAACTGAAACGGCCTTACATCATGCTCAACATGCAGAGCATCACCAGCGCCAAAGACCTGTCGAACAGGATTTTGGAGGCCGTTCTGAAACTCTATCCGATGAAAAATCTGAAAGTACTACTACGCAATTTCAGAATTGTACCCACCATCAGCACCAACCCGATGAACGACAGCATTGAAGTGTCGTTCAATCCGTTTAGCAAGGATAACAACGACATGATTTTAGAAGATGTGCTACAATTGGTCAACGAGGTCAGTACCGAAAAGAAGCGTGTCATACTCATTTTCGATGAGTTTCAGGAAATCAAGGAGATAGAGAAAGGCTTGGATAAAAAACTGAGAGGTATTCTGCAACTCCAAGACAAGATAAACTGCATCTTTCTGGGCAGTCAAGAGTCGATGATGCAGGAGATTTTCAACGACAAGAAGTCGCCATTCTACCATTTCGGCCTTATCATGCAACTGAAACACATCCCTGAAAATGAGTTTTTTCAATTCCTGAATGAGCGTTTCTGCAAAATCACCGCCCAAAGTGAGAGCATCAGCCATGAGATTCTGCAAGTGGCGCATTGCCATCCGTATTACACGCAACAATTAGCCTTCCAAGTGTGGGATGCCATCCAATATCAAAAGATTGGAAACGATGTAGTGAACCAAGCAATCGGTCAATTGGTTCAAATGCACGATCTTGATTTTGAGCGTTTCTGGATTAACCTCAACAAGACCGACCGAAACTCCCTCATGTTGCTTGCGCAAGGCAAAAACCCAATGATGCAGCGAGATATTTCAACGAGTACTTCTTTCAGTTCGCTGAAACGCCTGACCAAGAACGGCTATGCCATTAAGACCGATACATACGAGATTGAAGACCCATTTTTCCAAAGATGGATTCAACAAAACATTTTGTCATCAAAATAAGTTTGTTTTTTCATCGTTACAATCAAAACCTTATATTTGCACCGCGTTTTAAACCTCATTCAAATGAAGAAATCATTGGTTTTTGCATTGGCACTACTGGCAATCTGCATCATTCCGTCGTGCAAAAAAGACCCTGCACAAACCAAAGTCGTTTTTGGCAATGGCGAAGGAATGTCCGTGACATCTTACGAAGGAGTTCCATTAGTAGAGCAATACGGCCATAATTCTTGGGGCTATTTCGTCGATCTCAACAACGACGGACAAAACGACGTTCAGTTTCATTCGACGAGCGAGATAGCGGAAGGCGGCATCCTCACAGAACTTTATTGCCATGAAAACACTGCATTATTGGGCGACATTATTGATCAAAAGTTCTCGCTTTTTGCCTATAACGCCAACGACTGTTTCGGCAATGACGACACTTTCATGTGCACCGATGTCAAACTTAGAGACGGTGACAAATACTATTTCCCTAAAGACGAGACGAAATACATCGGTTTCAAAATCACCGAGAACAACAAAAGTCATCTCGGCTGGATGAAAGTCATCCTTCACCATGATTATGTCGAACTTTTGGAAACCGCTATTCAGAAATAATATTGAATTATAAAATCTTCAAATCTTTAAATCACAAATAATGAACAACGCACTGATTACATTTGCGAAGCCGGACAACGAGCCTGTAAAAAGCTACAAGCCAGGCAGTCCGGAGAGAATCGAACTCCAGAAGGAACTCGAAAGACAATCCAACGAAATCGTTGAAATCCCCGCCATCATCAACGGCCAAGAAGTCCGCACGGGCGACATGGGCGAGGTGGTGATGCCTCACGACCACAAGCACGTCATCGCACGCTACCATAAGGTAGGCGAAAAGGAAGTCCGCATGGCCATCGAAGCCGACCAAGCCGCCAAGCACGACTGGGAGAA
>JAFWRA010000127.1 GCA_017508895.1 Bacteroidales bacterium
ATAACGAACCATTGGTCATTCGATAATGCACTTCGGGCACCAATTCGATGCGGTTGGCCACCTTCAGCGCAAGTCCCAATCCTCCATAGTATGAAAACCGAATCGGCTCAATCTGCTCCTTGACAATAGGCGCATGATAAGGCGACTCAGGAGCATTGAGCGAACCCGCATAATTGACTAAAATGTCAATCGAAGCACCCGCCTTGACAAATGCCCTGAAATGCTCCAACTTGACGAAATCGAAAGCGGCAAAGAGGCCAACATTCAGATAATCAAGTCTGTTAACATCGCGATAGGCGTAGTTCGTCGTGGTCAAGGGAATGTAGGTTGAATCCAAGATATAGTGATATGCCGTGTCGCCCGCAGGATGCACCACATAATAGGTGTCCAAGGTATCGTTCACGTAGTAATCGCCAAAGAAATCCGTCTTCTCCAACAGGAAACGATAGCGCACCGAGCGGTAAGACACATTCATGCCCACGCTGAGGCGGTTGTGCTTGTAACCGCCATCCAATCCGACACAATAGCCTGGAATCGGCACCACCGACATCATACCATTTTCGATTTCAAGAAAATCGTTCTCATATTTGAAACTTGTTGGGCTCACGGCCACTGACACACCCATGAACCAGCCGTTGTCCCTGAATTTCGGCCAAGGAATCGTCCATCCTTCATGCACGATGGTTCGAACCGTGTCGTGCAACACCTTCATTTTCACAACGGTATCATAACGCATCACGGTGCGGATGACCTGCATCGTGTCGAAGATGCGGATGGTGTCGCCCGTTGGACTGACCACCGTGTCGCGCTTGGGCTTGATAATTTCAGCAATGGGCTCGACTGGTGGAGACAACGTTGCCTCCGGTTCGTTCACTATCTGTTGGTTCTTCCGAATCACGTATTGTTTGCCGATTTTCTTGAAACCGTAACCCGTGCCTTTTAGCAGGTCGGCCAGCACATCCTCCACCGACTTGTAGGAGCAGGAATAGCTCTCGATGCGGATTTTGCTCATCTCGGCCTTGCTGAACGCCACGTTCAACTCATACTCGGCAAACAGCTTTTCCAAGGCTTTGTCCAAGGTACACGACTCTACCGAGAACGAAATCAACGGGTTAAAAGTCTGCGCATAAGTGCGTTGCGACAACGTCAAGGCCATCAGCAACAGGAGGAATATAATGAGCTTAGGGCATTTCATTTCCAAATTAATTCAAAACAGGCCGCTAAGATACGACAAAAAAACGAGAGGGCTTTGATTTCGCGGCAAAAAACTCTTCACTACCTCTTGCGAATTGGGGAAAAAACGAAAGCCGCCGCTCGCATTGGCTTAGACAATCGTCAAGTTATTTCTGGTTAGATGACGATTTCAAAGCAGTCTTTTGCCAGCAGGTCACCAAAAGCCTTAATCAACTGCTGTTTGTTAGGGTTATTTTTCTTGAAATAGATGGAAAGCAACAGCTCGTAATCGCCTTCGCCCACCTCGGCACTGATAGTGGTCAATGTTCCGTCGTTATAGAAGTGGAACCAACGGTCGAACAGGTTCCGGCGCTTATGTTGCTTGCCATCGGTACTGTCGCACACCATAATCATGGCGTTCTCAATGGTCTCGAAGAAACGGCGCAATACATCCACTACAGTAGCGGCAATACGAAGGTCGATGGGGTGAGGATTCGTACCCTCTCGTTCGATGCTGAACGAGTAAGTATTCAGCAAATCGGGATATATGCTGCTTATCGGGGTAAAATACAGATGATAGTTGATACCGTCTCTGTTGACAAAGGAGTAGTCAAGAGGATTCTCCTCAATTACTTTATATGGGTTTTGCGAATTGGAAACCATACTTGTCTGCTATTCGTTTCATTTCTTCCGGGTCGGCTCCTTTTTGGATACAAACTCTCATCTCCCGCTTGAACAGAAGCAGGCTTTGAATGAGGTTCTTCGGCTTTGTTGCGGTTGCTTCCATTTCTTTGTGTATTATGAGTTTCTGGGCGCAAAGATACATATTATTTCCTAAACGTCAAGGCTTTCCTGCCAAAAAGATAAAAAAGGCGACCCTCAATAGTCACGGAGTGACGAAGGACTTCTCCCTTCAAAAGGGGGCAGGGGGATTCAGCAGACGGTGAAGCGCAGCGAAACCCCTGCCCTGCCGAAAAAACACCAAATCCCAAACAAAGCCCCAGCGGGGCGAAAGGATTTCCCCTTTTTCCCCTTCTAAGGGGGCAGGGGGATTTGGGGCCAGGGGGATTCTACCTGCCCCATAAAACAACGAAAGGCAGCCCTCAACGAAGGCCGCCTTCCACGTTTTTGTTCCGGTCGGCTTTTCGGCTGCATGCCGAAAAACAATGTTCTGATGTTTTGGAAATTATTGATTAATTGTCCTGAACAAGACGGACGCTTCGCCCGTAATGTCTGTCTACGCCGTACTCGGGTTGGACGTAGTTCTTGTAGAAGATCAATTGCCAGGCTTGTTTCTCATTCGTGGACGGAGAGTGGTATGTCGACGACCAATAGTAGCCATGCGTATCAAGGTTGAAGACAGACGCATTAGTGCGGTAGCCCGCAGCCGGCAGGAAGACACAACCTTTGTCTGCGAGGTCTGTCCACTGGGCAGCGGTGCACTTTGTGGCCTCAGTCCATTGTGAGGAGCTGTTAATATTGCCCCAAGAGGTTGCCTCGCCGCTGGCGATGGTCACGCCGTCGGGGAACAGGATGATGCCGTTCACGCCTGTGCCGTCGGTATTGATGGTGGCTTGGGTATAGCGGGCATCGTTGGTAGTGCCGCTGGTGGTGGTGACGGTGGCACCGCTGGCACGGGTGTTGAACAGGTATACCCACTCGTCTTTGGTCAGTGTGCGCCAAGTACCCGAACCGTTGCTCAAGGTCTGGATAAAATCGGAGTTATCCCAAGAATAGTCAGAGTCATTACTGCTCGTATTCGCGGGATTAGTAGCACTCCCCGTCCATGTGCCCCAGCCGAAGAGGTCGCGGTCGACGTTCTGGTTGGTGCTGTTCTGTCCGGTCGTTGTGCCGAGGTAGTCCCACTGGTTGTCGGCGAACTTCCAGTAAGGTGTACTGGCGCTGCCGATGTACTGCAGGTTGCCCTTCGAGAAGTAGACCTGCTGCGTGGCGCTCACCTTGAAGAGTCCGTTGATGGCACCTGTTGGAATTGAAGGAGCAGCCGTCAGCGACATGGTGGCATCGGTCAAGAAAGCATTGGTGTAGGCTGCCGTGGGTATGCTGAAAGTGCCAGTGTAGTTGTCAGCACTGATGGTGCCTTCCGTCACCTCGACTTGGTCGTCGGGCAGCACGGCGTAGCGTGTCGTGCCCGTGCCGTAGGTGTCAACGGTGCCCGTGTTGTTGTTGGTCGTCACCGTGCCGACAAAGTTGATGACCAATTCGTTCTTCACGCCCGTGAGGGTAATCACATCGTTGGTGTTCACCTGGCCGAGGTCGAACTTCACCAAGGCGCACTTGTTGCGCAGGTAGGCGGTGTAGTTTTGGTTGGTGGTGCTGAAGCTCTCGTTGGAGGCTGCGCACGAAACCACACCAAAGCTTGTGCTTTGGTTGCTGAGGCTGAACGTGTATTGTTCCGTTTGGTTTTCGGTTAAACTGGCAGTCACGTCTTGGCCGCCCATGAAGATGAATTGCAGAGGCTCGCCTTCGGTGGCCGCAGTGTTGATGCTGCCCGTGAACAGGCCGCTGTTGCCGTTATAGGTCAGGTAGCCCATGTATTTGCCGCCGCTACCCACATACACCACATCGCCGTTGTCGTAAATCACGTTGGCTATCGTGCCACTTTCTTCGGGATGCGCCTTCTCGCCGCCTCCGTTTTGAAGCTTCAGCGTGATTTCCACACGGTCGCCGTTGTCGGCATTGTCATTGGTGGAGGGTTCGTTTTTCTTGCATTGTGTCAGGCCCAGCACCATCAGGCAGGCCATGACGATGAAACTCAGTTTCTTCATTTTTTTCTTCGTTTTTCTTGTTTACTTAATTCTGTTTGTTTTTCTTCGATTGGATAAAGGCATAGCCTATGCCTGCGGCGAGCAGGATGCCGATGCCGCCGCCTATCGGGACGCCGAATGGCTCGTTGTCAATCTGGCTTCCGGTTGCGCCAAAGGCTTCATTGCCCAAAGTCGAGCCCCCGCTACGGTCGCCGCTGCCTCTCAGCAACGCTCCGCCACCATGGCTCGTTTGTTCTTTTTCAGCATAGTAGTTGTCAAGCATGTCGCCAAAGACGCCTTGGGCGGATGCGCTGGTCGGCAGCATCATTCCCGCCGCCAGCCCGAGCGAAAGCATTGTGGCTTTCAAGTTCAGTTTACGTTTTTTCATTTTGTTGATTTAATGATTTAAGGCTTTATTATTTCAAGATTTCAAGATTTCTTATTTCAAGATTGCCAGCGGGGTTTGCTGAAACAAAAAAAATCCAAAGCTGACACAATGGCCTGCCTTGGATGGTTGGTGTATACGCAAAAGCTTGGAGCGGAGGTTTACCCCCCCCCCGTGTTGTAACATTCTATAAATCAATGATTTATAATGATTTGTTATCATTTTTTCCGTTTTTGCGGCTGCAAAAATAGGAAAAACTTCGTTTGGAAATGGGAAAAAGGATTGTTTTTTCGTTTGTCCCTGTAAAGACGTTGTGGGCAACCCACCCCAATTCAACGAATCGAATACCCTGCCTCAGTCTTGGTCACCGTGACTTCCGAAACAATCTCGATGGTTTCCAATACTTCGTCGATGGATTCGTCGTCGGAGAAACGGGCGGTGAGCTTCTTCGAGGCACACGACTCAGCCAAGTCGATTTCCACCTTGTAGATGTACTCCAAGGCTTCGACAATCTTCGAAAGGGTCTCGTTGTCGAACACCAGCACATGCTCGGTGAGCAGCTCGTCTTCCTTCACTTCGGAGTAGCTCATCATCTTCAGTTCGCTTGCGGTGGCGTTCCACACACCGCGTTCGCCCGGGTTGACTTCCACCTGCGACAAGACATGACCTTTTTCGTCGAAGGCGGTCATCTTCACCTTGCCTGTGTAAAGGTCGACGGTATAACGCTCAGCGTCCTTGTCGGCATTGAGCAGGAAACTGGTGCCCAGCACTTCAACGTCCATGTTGTTGCAATGTA
>JAFWRA010000128.1 GCA_017508895.1 Bacteroidales bacterium
CGGTGCAGCCAGCAGGGTGTCTGTTTGCACATAATAAGGTGCTTCCGTAATCTCCGTTATCATCACATCGGCCTCGCCCGCTGCCACAAGTGAAGGGATTTCTTCGTTCTTTTCATGAATGATGATGATGGCATGAGTGAGATTTTCGTTGGCAAACTTCTCGTTCAGCCCGCCAGGATTCACCATTACGCGCACTTCCGGCTTGTCAATGTCGGCCAATGAGTGAAAACAGTCAGCATCTGATGCACGGCAAAGGATGGTCTTGCCATTGGCCAGATAACCCTCGCTCATCAGCATAACCTCAAGTCGGGCATCAGTGATGGTGATGCCGCCTATGGCAAGGTCGAAAATCTGAGGTTCGGCCAACACATCGTCTGTCAGCGTAGGCCATGAGGTCTGCACGAATGTTGTCTCTACGCCTAAGTCGCCGGCAATCTCTTGGGCTATTTCTATACCGAAGCCCCAATAGGTCCCGTCACTTTCACGGAAAGTCAGCGGACGATAGTCGCCGGTAGTGCCCACGAGCAATGTGCCTCGTTCAACGATTTCGTCTACCTTTCCTTTGGTAGAGTCGTTGTTGTTCTTACACGCAGAAAAAACCGTTGCACAGCAAAGGGCCAAAAGGAGGAAAATCCTCCAAAACTTTAGCGTTTTTTTATTCATAGGCCAGTTGCTTCTCTCTGGTTAATCGTACACGTAATGCCTAAATTCAATTCATCAACCTGCTTTCACTCCATGTGTATTGCGGATAGGCTTTCTTGAGGTCGTTGTAGGAGTCTTTCACGTCGCTGCCGCCACTGGTGGCAAACACATTGAGGGTCTTGCCGTTCAGGTCGTGGGCCTCAATGAAGGTGTTGACGATGGTCGGTGCGGTGTACCACCACACGGGGAAGCCGATCCAAACCACATCGTAATCAGCGATTTTCTCGCAACGGCCCTTGATAGCGGGACGCGAGGTCTTGTCCTTCATCTCGATGGTCGAGCGCGAGGTCTTGTCGCGCCAGTCGAGGTCGGCAGCGGTGTAGGGTTGTTCTGGCACGATTTCAAACAGGTCGGCGTTGAATTCTTTCGCCAACTTTTGTGCAGCGGCCTTGGTGTTGCCCGTGGCCGAGAAGTAAACTACCAGTGTTTTCATTTTCTTGTTCTCCTTTTTGTTGTTTCCTTGTGAGCAGGTGGTTAGGCTAAAACCCAAGACAGCCGCCAGAATGAATAATGCTTTTTTCATTTTGAATTGGATTTGGTGCAAAAATATGAATGTTGTTTGTACCTTTATATCAGTTTGGGAAACACTTTCTGAACAAAGTTGTATCCATAAAGAAGTTTATGTGGTTATCTATACTATCACTATCGGAAAAACTGATACTGGGAGATAACGAATATATGCATTTGTCATCTACTCCATAATATTTCGCATAAACGCTGCTTACCCGATAGTCGCCATCTAAATGAACCCATAACATAGGATATGATTTAAGAGTGTTCATAGGTGTCTCCGTAAAAGTTAGCGTAGAGTGTTTCTTAATGTTCATCATATTTTCCCTATTTGCCTCGCAACAATAATTCGTGTCTTGATAGATGCTATCTATACAATGAACAATGTCCGTTCCTTTTGTCATTTTAATATCAGAAACAATACGTGAGTTCTTACAAGTCAGATCATGACAGCCGAGATCAGTACTAAAAGCGTATGGCTGACCCAAAACCAAGATCACACTATCAAGAGGCATCCCAATATGAATTTTTTCAATATCGGTGTAATGAATAGTATTCTTATTAGAATTAAAACCCCTATGACAGCACATCATAATCATTACCAAGCATAGCATCAATGCTACAAAACAGACAATACTAATTGATTTTTGACAATGTTTTTGCATATCCTGTTTTTTTATGTGATATGAGTTTGTGTTACTTGCAAAGGCAACGGCGTTTGTGTTGCTTTTATTGTTTTGGAAAATGGTTTTTATCTGCAAACGCATACAAAAATCCGCAACCCAAGCCTTTGCCCGAATTGCGGATTTTTATGATGTTTTTCTCTTATTCGTCAATGTTCACGATGGTGTATTTGCGGCTACCGAGGCCGATGGCTTCGGCGTGCTCGATGGTATGAACACCATGCTGTTTGTCGATGCGGTGAAGCAGGTCGGTGGGGTCGTTGGTGGCCGTCACTTCCTGATTGTTGATGATGTCGACGCAGGCTTGATCTAAGGCCACAGGGTCAGTGGAGGCGAGGATGCCATAGTCTTCGAGCTTTACGGGTGCGGGATGGTCGACGCAGTCGCAGTCGATGCTCATGTTGTTCATCACATTGATATAGATGATGCCTTCCTTCTTCTCGAAATAGTCCACCACAGCTTGCGCTGCTGCGGCCATGCTTTCGAGGAAACCGTCTTGGTTTCCGATGTATTCTTCCGTCCAGAGCTTCTCCATGTCCAGCACTTCCATCTTGCCCGAGGAATGGATGTAGGCCTTGCCGTTCTTACTGGCGCAGCCAATGCTAAGGTTCTTCAACGCGCCACCATAGCCGCCCATCGGGTGACCTTTGAAGTGGTTGAGGGCAATCATGAAGTCGTAGTTGGCGATATGGTCGCCCACGATGTCGTACTTGATGTGTGTCGAGTCCTGCACGGGGATACGCATTTCGCCTTCCTCGTCCATGATGTCCACCTTGAACGTGGGCGTAAATCCGTGCCGCTCGATGACCTTCCAGTGATTGGCCGAAGAGTCGCGATTATCCTGCTCATCGCCAGGCCCGTTGCCGTAGGCGGTGTTGCATTCCACGATGGTGCCGTCTACCTCGAAGACCAAGTTCTTGATGAGTTCGGGCTTCAGATAGTTGGGGTTGCTGCCCTCGCCAGTGCTCATCTTGATAGCCACGCGACCTTTAACGGGAACGCCTAATGCTTTGTAGATGTTGACCAACCCTTCGGGGCTGATGTTCTTGGTCAGATAAACGACCGCTTCCTTTTGTTCAGTTTGTGTATTTTCCATGTTGTCAGTAGTTTGATTGTTGTCGGTTTGACTTTTGTTTGATTTTCCTGTGCAGCCCACCGCGAAAAGCAGGATTACGGCTGCGAAGATAAGGGTTTTTGCTTTCATAATAATTTGTTGTTTTGATATTTGCGGCAAATTTACAAAAAAACTTATTTCACCAACAAAGGCCGTAATTCATTCTCAAAAATGCTACGCTCCACGATACGGTAATGCGGATGGTAGGCTTCGTTGTAAGCTCGGCTGTGATGGACGGCTCGATGGTTTCGGCTCGCTTCATTGAGCATGGCGACATCCTTGTCAAAGCCATTCAAAATGATGCCGTGCTTCGCGATGACACCAACAATGCAATTCCATTCCGCTTCCCAATCCACATCTGCCCCTTTATCCGTGTTTGCGCTGCGCACAAAGGCATCCAACAACTGCTCGACTGTAATCAGACTGTCGGCAATCGCTGACAAATACACACGGACAAACCTGCCTTCGCTTCCTGTAGGCTCATAATAGATTGCCGATACTTCGCTCATCTCCGACAACTCACGCATCAAATAGCTCCGTGCTGAAGCCGTGTCCGTTATCATGTGCCCGGGCCCGAAACAGTCTTGGTAGAAGCTTTTGTAGATGTCCTGCAAGGTCGATTTCGGATAGGCCGCCATCTGACGTTCAATCGCGGTGCGTATCGAAAGCGTGTCGAAATGTTGTCCAAAAAGGGCAAGTGAGCACGACAAGAATAGGACTATCAACGCTTTTTTCATACAAACATAGTTTTGATATTTGCTGCAAAGAAACGAAAAAACCGCGATTTGGGGCTTACCTGAATTGCGGTTCACGAAAAAAAATCCACAATTAATCTTTCTGTCGAAAACTTCTTTCTCAACGAGAATCTTTTTGTCAAATATTCGAAATATTCGTATCTTTGCACCTAAGAAATCAAAAATTCTAAACTATATGCAATGAAAGCGAAACCATTTATCAAATGGGTGGAAAAAGCCAACTCATTGAACAACTCGAGGCACTGCTTCTTGCTGACTTTGATAATTGGAAGAATGTCACATACATTGAGCCTTTTGTAGGCGGAGGAGCGATGATTTTCAGATTTTATTAGCGAGAAACGCTCTAATTAAAAGATTCTTTGTATATTTGCAATGAAAAAACGGCAACTTTGACGGCTATGATACAAGACAACAAAGAGAAATACATCAATCCCTATACCGATTTCGGCTTTAAGAAACTGTTCGGCACCGAAATGAACAAAGATCTGCTTATCAGTTTCCTCAATGCACTACTTGAAGGCAGTGAGAAGGAAATCGAGGACGTACAGTACCTCAAC
>JAFWRA010000129.1 GCA_017508895.1 Bacteroidales bacterium
ATTTTCGCCGTGATGCTCCGTGTCATCAACCCGGCCTATCCCGAGGGTATGATGCTCAGCATCCTGCTCATGAACTGCTTCGCCCCGCTCATCGACCACTGCGTGGTGGCCAGGAACATCAAAATGCGCCAACATCGTGCCTTAAAACTTTCAAAAACCGTTAAGTCATGAAGAAAGATGTCAATAGCAATCGATATATCTTCTTGTACGCCACTATTTTAATCATCATTGTGGCGGTGTTGCTCACGGTGACGGCCTTGTGGTTACAGCCTTTCCAAGACCGCAACAAGAAGAACGAGAAACGCATCAGCATCCTTACAGCAGCAGGTATTCCCAATGTGGATGCCAAAAACGCCCCGTTGCTTTTCGAGAAGCATTGCACGGGTTCGTTTCTGTTGGATGAGAGTGGAAATATCTCTGAGGACGGCACCCTTCCATTATTTGTCATCGATCGTCAAATCAGTGTCATTCCCATGCAGGGCAACGGGCTTTGGGGTCCCATTTGGGGCTATCTTGCCATTGCTGCCGACGGCAAGACCATTTTGGGCGCCAACTTCGACCACAAGTCGGAAACCCCTGGTTTGGGCGGTGAAATCACTACCGAGAAATTCAAAGGTCAATTCCCTGGAAAACAGATACTTGAAAATGGGAACCTCGTTCCTATTCAATTTGATGCCATCACTGGAGCAACCAAGACTTCGAATGGAGTTAAAGAAATGATTGACAATACTTTGGAAAAGTATGCGCCCTTTCTGGACAAGATGAAAATCAACGATGAAATGAAATAAATTTATATCATATAGTTTTATATCATATCATTTTATTACATTTGCAGAAAATTTCAAAAGATGAACATACCATTTGCATACGGGAAGATTGTTGAAGACGTTGATTTCACCGACAGGATGGACGAAACTGCCCATTTGATGAGCAACTTCATGTCGCTTACCAATACCGCCATCATCTCGCCCCGCCGTTGGGGAAAATCCTCTTTGGTCGCGAAAGCTATCAAGGTAGTCAAAGCGGAACAAAAAGACATCCTGTTCGTGAGAATGAACATTTTCAAATGCGAAACGCCACAAGAGTTTTATAGCCTGTTCGCAAAGAAAACCATGGAGGAGATCTCCACTTCAGCAGAATCGCTGCTTTCGAACGCCAAGGAATTCATTTCCAAATTGTTGCCAAAACTTACCATTTCTGACCCGTCAAGTCAATATGAAATCGCATTGGGAGTTGATGTAAAAAGCACCCCCATTGAAGAAGAAATTTTGGATTTGCCTCAACAAATAGCGACAAAGAAGAAGAAAAAGGTGGTCGTTTGCATCGATGAATTCCAACAAATCGGAGAATTTGCCAACACTTTGAAATTTCAAAAAACGCTCCGCAGCCATTGGCAAACGCACTCCGATGTGGCGTACATACTCTATGGCAGCAAAAAGCACATGATGTTGCACATTTTTGGTGAATACAACAGCCCGTTCTATCGCTTCGGCGACATGATGTTCCTCCCAAAAATCACCAATGAGGAATGGAAAAAGTTCATCGTCGGAAGATTCAGAGAAACGGGGAAATCTATCACGCCCGACCTCGCCGGACACCTTGCAGAACAGGTGGAAAACCATCCTTATTATGTGCAACAGCTGGCCCAATACACATGGCTTCGCACTTCTGACACTTGTTCGGAAAATATCATTGACGAAGCTTTACAAGCCATGCTAAATTCGCTTAACTTGCAGTTTGTCAATTTAATGGACACGCTCACTGAAAAGCAAAGAAGCTTTCTATGTGCAGTCAGCGATGGGGTGAAAAACTTCTCCGCCTCCGATACGCTGCAACGTTATCATCTGGGCACCAGCGGAAACATCCGTATTTTGAAAGATGCCCTAAAAAAACGTGACCTTATCGATGTGACAGGAAAAGAAATCCAAATCCAAGACCCGATTCTGAAGCGATGGATTATTCAAGAATACTCAAAAATGTAGTCAAACTATGGCTAACCTGAAGAAACTCATTATAGAACCTCTGCGCAAGACTAATCCCGTCACCGTGTTGGTGCTGGGTATCTGCTCTTGCCTTGCTGTGACCGCCCAACTCAAGCCTGCTTTGGTGATGGGCCTCTCGGTGACGGTTGTGACGGCGTTGTCGAATTTCATCATCTCGCTGCTGCGAAAGGGCATCCCTAACCGTATCCGTATCATCGTGCAACTTGTGGTTGTGGCCACCTTGGTCATCTTGATTGACCAATTCCTGAAGGCCTTTGCTTATGATGTAAGCAAACAACTATCTGTTTATGTGGGACTTATCATCACCAACTGCATTATTATGGGTCGTTTGGAGGCTTTCGCCTTGTCGCATGGGCCTGGAGAGTCGTTCTTGGACGGCTTGGGCAACGGACTGGGTTATAGTTTGATACTTGTCATTGTAGCTTTCTTCCGTGAATTATTAGGCTCTGGGACTTTGCTTGGCTATCAGGTAATCCCACAGTCGTTCTATGAGGCAGGCTATATGAACAACGGCTTGATGATTCTACCGCCGATGGCTCTTATCGTCGTGGGCATTATCATTTGGATACAACGCACCCGAAACCCTGAAATGCAAGATTCCAACAACAATTAAACACTTCAACAATCAACAATTCAACAGCCGTGGAACTCTTTAACCTCTTCATCAAATCCGTCTTCGTCGACAATATGATCTTTGCCTATTTCTTGGGCATGTGCTCGTATCTTGCCGTGTCGAAGACCGTCAAGACAAGTGCCGGTTTGGGTTTGGCCGTGACTTTTGTGTTGGTCGTTACTGTTCCAGTCAACTATCTGATCAACAAATATTTGCTTTTGCCTGGTGCTTTATCATGGATCAGCCCCAAATTGGCTTCTGTCGATTTGAGCTTCCTGACCTATATCCTCTTCATCGCCATCATCGCAGCCATCGTGCAGATTCTGGAGATGGTGATTGAGACCTTCACGCCGTCGCTCTATTCCGCCTTGGGCATTTTCCTTCCGCTGATTGCGGTGAACTGTGCCATCTTGGGTTGCTCGCTCTTCATGCAGGGGCGCAACTTCAGCAACGTGGGTGAGGCCGCCGTGTTCGGTCTCGGCTCAGGCATTGGTTGGCTGCTGGCCATTGTGGCCATCGCCGCCATCCGCGAGAAAC
>JAFWRA010000130.1 GCA_017508895.1 Bacteroidales bacterium
CTGCAATCGTTGAGAGAGCAGACGAGAAAGTCGTGAAACAATTGCTTCTCATGTAATTAACAAAATGTGTAATTTGTCTCAGCAGAAAAGTTCTCGAAAGGAGCGAGGCGCTGGACGAAAAAATCAAACAAAATGACAAGATCAGTCAATGCAGTGGCTTCAAGAGCCAGAAGAAAGAAAATCCTGAAGAAGACCAAAGGTCAGTTCAGCACGAGAAAGAATGTCTGGACTGTGGCGAAGAACTCTTACGAAAAGGGTCAAACCTACGCTTATCGCGACAGAAGAAACAAGAAGCGCGAATTCCGCAGCCTGTGGATTGTCCGTATCAACGCTGCCATCCGTGAATATGGCATGAACTACAGCCAATTCATCGACAAGCTCACCAAGTCGGGTATCGAAATCAACCGCAAGGTCCTTGCCGACCTCGCTTTGAACAACCCTGAGGCTTTCAAGGCCATCGTCGACCAAGTGAAGTAAGTTCGCGTTATTGTTACGATAACAACGGAGTCCCAGCCCTTGCGGTTGGGACTTTTTTTGTATTTTTGCATTCACTATGAACTTCAAACTTGTATCCGATTTTCAGCCCACCGGCGACCAGCCCGAAGCCATCAAACAGTTGGTGGACGGCCTGAATCGTGGCGACCGTGCCCAGACGCTTTTAGGCGTGACGGGCTCGGGAAAGACGTTTACTATTGCGAATGTTTTGGCACAATTGAACCGTCCGGCTCTGGTATTGAGCCACAACAAGACCCTTGCAGCACAGCTCTATGGCGAGTTCAAGCAGTTCTTTCCGGAGAACGCGGTGAATTATTTCGTTTCCTATTACGACTACTACCAGCCTGAGGCCTTCATCCCTGCCACAAACACCTATATAGAAAAGGACCTTGCCATCAATATGGAAATCGACAAGATGCGGCTGGCGACCACTTCGGCCTTGCTTTCGGGTCGACGCGATATCATCGTGGTTTCCTCAGTATCATGTCTTTATGGTATCGGCAACCCTGACGATTTCGGCAAGAACATCATCTATCTGGAACGTGGCATGAAAACCAGCCGCGACGATGTGGCAAAAGCCTTGGTCGGGGCTTTGTATGTGCGCAACGAGATTGAGTTCACGCAAGGCAAGTTCAGGGTAAAAGGGGAGACCATGGATGTGTTCCCCGCATACGCTGACTATGCCTACCGCATCGTGTTTTGGGATGACGAAATCGACAGCTTGGAGATGTTCAACCCTGTGACGGGCAGAAGGATGGAGAACCTTTCGGAATTGACCATATTCCCCGCCAACATCTTCGTGACCTCGCAAGCCAAACTCAACTCAGCTGTGGCGGAGATTCAAGACGACATGTTCAAGCAGGCCGAGTATTTCCGCGAGATTGGCAAGAACTTGGAAGCTAAACGCCTTGAAGACCGCGTCAATTATGACCTTGAGATGATGAAGGAGCTGGGTTATTGCTCTGGCATTGAGAATTATTCACGATATTTCGATGGGCGCAGTCCAGGCACGCGGCCTTTCTGTTTGCTGGATTATTTCCCCGACGACTTCATCACCATTATCGATGAGAGCCATGTCACCATTCCGCAGATCCGAGGCATGCATGGTGGCGACCGTTCGCGCAAGCAGACCTTGGTGGAATATGGCTTCCGACTGCCTTCGGCTCTGGATAACAGACCTTTGCAGTTCGATGAATTTGAAGCACTTACGGGGCAGACCATTTATGTCAGTGCCACACCTGCCGACTTCGAGTTGCAGCAGAGTGAGGGCGTGTATGTGGAGCAGCTGATTCGTCCTACGGGCTTGCTTGACCCTTTGATTGAGGTGCGTCCGAGCTTGAATCAGGTTGACGACCTCATCGATGAGATTCATAAGGTGGTGGAGAAGAACCAACGTGTGCTCGTCACCACTTTGACGAAACGCATGGCCGAGGAACTGAATACCTATCTCAACGGCTTGAAAATCAAGACGCGCTACATCCATTCGGACGTGGATACCATGGAACGTGTGGAAATCTTGCAAGGCCTTCGTATGGGTGAATTTGATGTGTTGGTCGGTGTCAACCTTTTGCGTGAGGGATTGGATTTGCCCGAGGTAAGTCTGGTCGCCATCTTGGATGCTGACAAGGAAGGTTTCCTTCGCTCGGAACGTTCGCTGACGCAGACTGCAGGTCGTGCCGCCCGAAATGCCGAGAGCAAGGTCATTATGTATGCCGACACCATCACCGATTCCATGCGCAAGACCATCGACGAGACCGCCCGCCGTCGTGCCAAACAAATGGCATATAACGAGGCACATGGTATCGTCCCCAAGACCATCGTCAAAGCCATCGACAACTCTTTGGGCACCTTGAAAGGCAACGTTGAGGTTCCTTCACCGTATGGTCAACAAGGTCCAGCTACGACCATGGCTGCCGAAGGTCAGGCTTCATATATGTCGAAGGAACAACTTCAAAAGGCTATCCAACAGGCCAAAAAGAACATGGAGAAAGCTGTCAAGGAAATGGACTTCCTCAGTGCAGCAAAGTATCGTGACGAAATGATTGAGCTTCAGGAAAGAATGTCTCGATTGTAAATAAATAACTGAGTCTCAGAAAAAAAGTAGTAGTTTTGCAATTTAAATAATTACCTAGATCTTATGAAGAAACTTTTCCTTTCTGTAGTTGTCATGTTGTTCATGTCAACAACATTTGCCCAAACCAAGGACAATGTGGCGCGTGAATGCGTGCTGTTTGAAATCTTTACGGGTGTGCGCTGCCCCTATTGTCCCGCAGCCGCCAATGGTATCGCCCAGATGATGGAAGAAGGCCTGGCCATCGCTCCAGTCGCCTATCATACCACGGCTTTTTCCACTGAGGAGTATTACACCAACGAGACCAATGCCCGTGCCAACTATTACGGCATCAATAGCTATCCGACCTTGAAAGCCGATGGTGTCACGGGAATGTCGGGCGGCGGCAACGCCAGCGAAAACATGTACTCCTATTACATGAATTACTACAACCAACGTATCAATGTGCCCAGCCCGTTTACCATCGACTTAAGCTATGAGCCTGTCGACGGCACTTCGTGTCAGGTAAACTGCACGGTGACCCAAGTAGGCGACTGCAATGGCTCCGATGTACGTGTGTTCATTGCCTTGACGCAGAGTAACATCGATGTGGGTTGGCAGGGTATGCAAGGTCTGCATCATGTTTGTCGCGACATGATTCCCTCGCAAACGGGAACGCTGTTTACAGGCCCAACGATGACCATCAGCGAGACTTTCGAAATGCATTGGCCCAAGGAAGACTGCTATCTGACGGCATGGGTGCAGAACTACTCTGGCGGCACTAAGGAGGTGTATCAAGCCGTGCGTATGTCAATGGCTTTGGATTTGGATTATGACATCGCTTTAAAGTCGGTTGAAAACGTGGTTACCCAAAACTGCTCGGGCATACAACAACCCGAGATGACTGTGAAAAATCTTGGCAACCAAACTATTACGTTCTTTGACTTATGTGCTTTTGATGGATATGAAGACCATCGCCAGTCGTGGCATGGCACTTTGCCTAAAGGCCAATCGGTGACGGTGACGATGGACGAGTTTGTGGCAGCTCCATGTGATGCGCTGCATTTCTATGTAGTGATGCCCAATGGTGAGGGCGACCAGTATTTGCCCGACAATTTCATTGATGTTGGAATGGAGGGTGTGCCTGAAATCGACGGCTATCTGAAGATGCAGCTGAAGACGGGAATACATCCTCAGAATATCAGTGTAGAAATCGTTGAGACCGAAAGCGGTGAGACGGTCAATTTATATAATTTTGATCAGGCCAATCATGTCTATACCGATGACATTGTGTTGATGAACGCAGGCTGTTATCGCATCCGCGTGCGTGATATTGCCGGCGAAGGCATGGGCAACGGATTTTTCCAATTCAAGGACTCCAACAATCAGATTGTCATGAAGGGTGGCGGTTCGGCAGGCCATTTCACTTATGAGTTGTCTTCAGAGGTGCTGTGCGACGGCACTCTTTCGATTAATGATGCAGAAGAGGCTTTGCCTGTGGTCTACCCAAATCCGTCTCAGGGCTTGTTTAACCTCAATTTAGTTGAAGGCAACTGGCAAGTTCAGGTGTATGACATCACTGGTCGAATGGTGCTTGAAAGCCAGAACGATGGTAAGGGAAGTGTTGACCTCAATGGCTATCAGAGTGGTATGTATTTCTTGAAGGCTACGAATGGTGCGCAAGAAATCAACACGAAGATTGTGGTACGCTGAGCATCAATAAAGCAACAAAGACCTCAAGGGCGGCTTTCATTGGAGCTGCCCTTTTTTGATGGTTGCTGCGATTTCTCTTGTGGCTTTGAACCCCTGTGGGATGGGGAACATCACGAAGGTGTGGAACATGCCTTCAAACTCTTGGAAATGTCCGGTTTTTCCAGCTTTTTCATAGGTCTCCTTGAGGAATAGGTCGTCGGGCTGGAGGATTTCATCGGAGCCATAGTAAACGCTGAGGTTGTCGACACCGCTGAAGTCACCGAAAACGGGACTGACCCAAGGATGCTTGGCCGACAACTTGCCTTGCCAAATAGCGTTCAGCGTGATGACGCGGTCGAGTTGAAGCATGTCGTCCTTTCCCTGTAAGGCTCGCATTTCCTTCTCTTTGGTGTGGCTTAGGTCGACGCAAGGGGAGAGCAGGGTAGTGGTCGCAGGCTTTTGCCAACCGTTTTTGTGGGCTTCTTGTGCAACGATGAGACACAAACAGGCACCAGCAGAGTCACCAACGAGGTGGATTTCACTGTATTGTCCGGATTCTGAAATGCTTCTGTAGAAACTAAGCACAGTTTGCACGGAATACTCGCAGTCGTATTCGGGCGACTTGGGATAGACGGGCAGCAAGGCATCGCAATGGGTGCGTAAGGCGAGGTCGTGCAGGAAACGCCAATGGAAGAACACGGGAGGATAGATGAAAGCGCCGCCGTGAAGGTAGAGGATGAGTTTGTGAGAGGCATGGTCGTGTCTGAAGACCTGCATCTCAAACCCCGTTGATGCAGCAAACTTTTCTTCCGTGAAAAACCCTCTAAAATAGCGCGGTATCCTCACAGGTCTACGGTTCTCGCGGCGGCAATGCTCCAATTCCTCCTGCACCTCTTCAGGCGTGGCATCGCGCAATTGCTTGAACATCAGCTTCAGATACTTTTCTGTAAAGACGACTCCTGGATTCATAAAACTTTGATTATTGGGTTTGTGTGGCTGCCACAGTGTGACAGTCCTGAAATTCAATGTTTCTGATAAATCTTCAAATCAAACATGGTGGCCGCTGAGATGACATGGTCGAAAATGTCGCTCTGGATTTCCTCATAGTTGATCCATTTCTTGTCGCTGCTGAAAGCGTAAATTTGCAGCGGAACACCAAACTCGGTAGGCTGCATCTGTCGCACCATCATGGTCAGGTTGTGGTTCAGTTTCGGGTTGTTGTTGAGGTAAGCCTTGATATAAGCGCGGAAGATGCCCAAATTGGTCTGCTGGCGTCCGTTTATGATTTCGCTCGTATCAATGCGGTTGGCTTTGTTGTATTCGAGGATGTCTTCTTCTTTTTGCTCGATATAATCCTTCACAAGCCCGTAGTGTTTGTATTTCTCTATCATCTCCGGCGTGCAGTAGCGGATGGTGTTCACATCGATGTTGATGGTGCGCGCGATGCGTCGTCCGCCCGATTCCGACATGCCACGCCAGTTGGTGAAGGGGTTGGAAACTAAGTTGTAAGTCGGGATGGTGGTGATAGTGTTGTCCCAGTTTTGCACTTTCACCGTGGTGAGGTTGATTTCCAGGACATTGCCGTCGGCAGGATCAATGGAAATCCAGTCACCGATGCGAAGCATGTCATTGACGGAGAGTTGTATGCTGCCCACAAATCCCTTGATGGTGTCTTGGAAAACGAGGATGATGATGGCCGACATGGTGCCCAAGCTTATCAGTATGTTCCCAATCTTGGTGCCCAAAACGAAGGCGATGGCAATCAAGACACAAAGGATGTAAAGCACAATCTTCGTGACTTGTATCAATCCGGTGATGGGCTTGATTTTCGACATTTCATGCATGTTGTATAAGTCTTCGCCTGTTGACACAAATGAGCTGATGATCATGGTACAGATGAAGATTTCGAAGATGTTGACCAGCTTCATCAGAAACGTTGCTGTCTCGGGAAAGTCAGGGAGCGCGTTGTCGAGTAACGCGCCGATGATGAGGGCGGGGATGAGCAGACAGATGCGTCCGATGACTTTGTTTTTTAGGAGCAGGTCGTCATACTTGTTCGTCGAGAGTTGGATGATTTTATATATGGTTTTCTTCAAGATGAATTTGATAAGGAAGAAGATGCCCATGCTGAGAATCACCAACGACAACGTGGAGATGGTCTCGGCAATGGCAGTCGAAGCCTCCATGTTGAGTCCCATCTTGAGATTCAGATTCTTCAGTATTTCGATGTATTTTTCAATCATATCCCGCTGATTTTGGTTTTCGTGTATCCTTTTTCCTGCAACAAGGCCAATACCTTTTCGCGGAAATC
Source organism: Bacteroidales bacterium (assembly GCA_017508895.1). The sequence goes on from JAFWRA010000130.1 coordinate 6,549, forward strand.
ACCTTGCAGCAGAATCTCACCCTCCTTGACGCTGCCACCTACGCCGCAGGCTGACTTCAGTTCCTTGCCTAATACTGCTAAATCATAGTCTGAGCCTTGAAAGCCAGTGATGAGGGTCACTTTTTTGCCAGCGCGTTGCTTCTTGTCAAGCATGACTCTGAGGTTCTGTTTTGTAGGCTCTAGGGTGATGGTTTCTTCTTCACCGTAGTCAAAGGCATAGTCGGGGTTGGTGGAATAGACAATGCCGTTTTTGTCACTCTTGTGTTTCATGAATGGTGTCGGTTTTTGTTATGGTTAATTCGTTGTTAATCATTCTGTTGTTATATTCCGAAATAAAATGGTAGAGTTTTTCGAAGATGTCGGGACATTGAAGACGGTCGATGAGGTTGTCGTTGAGGAGCGTGTCGCTAATGGGTTTGAAGATACCGAAAGGACGCTCACCGTCCGATTGCACGAGATAATTGCCGTCGCAGTATTGGTAAGTAAGGTTGTAGTAGCTGACAAAAGCGGGCTCGCTGAGTGTGTCGAAAAGGTTGCGTCCAAAGGAAAACAGCGTGTCGTTGACATCAAGAGCGGACAGGATGGAAGGCCCAAGGTCAATTTGTTGGGCGATTTCTTCACATCGTAAGGGCTTGATTTTTTGTGGGTAATAGAAGGCGATGGGGATGGCATACATGCCCCATACGTTGCTGTATTCAGGCTGGAAATGCAAACTGTTGGAATAATCAGCGGTGATGACAAACAAGGTGTGATCGAACCAGGGCATCTGTGAGGCGGTTTTGAAGAAATCCCTCAATGAGCAATCGACATAATAAACGGTCTTCTCGAATCCGGTCCAGAAATAGCTTTCCTCTGGAAGTACGAAGTCGTGTGGCACTCTGTAAGGATAACGTGATGAAAGTGTATAGACCATTGTGGCAAATGGTTCGTGCACACGGTTTAAGGTCTGTGCGACATATTGTAGGAAAGGTCCGTCGAAGATGCCCCATTGTCCGTCGTAGTCTTTTTCGTCATCATATTCGATACGTCCGAAATAGTTTTTGATGCCGGCACGACGGCTGAATTCGTCGAATCCCAAAATGCCATTTTTGCCTCCGTGCATGAAAATGGTGTTGTAGCCATTTTTTTGTAGGTGTTGGCAGAAAGCGTCGAAGTCGTTGTCAGCGTAGGCCGATCTCGTGAAGTCGTTCTCCATCAGTGCGGGGATGCTTGCCAAGATGGCGGGTAGTGCCTCAAGGCCTCGGCGACTGTTCGACATGCCGTTGAAAGTGAGACTCTCGCAGAGAAGCGAGTCGAGGAATGGCGTGAGGTTGAACCGTCGGTCTTGGCTGTAATATTTGAGCATCTCCTGTCCGACGTTTTTCATGATGATGACAACCACATTTGATGGGATGCTGTCAGCAGTCAAGGTGTCGTTTTTGATGAAACGGTTGGCTGTCAGGTTTTTATGAATGGGAGAATAGTCGCTATTGTAGGTTCCTGTCCATTCTTTCAGTTTCGTTTCATGCGTGGTAAAGAGACAAAAAGGCGTGTTGAGAAGGATGGGCGCGTTTTGCGGGTCAGTGTATTGCATGGCTGTCTCACTGGTGATTGGCTTGGCTTGGAGGCCGCCTCGACAAGCGATTAAGGTCAGTATGCTCATGACAGCCAAACTGATGGCTTGCCTCATCTGCCAGCGCGGTTTTTCCTCCTTTGAAGGCGGATGAATTCTTGTTTGTTGCGCAACTACCCTGATAGTCAATACAAATAATATAAAGATAACAAGTAAGTACCAATAGTCAAACAACACCTGCCTGATTGTTCCAAAGGAGATTTCGTCGGAATGGCCAAGGACCTTGACGAAATCAATTGTGAGGTGTTTTCCAAAGAAGTGGAAGGAAACGATATCGAAAAAATTCAAGAAAATGGCAAAGGCATTGAGGGAAACATAAACGATGTCGACGATGTCTTGTAGCCTTTTGTTGTAAATTATTTTTGTGGGAAAACAATAAAAAAGGATGGTCAAGATGTTGATTCCGAAAACGATGGGGAGGTCGAATCTCATGCCGCAAAAATACAACGAAATGACCTCTTTCAGGCTCAGCTGATGGAAAAACTGGATGTTGAAAAGATAGAGCATCCAACGGCTGATACTGAGAGCCAAAAGAGTGGCTAACAAGCGATATGTCAGCAACATATATGGCGATGAAAGCCATTCTTGGATTCTTTCTTTGTTTGTTTTGCGGCGCATGGTTTATTTCTTTATCGATGCAAAAGTATGTAAAAAAGGTGTATCTTTGCCAATTATTCATTCTATTAGGAATTTGTCACCATGAAAAAGTGTTCGTTTTTAGCTCTATTGTTAGGTTTCGTCCCCATGCTCCTTATGGCTCAAGAGAAATTCCCGCAATATCGGAATCCGCTCGACATTCCGATTTACCTTTCAGCTACTTTCGGAGAGTTGCGGCCAAATCATCTTCATGCAGGTCTCGACATCAAGACGCAAGGCGTGGAGGGGAAGAAGGTATATGCCGTGGCAGATGGTTATGTCAGCCGTATAGGGGTGTCGCCTTACGGTTATGGTAATGTGCTGTATATCACACATTATGATGGCTACACCAGTGTATATGCTCATTTGCAGCGTTTTTCAGGTAAGATTGCGACTTACGTGAAGCAATACCAATACAAACATCAACAATTTGCTTCACAGATCTATCCTGAAAAGGACCAGTTCCCCATTAAACAAGGCGACCTGATTGCTTATTCGGGCAACTCTGGCGGCTCTGGCGGACCACATCTTCATTTCGAGATTCGGCATACGGTGAGCGAGAAGCCTGTCAATCCCATGTATTTCGGATATCAGATTGAGGATCATGTAAAGCCGCTCATTCAAGGGGTTGCCGTGTATCCTGTCGGTGAGAAATCGACGCTCGAAGGTGACATCCAGCCTATGTATTTCTCAGTGGATGGCGAAAATGGGAAATATAGTCTGAAAGACAGGGTGTCAGTCAATGCCAATGGCGAAGTGGCTTTTGGTATTCGCACCTTCGACCAGGTGGGCACTTCTACAAACAAAAACGGCCCCTATCTCTATGAGCTTTTCCTTGATGACGTGCATGCCTTCCAAGTGGAGGCCGATAGCTTTTCTTACAGCGAACCGCGTTATGTGAACAGCCTGCTTGATTACCGTCATTACAAGCAGAAAAAGACAAGCTATGTCCGCACGGAGACCGATCCGTACAACCGACTTCACATGATTGAAAAACGGAATGGCACCATTACAGTTGAAGAAGGTGATACGGTGAACGTTTGCTTTAAAATCTCTGATTATGTTGGCAATAGCTCTACGGCAAGATTCATGTTAGTGGGAACGGCTCCCGTGAAGGTGGAGCGCCCAGAGCATCGTCGTAGCGAATATTTCGTTAAGGCGGATGGCTCCATGAACAGCGAAATCACGATAGAGGATTTTAGCGTTTCGATGGAGAAAGGCACCTTCTTCCGTGACGAATGGGTGCAGACCGGTCAACGTGATGAAAAAGGTTGCTGCTCAAGGATTTATCGTTTTGGTGATGATGAAATGACGACTTTCAAAGCCTTTACGGTTCGAATCCGTCCCGAAAAACGATGGGCCGACCATTCGAAGATGTATATTGCCTATATCGAGAACAGTGGTAAAGTCTCATCGTTGGGTGGCAAAATGAAGAATGGCTGCATGGAGGTCACTACTCGTTCGATGGGCGAGTTTACCATCAAGATTGACTCGGTGGCGCCTCAAGTGTCAGCCACGAATTTCAAGAAAGGACAGGCTGTGAATAAGCTGAAGTCGTTGCGCTTCAAAATCACCGACGACATGACGGGTATCGAGACCTACAATATCTATCTGAATGATGTGTGGGTACTAGGCCAATACGATGCCAAGAACAACCTGCTTTATTACGAGGTGGACTCACATCTGAAGAAAGGCACCAATAATGTGAAAGTTGTGGTGACCGATGGTGTCGGCAACACGAAGACGCTGAAAACCAGTGTGGTGAATTAGTTTGGAATAAACTGATATGCTCCCAAGTCTGGTGTGCCACCCCGTGACACTCCATCCAAATCGTAAGGCAATTCGTTGCCAAACAACGGGTTGCCTATTCCGATAACGGGAGAAGAGATGCTATCGATGTGGCAGTCGGGCAGGATTGGATTGACAAACATCGGGTCAAGGTTGAAGAGGCAGTGACGGAAGCCTTCCATGTTGCTGTTGTATTTCTCAGAGCGAAGGAGGCAATGGTCGAAAACGTAGGAGGAGTCGGCATCAGGGCCAAACACGCCCTTGAACTCGTCTTTTTGCTTGCCGTAGATGATGCAGTTGTCCATCTCCATGTTGAAAGGATAATAGAAAGGCTCATTGTTGCCGTCAAGGGCGTAGTTAGTCACCAACACGGCGTTTTCGTTTTTGTTGTGCTCGTTGGCATTCCAATAGTTGGCGATGGTGCCGTGCACGAAACGGTAGTCACCGCCAAAGGCCCAGAAGTTGGCAAAGCCGCAGTTGGCGATGACGAAGTTCTTGGCCTCAACAGCATAGAGGATGGAGAATAGGCCGTAACCGCTTTGGTTTTCGACGATGGTGTTGTCGATGCGCAAAGCGCATTCCGTCGCTTTCAGCACCGATTGGCAGTTGAGACCGATGGTGCCGTTACGGATGATGGCGTGGCTGATGCTGTGGTCGGCACCGGCGCGACCGTCCATCATCAGGATCTGTTCCCATTGCCCAGGGGTGTGGTTGTAATAGGACTCCAAACGGTCGCCTTGCACGATGACGGGTTCTTCCGAAGTTCCGTCGATGATGAGTTGACCGTCGCTCCACGAAAGGATGCCGCTGCCTTGGTGGCAATAAACTTGCGTGCCTTTTTCAATTTTCAGGGTGCCGTAACTGTTGATGAGCGCATAGCCATAGATGACGTAAGGTCGTTCCGAAGTCCAAACCGTGGTCTGTAGGCTGTCGGCGACGATGTGGTAGGGGTAGGGAGTTCCACCGATGTTTACCACTTTGTCGGCCACAATATAGTTGGCATTTTGTCCCCAAGCCAACAACTTGATGGTTTGTGTGTTGCCGTTGGTAATGAATTCAAGTTCGTCTTCTACGATAAAAGGGGTGTTCAGGTCGTTCGGATTGATGGTGACACGCAGGAACGAGAAGAGGCTGTCGTTGGCAGGGATGATCTTGTCATAAATCTCGGTAGCACTCTCGCCGTCAAGGTTGAAACGGAAAGGGGAGTTGTCACCTCCGATAAGACGTATAGAGCTGATTTTCAAGTCGTCGCTATGCGTGTTGTAGATCCTCAGTTCATGTGTGGCCGAGCCCAAAGAGGTGAAAACGGTGTCGAAAAGAACCGTGTCGGCCGAGAATTCCAACTTCAAATTGGAGTCGGGATTGATAGTGTTGTTCTTCTTGCATGAGTAGCCTGCCAACAGGAAAATGGTGATTATGAGTAAGATATGCCGAGCTTTCATGACGAAATTTAAAAAAGCAAAGATAAACTTTTATTGGATACGGTATGCAACGATTTTTATTGTATTTTTGCCGAAAATTCTTTGAAAATGAAACGATTTGCAATCATTGCGTCCTTTATCTTGATGCTTTTAGGCGTTGCTGGCAAGGCTTCTGCCCAATTCCTTCCCGATGTGCCTGACATGAAAGGGAAGATGGTTTATGGCGGCGGTTTCGGTTTCGGCATGTCGGGCAACCATCTTAGTTTGTCCGTTTCGCCACAAATAGGTTACCGTGTTTTCAATCCTTGGGAAGTCGGTGTGCGTACCATTTATGATTTGTCATGTCTTTTCAGTAGACCTTATGGCAATACCTATGGCCATTATTTTGGCATAGCTCCTTATACCAACTTTCAGGTTTACAAGGGCTTGTTTCTCCATGTCGAGGATGAAGTGATGTATGGCTTTGTGAGATGGAACCATGAAACCGTGTCACGAAATTGGTACAACAGTGTCTTTGTAGGCGGCGGTTACAGACAGTATTCCTACACAGGCAGCTATGTCTATTTCATGCTGCTTTACAACCTCAGTTGGGGCGTTATCCCTTCGGGTAATTGGGATACACCCTACGGTTCGCCTATCGTACTCCGTGTGGGATATTGTTTTTGAATGCAGAATGCAGAATGGAGAATGTAGAATGCAGAATTTAGAATGCAGAATTTAGAATGCAGAATGGAGAGTTTGATCGATTCTTAATTCATAATTCATAATTCATAATTCTTAATTCTTAATTCCAGCCCCTACGGATTAAGTTCAGACTTGAATTCTTTCAGGAAATCTTCACCGCTCATGGCTTTGTAGGCTTCGTCGCCGAAATAGTGAATCATGGGCTCGAATTGCTTGGCTTCCTGATAGCCACCAATGACTTGGATGATTTTCATCTCCTCGTTCATGATGACGTAAGAAGGATACGACATCTTGTTTTTGAGGAGTGCATGAGCCAACTGATGTGAGCCTTTGCGTCCATCGGGACGCATGACCCCGACAAACTGATGCCCTTGGAAGGTTATCGTATCCTGACGTTCGGCATCGAACTTCACGGCGTAGAAGTGATCGTTCATGTATTGTGCAATCACGGGATTGGCGAAAGTGGATTGATCCATGCGCTTGCACCAGCCGCACCAATCGGTGTAGACGTCGATGAAGACCATCTTGGGCTCCTTGGCGCAGCGTTCGACGGCTTCCTCAAAGCTCATCCATTGGATTTTTTCTTGTGCCATGGCACTTGTGCCGATGAAGGCTAATAAAGTGATAATCAGTAATTTTTTCATATCAATATCTGTCCATTCGTTCTAATTCACGTTTCGAGTCTTTGGTCTTCAGACTTTCACGCTTGTCGTAATAGTGTTTGCCTTGTGCCAGGGCGATATCCAATTTTGCCAAACCATTCTCGTTGATGAACAACATGACTGGCACGATGGTGAAGCCTTTTTCTTGTACTTTGTTCTTCAGTTTGCGCAGCTCACGGGCATTGAGGAGCAGCTTGCGGTCGCGCTTGGGGTCGTGGTTGTTGTAGGTGCCTTGGGCATATTCTGCGATGTGCATTCCGATGACAAACAGCTCGTTACCCTTGAAACTGCAATACGAATCCGCCAGGCTCGCCTTCCCGCCTCGGATGGACTTGATTTCCGTTCCTGTCAGCACGATGCCTGCTGTGAGCGTCTCCACGAGGAAGTACTCAAACGTGGCGCGCTTGTTCTTTATCTTGATGTTGTTGGTGTTCTTTTTTTCCATTGCGGCTGCAAAACTACAAAAATCTTGCCGATTTTGCCGAAAAAACACTACTTTTGTCGCTATGAATACCTTAGGTCACTTATTTAAACTCACTACTTTTGGCGAGTCGCATGGCACAGCCATCGGCGGTGTCATTGATGGTTGCCCGTCACAAATGAAACTTGATTTTGATTTCATTGAACAAGAACTGCTTAGGCGCAAGACATCCCAATCTTCGATAAGTTCGCAGCGCAAGGAGCCCGACCGTGTCGAATGGCTTTCGGGTTTGCTTGATGGTGTCACTTTGGGAACGCCAATTGCCTTTATGGTGCGCAACGAAAACTGTAAGCCAGAAGATTACGAGGCTTTGAAAGACGTTTACCGTCCTTCCCATGCCGATTACACCTACGAACAAAAATACGGTATCCGTGACTGGCGCGGTGGTGGCAGGGCCTCGGCAAGAACGACTTTGCCCATCGTGGTGGCAGGAGCCATCGCCAAGCAGATTTTGAAAGGTAAGGGCATTCAGGTCTGTGCTGAAGTGACCTCAATGGGTGATGCGGAGCAGGCGAGAAGAGAAGGCGATACGGTTGGTGGCATAGTTGAATGTCGTATTCTCGGCGTTCCAGCGGGCTTGGGTGAGCCGATGTTCGGTAAGTTCTCAGCGGAGTTGGCTCATGCCCTGTTCAGTCTTCCTGCCGTAAAGGGTTTCGAAATCGGTGATGGCTTCGCTTTGTCTAGGATGAAAGGCTCCGAAGCCAACGACACCTTTATTAATAAGGAGGGTAAAATCACCACTTTGACCAACCACTCAGGCGGCATTCAAGGCGGCATCACCAATGGTAATGATGTCGTGTTTCGTGTGGCCTTCAAGCCGATACCGAGTATTTCACAACCTCAGCAGACCGTGAATAGGGCAGGGGAGCCTTGTGAAATCGCTATCGAGGGACGGCACGATGTGTGTGCTTTGCCGCGCGCGGTCGTTTTGGTGGAGGCTTTGGCGGCTATGGTGACAGTTGACGCTCTCATTTTGGGAATCTATAGTAGGGAAAACAATCATAAAACCTTAACAATATGAAAAAGCGTTATTATTTCTAGCATGCACTCTTATGATGGCAGCTAGCATGAGCCTTAGAGCTCAGGAAGTTACGATTACTTTGAAGCCAGGTTGGACTTGGATTGGTTATCCAAGTACAGACACCGTGGATTTTGCCACGGCGTTGGGAACATTCACCCCTCGGGAGGGTGACATGATCGCATGTGAATATGATTTTTCCGAATATTTCGATGGCGGATGGTTGGGAGATATCCAACAATTCTATCCTGGATACGGCTACATGTATTATTCAACTCGCCCTATGCCTGTCATTCTGACCATCAATGCGCAGCAGCCTGCTCCGCAAGTGGTTGTGACCACCTCTGAGCCAATGCTTATCACGGCCATCTCCGCCATGGGCGGCGGTGAGGTGACCACCAATGACGGTACCTACATCCTCGTGAAAGGCCTCTGCTGGGCAACGCATGAGAATCCTACGACAAACGAGGATTTCTTTCAAGAGGCCGAAAGCGGTGTGGGTACCTTCTCTGTTTCGATGACTGGCCTTAACATTAGCACCACGTACTATGTCCGTGCCTACGCCGTTACTTCGAATGGCACGGTGTATGGTGATCAGAAGACCTTTACCACCCGCGATGGCATTCCAGCGGTGAGCACAGCCTCGGTTACAAGCATAACAGGTGTGACAGCCAGCTGTGGAGGCACGGTGACCGACGACGGAGGCTTGAATGTGACTGCCAGAGGCGTTTGCTGGAGCACTAGCCAGAATCCTACCGTGAGCGACAGCCACACCACGAATGGTTCTGGACTTGGCGACTTTACGAGCAGCATTACTGGTCTGAGCTTAAGCACCACCTATTATGTGAGGGCATACGCTTCCACGAGCCAGGGCACCGCCTATGGTGAAGAGATAAGCTTCACCACCAGCGATGGCATTCCTATTGTGAACACAGATTCCATTTCAAACATTTCTGGTAGATTTGCTACTTGTTGTAGCACTGTTACCGGCAATGGTGGTCTGAATATAATAACAAGGGGTGTTTGTTGGAGTATATCTCCTAATCCTACAATAAGTGATACTCGTACAATAAATGGTTCAGGGAATGGTTATTATACTAGTACAATGACGGGATTAAATCTAAACACGACCTATTATGTTCGTGCATATGCCATAAGTAGTCAAGGAGTTGGTTATGGTGAAGAACTCGTCTTTACAACTCTTTTAGAGGATGAATTATATGTTTCAATAGAACCAACAAACAGAAATGTCATCCTTGAAGAGTTTACAGGCCGTGGTAGTGGCTATGATACTGATGGTCATCGCATTGCAAACGAGCTTATGGCCGCCAACCCTGGTAGACTATGGGCTATCAACATCCATGCTGGCGGTTATGCTCAAACCTCCTATCCCAACATGATTACCCAAGACGGTAACACCATCCGTGGTGGTTTCCAAATCTCTGGTTATCCTACGGGTGTGGTCAACCGTACTACGGCTGCTGGTCAAAGCAGAAGTGTTTGGGCTGACATTGCTAACCAACAGTTGAATCAAGCTTCGGAATGTAATGTTGCTGGTATAGCCATTGTCAACCCTCAGACACGTATGGCTACTATCACGGTTGAAGTGTATTACACTGGTAATAGCACCGTTGACCAAAATTTCTTGACCGTAGCCATGTTGCAAGACAGCATTCTGGGCTCACAGGCCGACTACGGTAACTACAACCCGACGCAATGGCTCAACGGTCAGTATGTTCACATGCACATCCTTCGTGATGTCATTAGCGAAAGCGCATGGGGCGATCCTATCAGCCCCACCACACAGGGCACTTTGATTACCCGTACCTTTGAGTATGAAATCCCTGAAATCATTGGTAGCCCTAATGGTGTTGAGGTTGAGCTTGACAATATTTGTTTTATGGCATGGGTTTCAGAACAATATCAAGGTACTCCAACTCACCCAATTTTGAATGCTTGTAATATTACAATGGTACAACAAATTGACGATCCTTCACAAAAATAGAACCATGCACGGCTGTATTTGCAATCCGACCGAGTAGAACTGGCGGATTAGTAATCATGTGTGGTCGAAAGATAATCAAAAGGGCAAAATATTGATAAAAAGTCAATCCGATTAATACTAAAACTGATAAGGAGCCGTTGGGAAAAGAAAAGGGAACGACATGATATTAGCAAACATCAAGTTATGGGTGCTAGAGTTGGTGCGTATGATACCAGACGAGGAACTTTCAAGGCTTGCGCCTCGGTCTCTATAGGTCGGAGTCGTAAGATGATAGCTACTACGCACTTTGTGTGTACTTCTTCGACACGTACCTCGGCACGGACTTCAGCTACGGGTTCTCAGTGCGTCTGGCTCGTGTTGCCGAGTAATTATTCCTTGCATGGGCGAGGCGGTTGGTAGCCTCGTGCCGAAGGCAAGGTATTCTATTTACCCCATACAGCTCTGCTGTGTGGGGTTTACCACACTGTAGACTAGGCAGAGCGTGCTGGAGGCACGCTACATCTACATGTGAGGTGGCGTGCCTTTAGCAGCGGGTCACTATGGCTGGTGTGTCGAGACCTGCACTACTATGGATAGTGTGTCGAGCCCCACACTGTGGCGTGTGGGGTAAATAGGAGGTCGTGTCTCCGACACGGGCTGGGGCTGCACAATAGAAACGCATTATCCGCGTTTCATATTCATGAGCTATACCACATCATACTATCACATCGTGTTCCGCACCTACCGCAGCGAACACACCATCCCCTTCGAACATGAGCGGGAACTGTATGCCTATATCTACGGCATCGCCAAGAACCTCCGCTGCCAGACCTATCGTATTGGCGGCATGCCCGACCACATCCACATCTTCGTGTCGCTACCCTCAGATCTGTCTCTGGCCTCGTTTGTGCAGAGGGTGAAGAGCAGTAGCAGCAAGTGGATGAAGGACAACCCAAACTTCCCTGACTTCCGAGGCTGGGGACGCGAGTATGCAGGCTTTAGCTATAGCCTACGTGACAAGGACAAGATTGTGCGTTACATCATGAGGCAAAAGGAGCATCATGGTGCTACCACCTTTGCAGACGAGTATCGTGCATTCATAGAGGAGAATGGGGCTCCTATTGACGAGCGTTACTTTCTGAATGACGATTGAATGCATGTCTTGTACCCAGCATCTTGCGTCAGCCTCGTGCCGAAGGCACGGTATTCTATTTACCCCATACAGCTCTGCTGTGTGGGGTTTATCAGACTGTAGGCTAGGCAGGGCGTGCTGGAGGCACGCTACATCTACATGTGAGGTGGCGTGCCTCTGGCACGCAGGTCACTATGGCTGGTGTGTCGAGCCCTGCACTACTATGGCTAGTGTGTCGAGCCCCACACTATGCCGTGTGGGGTAAATAGGAGGTCGTGTCTTCGACACGGGCTACATGGACTACCCGGACCGCGCGTGGTACTTCTTTTTCAGTTCGAACGGCACCAACGTGCTCTACTACAACCGTGGCTATGGACAATCTGTTCGAGCAGTGCGTTCGGGTCAGAACTAACCTTTCGCGGTGTGTCTGTTCAGTTGTTTCGTGTCATAGAGAGGCTTTATGCCGTTTGAAAAAGAGATTTCCTTCGGGAATGGAGTGGTGGTCGTATTTATACATGCGGCGGCAGTTAGGGCTAACGAATCGTAAACGCTACAAGCCGCCGCTTTTTAACACAATAGCAAGCTCCATTCCCGCAGGGAATCTGATTATGTATTTCTCATTTCAAATGCTGATATGCGATGCGTATGGATGGAAAATCCGAATGAAAAGTGAAATCAGAGCATTCCCGCCATATAAAGCGGCAAATAAACCACATCGTTTTCAACCTTTACATCAGCGGAATGCAACACATACATGGTTGCCAATTGCTCTCCGTATTTTGTGCGGAATTTCTTCAACGACGATAGTGTATAGTTTTTGCTCGACTTTACCTCAATGGGTGAAATGTTGTGTCGGCTTGAGATGGTAGGCTTGCGGACGAGAAAGTCGATTTCCATGGTGTCCTCCGAGTTTTCTTTGGAGTAGCTTGAATAGAAATACAACTCGTGTCCAGCAGAGCGAAGCATCTGGGCAACAAGGTTCTCTACCAGCATCCCCTTGTTGAATTCCAACTTGTCGAGCATCAGTTTGCGGTAAAGTTCCTCCGTGGCGATGGTTCGCTCGTCGAAGGCAAGGCTGATGAGCAGTCCCGTGTCGCCCATGTAGCATTTCATCGTGGAGTCGTCCATCTTGAGACGCAGGCCCACCGATGGTTCCGAGGCGCTGTAGCACACATTGATGACCATGGAATCCTCCAACCACAGGAAGGAACTTTCATAGTCACGGAAACGTGCACGGTCTTTCAGCGCGGAAAGCTTGAATTTCTTTTCGTGTTTCTGCAATTGTCCCGGCAACGTATCAAAGATTTTGGTCACCTTGCTTTCGTAGCCCGAGGCATATTTCTGAATGTCGGAACGGTAGAGTTGAAGGATGTCGCGCTTTTCGGCATCGGCTTTCTCAAAACTCTTGGTGTCAATGTATGTCTGCACGGCTTGTGGCATTCCTCCAACGATGATGTATTGGCGTAGATAGTCCATGGCTCTTCGGTGCAATGCCTGTCCCAAAGGATGTTGCTTTTCAAAGCATTCCTTGATGTAAGGCATCAGCATTTCTTCGCCCATTGCCCAAAGAAACTCCTCGAAGTCCATGGGGAACATTTTGATGTGCCTTTCCTCCGAAGGAATCAGTATGTCTTTGACATTCTTGTTGATACTGATAAGCGAACCTGTTTCGATGTAGTCATAGCGACCGTCAGCAACAAGATATTTGATGGCGGCACGGGCTTGAGGATAGAATTGTACTTCATCAAAGATAATCAGCGAGTTCCTCTCGTGCAGTTGTACGCGATAATACAATGACAAGTGGAGAAACAGAGCGTCGTAATCCGTCTTGTAGTTCTCAAAATAACCAATGACCTCATCCTCGACATGGGCAAAGTTGATGAGAATATAGGAGGCGTATTCGTTTCGAGCGAATTCTTCCACAATGTAGCTCTTACCTACACGACGGGCACCATCAATCATCAAAGCCTTTCTGCCTTGTTCTTCCTGCTTCCATTTCAGGAGGGTTTGATACATCTTTCTTTTCATAATCGCACCATTCCAAGATTTTTATGTGCTGCAAAATTACACCATTCCAGGATTTTTTGCAAGCTTTTTTCGCACCATTCCAAGAATTTTCTTCATCTGATTTCTACACCATTCCAGCAAATTCTCCAAGTGGAAGAATGTAAAATAATGATATTCAATGTGTTTTATGGAAAAATTCGTGTAAATTGGATGCGTCGCATTTCAAATCATTTATCATCATACAATAACACCCCCGACACCATCCAATGGCTAAATGACTCACCTTCGTCTTTGCCTTGGGGTATGGCGACGCGTAGCGTGTGCTTGCCTGGCTTCAAGCCGCTGAGGTCGAAATAGACGGGATTGGTGGCCGTGCCTGGACACCAGCCTGAGCGGGAATAGTCGGAGGAGGAAACGCCGTTCCAGAAGTTGCCCGAGACGGGGCTTTGGTCGCGGAAAGTGGCACAGTCGCAACGCCAAGGTGTGTGGGTGAACTGCTTCACACCGTCAATGTAAATCGCGTTTTCCTTGGGATTGAACTCGTCACCGTTGTCCCAGCCGCCATGGCCTGTGCTGATATAAAGCAGGCGCACGTTTTTGGCGCCGTTGGGAATCTCAAACTCCACTTCAAGGCTGTCGGTGGCGAAGAGCCGACCGTAGTTCTGGCCGCTCATCTCCATGACGTTGCAGGTGTTGAACAACGGAATGGAATGCTCTTTCAGTGGTTTGTCGCTCCATTTGTTTTCGCCTGGATAGGCGAGGAGGTCCAAGGAAAGCTTGTGGCCGCCATTGTCGTAGTTGCCGATGAAAGCCCCGATGAGCACATCGCCACGCAGACGGTCGCGCAACTCGCTGACTTCCATCTTGTAATAGTTCTCATCCGCCCATTCCAGTCCGTCAATCTGCACGCGGTCGTTGAAATGGCCTGCACCAAAAGAGGTGAAGAACCGCACCAACTCGACGGGCGGCAAGTAGTCTTTCTCCGCCTTGATGCCTTGGTATTCCTTGCCGTCTTTGCCGACAAAGGAGGGCAACGCTTCCAAGCGTTGCATACCGTCTTTGAAACTCTTGGCCTTCTCGGTCGGGATGACGAAGACGGAGGCGGTGCGGTCGTAGGCATCGCCGTTGCTACGTTGGTGGATCTCGGCGAAGATTTGGTAATGTGCCGGAAGTTCAGGGAGTCTCATCCGCTTGACAATCAGTGTTCCATGACTGAAATGGAGGGTGGTGTCGAAAGGAATGTCACCTATAACAGGTTCATACTCCGCAAAATGAATCTGCGCGTCCTCGAAAACGGGAATTCGCATGACGAGTTTGTCCTTCCTCAGTTGGGCGAGCTCGCGAGAGGATTTGTGTAGGCCTTTGTTGTCGGGAATCAGGTCGAGGAGTGCGTATTTTTGCTCTTTCACTTCGTCTAAATCGGTGATGTAGGAGCCATTTCTCATGCAGCGCACCATCACGCCTTGCAGCCGGCCCAGACCAGGCATAGGTGTGGCCTCAAAACCGAGACCCTCCGTCATCCACACCTCGATGGCGTTGGAGTTGATGCTGGTCGTGTATTTTGTGCAGTCATAGCCCAACAGCTTTTCCTTGCCTTCCTTGTTGAAAACCACATCGTTATCGGTCAACGAATAGGAACTGTAATATTTTCCGTCGGCATAATCCAAAATGGTGTAGACGGAATCATGGACATAGTCGACGTAGGTGTTGCTTTGGGCGTAGCCAGGGACAGGATTGGAGAGCTTTTTCTCTTCCGTTCGGATTTTCAGGCATTTCGCGTTCTCGATGACTTGGATGGTCGTTGTGTCCTGTTCCGCAACGCCTTTGGCGTAACTTTGATAGGTAAGGATGTGTTGGCCATAGGCTGTACCCGCCCACAGCAAAAGGATTAAGTAAATAAGAGACCGTTTCATATTCTAATATGCTATAAATCCTACAATTCCTGATAATACAATGAGCAAAATGGGGTTGGCTTTGAAGAAATACGAGGCCACGAAGGCCAAGACGCAAATGATGACGCTGATGTTGTATTGTCCACGACCGAAATCCACGAAGTTTTGCGTGTTCATCATGGAGAGACCGGCGGCGAAGATGAGTCCGGCAATGGCGGGTTTCAGGCCTTTCAAGGTGTTGTCCATCAAGGCGTTGTTTCTCTTGCTCATGAAGAGCTTCAGGATGAGATACACCATGATGACGGAAGGCAGACAAAGCGCAAACGAAGCCAACAGGGATCCGCCCAAGCCCGCAGTGTTATAGCCCACATAGGTCGCCAAGTTGATGGAGATGGGACCAGGGGTCATTTGCGAGATGGCCACCATGTCGGCAAACTCGGTAGTTGTCATCCAGGCGTAATGCTCTACCACCTCATGCTGGATAAGCGAGAGCATGGCATAGCCGCCGCCGAAGCCAAGCACACCGATTTTCACGAAGACCCAAAGCAGTTGCAGGTAAATCATGGCTCAGCCTCCTTTTCTTTGGCTTTTTTGTTGATTATCAGCGCGTAGATAAGGCTCCCCGCAATGGCGGCAAGGATGACATAGGCGGGCGAAATCTTGCACCACCAAATCAAAAACACTGTGACGATGGGGATGATGGCAGTCTTCCAGGTCACCTTGGCCGATTTGATCATGCGCAGGGAAGGGGCGAGGATGAGGGCCACCACGCAAGGACGGATGCCTTTGAAGATGCGCTCCACCACAGGTTGGTCGCGGTACTCGCGGAAGACCGTGGCCAACAGCAAAATGATGGTGATGGACGGGATGATGGCACCGAGCATGGCGGCAAAAGCACCACTCCTGCCAGCCACGCGATGTCCGACATACAAGGCCGTATTGACCGCAAACACACCCGGAAGCGACTGAACCACGGCAATCATGTCCCAAAACTCATCGTTGGGAATCCATTTCTTCTGGTCGACGACGGCCTTCTCCACCATCGAAAGCATGGCATAGCCACCCCCCAGGGTGAAGGCCCCGATTTTGAAGAAAGTCAGGAAGAGTTGCAACGGTTTTTTCATGGCGCAAAAATACGGGTTTTTCGTTCATTGATTGAAAAATACCTTATCTTTGCGGGCAGAAAATTGTAAAAGTCCGTCGTTTTTTGTTGCATTATGATTCTTACCACTACACAAAACATTGAAGGTCGTACCATAACGGAATACGTGGGTGTCGTTTCTGGAGAGGCTTTCGAAAATCAAGCATTTCGTGGACATAGATCCTATGTGCCTACGCTATCCAAGGCTCGTATGATGGCACTCAACCAATTGGAAGAGCAGGCAAGCAATCTGGGAGCGGATGCTGTAGTGGGGATAAATATTGATTTCGAATTGATTGATATGAGTTCGGGCGTATTGGTATATGCTTCTGGCACTGCAGTAAAGACGGAATTAAATAAAGTTTAATCAAATAAAATGGTTGCATTATGATTCTTACAACTACACCGACTGTTGAAGGCAGAACAATCATTGAATACAAAGGTGTTGTATTCGGGGAAGTGATTACTGGAGTGAATTTTATTAAGGATATTAAGGCCAGCCTCCGCGATATAGTTGGCGGACGTTCAGGTTCATACGAACAGGAGTTGATCAATGCTCGCGCCCAAGCCCTGAGGGAATTGGAAGAACGGGCTCGACAGATGAATGCAGATGCTGTTGTGGGTATTGATATAGATTATGAAGTGTTAGGCCAAAGCGGTTCGATGCTGATGGTCTCTGCCTCAGGTACCGCTGTGAGGCTTCAATAAATGATAATCAAATAAGTAGATATTATGCTTTTAGATGTTTCTGTGATGACCTTTGACCGGCCAGAGGCTTGGCAATGGTTGGTGCAATTTTGCATTTTGGCGACGGCCTTGTTGCTTGGTAACGTACTTAGAACCAAAGTGCCATTCCTTAACAAGAGTTTGTTGCCTTCGGCCTTATTAGGCGGTTTGTTGTTGTTGATTTTCAAGCAGTTTCCTAGCTGCCGCGGAATCATCAACAAACCGATGATGGAAATCGTGACCTATCATGCTTTGGGTCTTGGCTTCGTTGCCTTGGCGTTGAAAAACAACAAGATAGAATCGAAGTCCACGCCGATGAAGGTGATTGAGACAGGTGCTTTGACGGCTTCCACATACGTCATTCAAGGCATTGTGGGTCTCATCGTCTCCATTTTGTTCTTCTATTTCGGCAAGCGTTTGTTCTATGCCGCTGGTCTGCTGCTGCCTATGGGTTATGGACAGGGACCGGGACAGGCCTTGAACTTTGGTAAGATTTTCACGGGCTGGGCTACACAGCAGGGCATTGACTTCCCTGGCGCTGACTTCGGCCTCTCTATCGCGGCTACGGGCTTCGTCGTAGGCAGTGTTGTAGGCGTCGTTTACATGAACATTCTACGCCGGAAGGGTATCCTTTCAAGAAAGAAAATCGCTCATGCCCAGGTGAATACCTTGGAAGACTATGAAAGCAAAGGCGAGATCCCTGATGCCGAGTCCATCGACAAGCTATCCGTTCAGATTTGCATGGTGTTGTTCGTCTATTTCCTTGTCTATCTGTTTACCAATTGGATCCAAGGGATGGAACTGGGCAACTTTGGCACCAATACGTTGAAACCCATGCTCTGGGGATTCAACTTCTTGATTGGTACGCTGTTTGGCATCCTTTTCAAATGGTTGTTGGGTCGTTTCAAGAAGGCCAAGCTGATGAGCCGTGAGTATATCAACAACTACATGCTGAATCGCATTAGCGGCTTCTGCTTCGACATCATGATTGTGGCAGGCACAGCGGCCATTAACTTTAATGAGCTTGGCAAGTTTGTTTTGCCTTTCGTCCTCATCGTCACTTTGGGCGCCATTGTGACTTTCGTGAATGTCCTATGGATCTCCAAACACCTCTATCCCGATTACAAATACGAGGGCTTCTTCTCGATGTTCGGCATGCTGACGGGCACGGCCAGCAACGGCATGATTCTATTGCGCGAAATCGACCCGAAGTTTGAGACGCCTGCCGCCAACAACCTTGTGCTGCAAACCCTTTCAGCCATTGTGTTGGGCTTTCCCGTGCTGCTCTTAGTGGGTTATGCGCCGCAAAGTCTCAAAGCCACATGGATTACTTTGGGAGTCTTGGTCGTCTTCTGGATTGCACTCACGGTCTTCATGCTGCGGACAAAGATATTCAAGCGGAAGAAAAAGTGATGTGAACTGTAACAAAAAAGCCGAGTGGAAACTCGGCTTTTTTTTGTTGGCTTCTGAAGGTTTATCCTTTCTTAATACTGACTCCTTTCTTTGGTTTAGTCGTTGTGCCGCCTGTGGAGGGTTTTGAACCTGTCGAACTGGGTGTAGTCATCTTGTAGCCCGCTGCCTCACACATTTCCTTGACGTGTGCGGCACGTTTGTGGGTGTCGGGGTGGGTGGAGAGCAATTCAGCTAGTTTGCCTTGTTGTGCACTTTCACCGCTGAGTTGGATCAACACATTGAGTGCGTGATACATGGCGTAGGGGTCAACGTTGTTTTTGATGCAGAACTGGAAAGCGGTCTCGTCGGCTTGGGTTTCCTGACGGCGCGAGTAGGCGCGACTGGCCAACTCCTGTCCGAGGTCGCCGAGAAAGCCTGTCGAGAGGGCACCGGCGGTCGTGTTGACGGCTGCGATACCATAACGGGCCGCCACAACAAGATAAGCGGCACGGTAAGCATCGCGGACATCTTTATTAATAAGGTGTCCCAACTCATGGCCGATGACGGCAAACACTTCATCATCGTTCATGGCATCCATCAAGCCAGTGTAGACACGCACGCTGCCGTCGCCACTGGCGAAGGCATTGACTGTGTTCGACTGATACACCTTGTAGTTCAGGTTCAAGTCCTTGATGTTGTGGAATCGGCCCATGATGCGGTCAAGTCGCTTGGTGTAGTCGTTGCTTGCGGGCAGGATGGTGTTCTGCCCGTCAGATTCCACCATATATTGACTGCATAGTTGGGCAATCTGCGCATCACTGATAGTCAAAGCTTGAACGGCAGCGGCACCGGCATTCGCGGCAGCGTTTGGGTCTACAATTTTCATAGTACTGCAACTGGCCAAGGAAATGACCGCTGCACAAATTAATGCTAACTTCTTCATATTGATTGAGTTTTGAATTTATTCCTACGATGTCACTGCAAAAATAGTGCATTCGATGAAATTTTTTTCAAAAAAAGTGCATTTTTTTTCTTGCATGTTTCAAAATTAATGTATTTTTGCCACATCAAAATAATATCAAAATAATATCATAAATCTATAAAACTATGGAAACAAAAGAATTTGAATTCAAAGGTTTCGCGATGAACGGATTCGTCGCATTGTTCATTGAAATCGCCATCGTGGCATTAAGTGTTTGGGGCTTCGTTGCTTTTGCCAATGGGCAACTGAGCACCCCAATTCTGTCTGTCGTAGGTCTTTTGCTGGCCTGCATCCTTCCCATCGGCTTCCGCAAGCTGGAGCCTAATGAGGCTATGGTGATGTTGTTCTTCGGTAAGTACAAAGGTACTTTCACCAGAACCGGCTTCTATTGGGTCAACTTCCTGATGACCTCCAAGAAGGTCTCGCTCCGCGCCCGTAACCTCAACCCTGACAACATCAAGGTGAATGACAAGACGGGCAATCCCATTATGATTGGCCAGATTTTGGTGTGGAAACTGAAGGACACCTACAAGGCCATGTTTGAAATCGACTCCCAAACCATGGCGGGTGGCGGCTCGGGCACGGCTCCCGTTTCGGTGTCAAGTCGCATGAGGGCTTTCGAGAGCTTCATCCAAGTGCAGAGCGATGCCGCCTTGCGCGAGGTGGCGGGCATGTACGCCTACGACGAAAACGAGGCCGAGAATGGAGAATTGACGCTCCGTTCGGGCGGCAACGAAATCAACGAGGTGCTGCTGGCCAAGCTGAATGAACGTCTGGCCATGTCGGGTCTCGAAGTGCTTGAGGCACGCATCAATTATTTGGCTTATTCGCCTGAGATTGCCGCTGTCATGCTGCGCCGTCAGCAGGCTGCCGCCATTATCTCCGCTCGTGAGAAGATTGTGGAAGGCGCTGTATCGATGGTCAAGATGGCCTTGGACAAGCTGAAGGACGAAGGCGTGGTCGAACTTGACGAGGAACGCAAGGCCTCCATGGTGAGCAACCTCATGGTGGTGCTCTGCGCCGACGAGTCGGCACAGCCGGTGGTGAACACGGGAAGCCTTTACTAAAACGGACTGTCGCTTCGCGTCATTGCGAGCAAAGCGAAGCAATCCAGAAAACAGGCATCCTTGCTTCGTCGTCCCTCCTCGCAATGACGCAAAGCGCGGCAAAAGACATCAATAGCAACAAAAAAACAGAATCAAATGGATATCGCTTTAACCATCTTATTAATTATAGGCATTGCGTTCATCGGCATAGCCATATTCGCAAAGATTCGTCCCGACGTTATGTGGAAGGACAGAATGAGTGAAACTATCCTACCACCTGAACGACAAAAGTTTGGCTTTATCCTATTGTTGCTTTTAGGCATCATGATACTCGTGTCTGCAGGGGCAATAAGCATTCCACAATGGCAGAGCCATATTGATGCGATACTTATTTCCATTGTTATGGTGACGATTTCGGTGGTGTTGTTTATGATGTGGAAATACATTTTGAGCCAAGACAAAAGATGGAGCAGAATTGCTTTAGCGGCCGTGTTGTTACTATCAGTGGGCTTGCTCGTCTATGCTGGATATTACTGGTATACACCAGTTCTAAAACAAGCTGTTATGAATGGAACTCTAAAACGATCCATTATGTTTGAAAAGATTGTGTTTTTTGTTGTTCCGCTTCTCATAGTTTCTGGCTTTGTTTGGCTCGCCATTCGGGTGAAACGGCATCCAGAGAGAGACAGATTTATGCAAAGAGTAATGAAAGAACAAAAGGGCGCTGATTATGAGAAGGGGAAGCAAAAGTGTTTGATATTCTTATACCTGTCTTTTGGAGTCTCTTTGGTGTTGTTTAAATGGTTAGAGGTTTTTGTTGATCCCCCTATGATACTGACTATTAATGTGGCTTTATTCTTAGCGCTGTTCATTGTCGGATGGCGTTATACTGGCGATTTCTCTAAATGGGTCTTTGTAATCTTGGCGGTGTTATTGTTTTTGGGCTTCGGCTATCACATTTGGGCTTCCCAAAGCAGCAAAGTTGAAGTGCTTCCCGATATGCTTTCCATAGAGGGAACCTATAGCCAAACGGTTCCTTATCAAAGCATTGATTCTGTGTTTATTGTGAATGAATTGCCTGAGACATCGTATTGCATACATGGTCACAATTTGTTCCGTGGCAAGAGAGGCGAGTATCGTTTGGAAAACGGTCCTAGAGCCAATTTTTTCGTGTTGAGGAAAGAAGCCCCTTACTTGATGATATACACTGATTCAGGCTTGATTCTCGTCAACCGGAAAACGGCAGAAGAGACCGAGCAACTTATTGAGGAATTGAAAGATAAAATTGAAATACTCTGAAAATGATGGATAACATCTTATTAATCGCTTTATTGCTTCTCACGGCTTCCTTCTTTTTATGGCTTGCCGTTCGGGTGAAACGGCATCCAGAAAAAGACGATAGTATGAAAAAAGTAATGGCTGAACAACGAGGCACTGAATACGAGGAAGGAATGCAGAATTTCTTTATGGTCAATTACTTGTCTACTGGTCTCGCTTGGGTGTTGGCAGCAGTGCTTGAAGTCTTCTTCGACATGAAGTCGTTCCCTTCCATGCTTATTTCTGCTACTGGCCTTTGTTTGGTGTTGATTATTGCCAAGTTGCGTTTTACGGGAGAGTTCAGCAAGGCGGGTTTTGTTACTTTCGCCATCGGGCTTGCGATAATTGTGGCATATTTTATTGTAAACTAAAAAGGACAGAATTATGATTTGGACAGATTTAATAATAGGCGCGATTCTGATGCTCACGGGTTGGGCGGTCTATAAGTTCCCGATGCTGATTTCGGGCGTGAACACCATGTCGAAGAAACGCTTGGCCAAAGTCAACTTGGAAGGCTTGAAGCTCGCTTATCGCAATGTGTTCCTCATTTGCGGCGGGGCGATGCTGCTGTTTGGCGGTTTGTCCATTTTCGTGCAAATTCCGATGGGCGTTCATCTTATTGTGCTTGTCGTGGTGATTTTGGCTCTCGTCATTGCCTGTGTGATGCTCAGTAGTAGATTCGATTTGGGTCTGCAAGGGGAGGAAGGCAAGAAAGAGCGGAGGAAAAACTGGATTGGTATCATCATTACCGTTGTGGCTTTTGCCTTCATATTGTTTTTCTTCTTCAAAGGCAGCAAACCCGCAACGGTTGAAGTGTCAGAGGATTACATCACGGCAAAAGGTGGCGGATATAGTGCTTCGATACCCGTACAAAACATCACTTCGACCACCATGTTGTCCCGCTGGCCAGACATTTCCCTCCGAACCAACGGACTCTCTACCGACAAGGTCAGCATCGGGCATTTTCGGCTAAAAGGTGGAGAAAGCTGCATGTTGTTCCTCTGCGACGACGGTGGTCCTGTGCTCGAAGTGCGCACCGCGGATGGCCAATTGTATTACTTCAACTGCGCCACGGAGGAGGAAACGCTTGAAATGATTGCAAAAGTCAAACAACAAATCTCTGAACAATGAAAAAAGCAATAAGATATTCAATCATCGTCTGCCTTATCAGTTGGGTAGCAGCAGCCGTGGCCCGTTTCGGCTTCGGCATGGACAGGGTGAACACTCCTATGTTTTTCACCACGTTTGCAACATTTTACATGTTCTTACCGATGATCACCGCTCTCATTCTGCAAGCCATCGACAAGGAAAAATTCAACCATACTGACTTGGTCAACTTCAAGGTGTCGTGGCCGTGGGTAGTGGCTTGGCTTTTGCCTGTGGTGATGGTGTTCCTCTGCATTTCCATCAATGGATTGATGCCAGGTGTGGAGTTGCAATACAACTCCGAACAACTCATCAACCAGTATCATGTTCCCGAGGATCAGCAGGAAATGGTGCGTGAGCAATTGGGCAACATGCCTAGCTATTTGATGTTGATTTCCATTGTTTTCGGTGGCTTGTTGGCGGGCATCAGTGTCAACGCCATAGCTGCCTTCGGTGAGGAATATGGTTGGCGCAACTACCTTGTCGGTGCCTTGCGTGAAGTGAGGTTTTGGAAGGCGGCCTTGTTCATCGGCATCGTCTGGGGCATTTGGCATTTCCCGCTCATCCTGATGGGCCACAACTACCCGAACGAGCCGTATTGGGGTGTGCTGCTCATGGTGGTAATGTGTATCCTGTTGGGTATCATAGAATTGTATTTCGTGCTGAAGTCCAAGTCTATGGTTGTGGCAGCCATCCTGCACGGCACTATCAATGCGGTTTCAGGTACGACCATTTATTTCACCTTGGGTGGCAACGACTTCCTGAACGGTATGGCAGGCCTGTCGGGCTTCATCGTCATGATGGTGACCATTTTGTGCATCTGGATTTATGACAAACGCATTTCCAAGGAGAACCTCTGTGGGATGACCTTGGGCGAAGCATTGGAGAGATAAGTTATGGCAAAGGAAAAAGAAAATAGTGCAAATACCAAGACCTTCCTGCTCCGTGTCGACACTGAGACCATGGAGGCTGTGGAAAAATGGGCTGCCGACGAGTTCCGCTCCGTCAACGGGCAGCTGCAATGGATTATTGCGGAAGCATTGAAGAAGAGCGGGAGGAAAAAGAAATGACTATGACCATTGACTATGACTATGACCACTTTCCCCAAGGCGTTAAGTGATGGCTTCCTATTCAGTGGTCATTGTCATTGTCACAAGTCATAGTCGAAAAATATAAACAAAACCAATTGAATAATAATATGGACAAAGAAACTTGGATCATCATTTTCGTGGTATTCCTTTACATCCTGCAAGCTGTAGCGGGTGGTTTGGTTGCCCGAAGCCGTGGCAAATCGTTTTGGCTCTGGTTTGCCGTTTGTTTTCTCATCATACCGCCTGTCGGGTGGATTCGTATGCTTATGGGCACGAAGGATGACTTTATGCCCTGATTCGTAGTTGTAATCTAATCAGTAAAATCTGTGTAATCCGTAGATAAACAAATAAAATCCGTTGTCTATGAAAACAAAAATTCTTATCCCATTGTTATTCGTAGTCCTTCAATCCCAAGCCCAAATTAAAGGCTACTGGAAAGGTGAAATCGACTTAGGTGCTCAAAAACTGGAGACGGCTTTCGACATCAAGGTCATTGAAAATGGCTATTCAGCCACTTTTGACGTGCCTGCCCAAGGCGCGTATGATATTCCTGTGGACGAAACAACCTTCAAAGACGGGCATTTGGAACTGAAAATGAACGCCATGAACGCTACATATTTAGGTGTGCTGAAAGACGCGACCATAGAAGGGGAGTTCACCCAACACGGCATGACCTTCCCGCTTAACCTTGTCAAAACAGAGAAAAAAGAACAGAAAAAGACTCGTCCCCAAGACCCACAACCACCGTTCAACTATCAAATCGAGGAAGTGACTTTTGTCAATGAAAAAGAAGGTAACACTTTGGCAGGCACATTGACGATTCCTGAAGGTGACGGCCCATTTCCTGCCATGGTGCTCGTCTCGGGCAGCGGCCAGCAGAACCGCGACGAGGAACTGATGAACCACCGCCCGTTCTGGGTCATCGCGGATTATTGTGCCCGACATGGCGTAGCCGTGTTGCGTTACGACGACCGCGGCGTGGGTGGCTCTGATGGTGAAGTGAAGAATGCCACTTCCATGGATTTCTCCTACGATGCCGAGGCCGCTTTCGACTATCTTCGTAACCGCAAGGAAATCAATGCTTCGGAGGTCGGCATTTTGGGTCACAGTGAAGGCGGCATCATCAACTTCATGGTGTCGGCGCGTCGTCCCGAAGTGGCTTTCTTGGTCTCTTTGGCTGGACCATCCGTGACTGGCATTGAGGTGCTCAAAGAACAGCAGGCGGCCATCCTGAGAGCTTCAGGCATGTCGGAAGAGATGGTGCAATTCAGCGGTAATGCCAACGTACAGATGTTCGACATCATCGAGGCATCAAGCAGTAGGGAAGAGGCCGACAGTTTGTTGCGCCAACTTGTGAAAGGCTGGGGCTATAACGAGGAGCTGACCGAACAAACGGTGTCGCAGATGACCATGCCGTGGATGTACTATTTCCTGAAATACGACCCTACGGAGGCCATCGTCAAGACGAATTGTCCGGCTTTGCTGCTCAACGGTTCTAAGGATTTGCAAGTGATTGCCTCTCAGGATCTTCCAGGATACGAGAAGATTATCGCGGAACACGGCAAGACCAACCTCACCCTTCGTGAGCTGCCCGGTTTGAACCATCTTTTCCAGCATTGCGAGACAGGCTCGCCCAACGAATATTTCGAGATTGAGGAGACCATCTCGCCCGAGGTGCTGGAGCTGATTGTGTGGTTTGTGAAGGGGGTGAGGAGATAGTTGCATTATTTCCAAAAGGGATTGTATAATATATTACGACGTGGTTAAAGCCGCGTCGTAATTATTTTGTAAATTTGCACGTTGCATAATAGTATGCCAGTGAAATTGACAAATAAACTCAAACAACCCAAACATCAACAATATGATAGTAAATACTATACAAGCAAAGAAATTATTGCGTAACATCCTGTTCATCCTGCTAATGGGTTTGGTGGGCATGACCCAAGCCAATCCTGTTGACATGCAGACTGTCCGCGAAGTGGCGGTGAAATTTATGAATGCCAATGCTAGAACCCCGTTGCGAGGCGCAGAAGACCTGCAACTTGTAACAACCTACCGAACTGAAAGCGATGATGCCGCTTTTCATATCTTCAACACGCCGAACGGTTTCGTCATCGTCTCAGCCGCCGACTGCGCCACGCCTATTTTGGGCTATTCAGATGAGGGTCAATTTGACGTGGATAACATCCCGATACAGTTGCAGGATTACCTGCAAGACTTTGTCGAACAAATCCAATACGGCATCGAGAACCACCTTGAAGCCGATGAAGCCACGGCTAGGCAATGGGAATTGGTCCAATCTAATGGCCACATTATCGAGCAAAGAGCCACTACGGCGGTTGAACCTTTGCTAACCGACTCTTGGGATCAGGGTTGTTATTACAATGCGAAGTGTCCAGAGGATCCAAATGGGTATTGTGGGCATGTGCTCACAGGTTGTGTGGCCACTTCTATTGCACAGATTATGCATTATTGGGGCTATCCTACCATTGGATTGGGCTTGTACACCTATACACCTTATGGCTATCCCGAACAGACAGCCAATTTTGGCGCTACCACTTATGACTGGGCTAACATGCCCAATAGCTTGTCTTCTTCATCCACATCTGCAGAAATTGATGCAGTTGCTACGTTGATGTGGCATTGTGGTGTTGCCATTAATATGCAATATGGTCCAAATGGGTCTGGGTCAAGCTATATTTATATTCCTTCGGCTCTGGTAAACTATTTTGGCTATTCCGAAGAATTATCTGTAGTGTCCAGAAACAATTATAGTGATGAAGATTGGCTGGACCTGATGAAGGGTTGTCTTGATACAGGGCGTCCGATACATTATAGCGGTTGGCCCCCAAATAGTGGAAATGGTCATAGTTTCGTTTGTGATGGCTATAATGCAAACAACCTGTTGCATTTCAATTGGGGATGGAGTGGAGAATGTGATGGCTATTATTCCATTAATGCCATGAATCCAAGCCTTTATGCCTATACCAGAAACAATATAGCTATCATCAACATTTGTCCTCCTGACTGCACTTCAGGCATTACCTATCAGATTACGGCTTCGACTGACCCTTCAAATGCTGGAACCGTCAGCGGTGCAGGTACATACGATTGTGGGGATATCTGCACATTGACTGCAACCGCCATTGGTGATTACTCCTTTATGTATTGGACTGAAGAGGGTGAGCAGGTTTCCTCCGATGCCTTCTATTCCTTCATTGCCATGAATGACAGAAATTTGGTGGCTCATTTTGGACCAAAATTCAGCATCACTACCTCGGCTAATCCCACAGAAGGAGGAACGGTGAGTGGAGGTGGGACCTGCAACTATAATCAGCAAGTCACCCTCACAGCAACCCCCAATGAAGGATATGTGTTCGACAAGTGGACTAAGGACGGTGAGGTTTTTTCATACCTTTCCACATTGAATCTGACCCTAACTGAGGCTGCGGAATTTGTGGCGTATTTCGAACCGATGGATGGCATAGTGATAGGTGACGCAACCTACGCCGACTATTGTCTTCCTGCCTATTTTTACAATTCCCTGACGCAGCAAATCTATACCGCGAGTGAAATGGGTGGAGTATCAACCGAAATCTCCAGCATTTCGTTCTTCAACACGGGTGATCGTGGTAGTACTCGCAAATGGGATGTCTATATGGTCAATACTGATAAGACCTCCTTTGAGAGCAATTCCGATTGGATTCCTGTTTCGGAAAGCGATTTGGTATTCAGTGGCAATGTCACTATGACTTCCTATGGTTGGACGACCATCATATTAAGCACACCATTCCTATTCGACGGCTCATCCAATGTTGCCTTGGTTGTTGACAACAACTCAAACAGCTATAATTCATCAATAAAATGTCGCACATTCGGGACGGAAGACAACCAGGCTATTCGCATCTATGGTTATTATGGTTCGGAATATGACCCTTACAATCCATCCAGTTACGCAGGTGCGCTCATGACGATGAAAAACCAAGTCGTTTTCGGTATTCCAAGCTATGATTATACGGTGACTGCCGCTGTTGGTCCTGAAGGGGGAGGCACGGTAAGTGGAGGAGGACTGTGCTACCTCAACCAGCCCATCACTCTTACCGCCGTACCCGATCAGGGCTACATTTTCAGCCACTGGACAAGGAATGGAACAGTGGTTTATTGTCTGCCTACATATAAACTGACCGTAACAGCATCTGCGGAATATGTGGCTCATTTCGAATTGAAACCGGAGGGCATAGTGATAGGAGATGCAACCTATGCCAGTCCTTATCTTCCTGCCTATGATTTCAATTCCTTGTCGGAGCAGATCTATACAGTCGACGAGATGGGAGGGACGGCAACTGAAATCGTTAGCGTGTCGCTCTTCAACACTGATTATCATAATATAACTCGTAATTGGGATGTTTATTTGGTTCACACTGAAAAAACCTCATTTACAAACACTTCCGATTGGATTCCTATTTCGGAAAGCGATTTGGTGTTCAGCGGCAATGTCACTATCCCCCCCCGTGGTTGGACGACCATCATTTTAAGTACGCCATTCCTATACGACGGCTCATCCAATGTTGCCTTGGTCGTGGTCGACAACTCAAACAGTTATTCATATTTAAATTGTCGCACATTCGAGACGGAAGAAAGCCAAGCTATTTATAAATATAGCCGTAGTAGTACGAATTTTGACCCCATCAATCCATTTGGTTACACGGGTACGCTCATGACACAGAAGAATCAGATCGTCTTCCATCATTCCCAAACTGTAACGGTCACAGCCAATCCTGTTGAAGGTGGCACGGTAAGTGAAGGCGGAATCTATGCTTATGGCATGACTTGCAACTTGACGGCCACCCCTAATGCTGGATACTACTTCCTGAATTGGACAGAGAAAGGGGAAGTGGTGACGTATGATGCTGACTATTCTTTCACAGTCAATGGTGACAGGGACTTGGTGGCAAACTTTGTTGAAGGCGAATCAACATGCACGATTGTCTTTGATTTGCACGTCTCTTACCAAAATGGTTGGAGTGGCAACTACTTGGTCGTAGATTATAGTGATGGCAGTTCCGAACAGTTTACTTTGGAAAGCGGTTCGTCGGCTTCCTATTCCCGTGAAATTGCAACTGGTAGTACTATTAACTTGTCATGGATTGAGGGCACAAATGCCAACCGATGCTCGTTCGATATTAAGTTTGAAAATGGCGTTCCGATATACCACGGCTCAAGTCTAAATGCCAATTTCCAACAAGAACTTTATGTCAACTGTGCGGTTGCCACTGCGCCACATACCATCACCGTTGTCGCCGATCCCGTGGAGGGCGGTACGGTTGAGGGGGCGGGCACTTATGATGGCGGCACGGTCATCACGCTGACGGCCACACCCAATGCAGGTTATTCGTTTATTTATTGGAAGGAAACCGGGACGACGGTATCGTCGGATGCCAACTATTCCTTCACCGTCACGTCCGACCGCAATCTTGTGGCCTTCTTCTCATTGCCACTGACCGTTTCTGTCACGACCAATATGGCAGCTGGAGGAACGACAACGGGGGCTGGTACGTTTGAATACGGCAGTACCTGCACGCTGACGGCAACTCCGAGCGAAGGCTATCTCTTCCTGAACTGGAGCAAAAACGGAGAGGTGGTCAGCTGCAACGCTACATATAGTTTCACAGTAACTAAGGATGCTGAGATTGAAGCAGTTTTTATGCTCCTTGAAGGTGCTCTCATCGGACAAGGCGAATCGACAGACCAATATCTGCCGAGCAATTCAAATTGGAAATATACTCTTTCCCAGCAGATATATACAGCAAATGAGATAGGTGCTGCGGGAAGCATTACGTCTATTTCCTACTACAACGCAGGTGATACCAAGACGCGCAATTATGACATCTACATGGTTCATGCCGACATGACAGCCTTCAACAACAATACGGATTGGATTCCAGTTACAGAGACCGATCGTGTATTTAGGGGCAATGTGGTTATGACAAAAGGATATTGGACTACCATCGTTCTTGACACTCCGTTTGCCTATGATGGTTCTTCAAATCTCGCCATTGTCATTGATGATAATACAGGAAGTTATACGGGTGTTCCCCTCATGGCTTGTCGAGTGTTTTATAGTCAAGATTATCAGACAATTCGTGTGTATAGTGACGATACCAACTACGACCCATACAATCCTTCTGGATATAACGGTACGCGTTATTCTGTGAAGAACCAGATTATCCTTGGTATATCGACTTCGCAAGCCGCCACCAAGACAATCAATGCCTTTACCACCGATGGAGGTTATTATCTCATTGCCGTGCCTTTCGAAGAAGTTTATCCTGAAGAAGTGGAGAATATGTTGGCCAACGTTTACGACCTTTATCAATATGGTGAGGCTGAGAAGAAATGGATCAACTATAAAGTTGAAGCCTTCAATCTCGAAGCAGGGAAGGGGTATCTTTATGCCAATAGCGACACGCTCATGCTCAACTTCAATGGAGTGCCATACAACGGTGATGGTAGCGTCGTCTTGCACAAAACTGGTGATGGCGAAACGGCGGGTTGGAACCTTGTGGGCAATCCTTTCAATGAGAGAGCCTACATCGACCGAGAGTTCTATGTGATGAGTGAAGATGGTAGCAGGATAGAATTAGCCCAGCGCGATTACGTCATGCCTATGGAGGGTGTTTTTGTTATTGCCAATGAAGACGGTGAGGTTTTGACCTTTAGCACGACGCCTCTAGCCAAAAACAAAAAGAAAACGATAACAATAAAAAATAAATCATTGAATTTGCTTAATTTAAGAAAATAATTCCTATCTTTGCAGCCCAAAACCAACCGTACTCCAGATTGATATTATTATCAGCGGTTTGAGTTGTAAATCAAAAGTTTAACCTCCTCGCGGCGGGGTTCTGGAACGCTTGCGGGTACAACATTAAAACAATTATTATAATGGCAGAAAACGAAAACATCATCAACGAGGCTATGCCAGCAGAAGAAAAGCCAGTTGAAAAGAAAGTCAGAACTCCAAGACCGAAACCGGTTCCCGCCGCAGATTTCGATTGGACTTCATCACACAAAAAGTTCGACAACTATTCAGCTGACGAACGCGCCAAGCTCGAAGAACGTTATGCAGGCACTATGAGCCAAGTGGCTGACCACGAGGTTATTGAAGGCACAGTTGTTGCTATCACCGAACGTGAAGTCGTGGTTAACATCGGCTTTAAGTCGGATGGTGTTATTCCAATTGCTGAATTCCGCACCAACCCCAACCTGAAGGTGGGCGACAAGGTGGAAGTCTACGTTGAGAACCAAGAAGGCCCCAACGGTCAACTCATCCTTTCTCACAAGAAAGCCCAGTTGCTCAAGTCGTGGGATCGCGTCAACGAAGCCTACGAAAAGGGCGAAATCGTCAACGGTTATGTCAAGAGCCGCACCAAGGGTGGCCTCATCGTCGAAGTGTTCGGCCTCGAAGCCTTCCTGCCCGGTTCGCAAATCGACGTCAAGCCGATCCGCGACTACGACGTGTTTGTTGACAGCGTGATGGAATTCAAAGTCGTGAAGATCAACCAAGAGTTCAAGAACGTGGTTGTGTCTCACAAAGCCCTCATCGAGGATGAACTCGAAGCCCA
>JAFWRA010000131.1 GCA_017508895.1 Bacteroidales bacterium
ACAAAACATTGACAGGCTGTTCTTTGCGCCTAATGCATTGCTTAAAGACGAGTTTGACACTTTGTACAAGTCGTTGTTCAATAAATCGGAGGATTACGTGAAAATAATCGCTGCCTTGAGCAAACGCCGCAGTGGTTACACACGCGAAGAGATTGTAAAAGCTACCGGTTTGGCCAACGGCGGTGGCCTGACACGAAAACTGGACGAATTGGAACAGTGCAGCTTTATCCGTCGTTACAATCCTGCCAAAGGGAGAACATCAATATACCAACTCATTGATTTCTACAGCCTTTTCTACTTCCAGTTTTTGAACGGATCACAACATTTCGACCGAGATGCCTGGCTGCACCTCCAAGCCACTCCGCGCCATAACACCTGGCTCGGACTAAGCTTTGAAAGGCTCTGTTTCGCCCATATCTATGCGATCCAAAAAGCACTCGGTATCACAGGAATCGCAACCAAAACTTTTCCCATGCAAACATCTAATGCACAAATGGATATGGTGATTCTACGTGCGGATAAGGTAACTACCTTGTGCGAAATGAAATACACGAACAATCCTTACGCCATCACAAAACAAGAAGCGGATAAACTCCGTCATCGTGCCGCGGAGTTGAGCCAATGTTTCCACACGCAGAAACAGATACTTATAACACTCGTTTCAAATCAAGCACCAAAGAAAAATATTTATTACAACAGTCTAATAACAAACAATATAACTCTTTCTGATTTGTTTTTTGAATAAATTATTTTTGGCTATAACGGATGTTTTTTATGCTCTTATAGCCAAAAATGAACTGACAAATCTTAATACCTACAAAAGTTCAACATCAATAACACCTGTATAACTCAAAAGTAATGCCAAAAATGATATTGTTAGAGTGTGAATTAGAAGTATATTCACGACAAAATAGAGGAACTATCAAGCGTGGATTTGCAAAACAAACTGTGGTTAAATCGGAACAATAACACAGGGCGTATTTTTTCGTATACAGAATTGATGTGTACTTTATATGACGATTGTTTTTTAGAACTCGTCATAAGAAAAGCCATGGAGAAATATGGATATCCAGTGATGCTTTAAACGGATTATACAAATTAAACTCTTTGCTCAATAACTATGAAGAACCATGTACTAATGGTTATATTGATGACGAACTAGTAATCAAAGATTCCAATTGGCAAGTGATAGTTAAGCAGGCGCAAACAGTTCTTGCCAATTGGAATCAAATTCAACCTCTATTGGCGCAATTTTAAGTTAGCCTTCGGCTGTTGATTAGCTTCGCTGTTGGTGAGCTTCGCTGTCGGTTAGCCTTCGGCTGTTAATTACTTTGTGTTAACATGAAATAATTAACATGAAATAATTAACATGAAATAATTAACATGAAATAATTAACATGAAATAATTAACACGAAATAATTAACACGAAGTAATTAACACGAAGTGATCAGCCTTTCTGTTTCATTCAAGAAAAGTAGTGTTTTTGAAGTATTCTTTGTCTTAATCGAGTACCAGGCTGGGGGCGCTGTAGGCGCGGGCGGCGAGCTCCTGGTTGAGCATATAGAGGCTGCGGGGGTCGCTGCCGAAGAGCTCCATCTTCGAGATCATATCGCGGGCGTTGGTTTCCTCTTCGCCTTGCTCTTTGACGAACCAGTCGAGGAACTGCATGGTGCGGAAATCCTTGACCTTGTTGGCGGCGTCATAGATGGTGTGGATCGAGGCGGTCACATACTCCTCGTGCTCCAGACCGGCCTTCAGCACGTCCATATCTTCCTTGAACACCTTGTCGGGTTTGGCGATGGCACCCAGCGTTACGGGGCAGTCGTTGTTCTGCATATAGCGGTAGAACAGCATTGCGTGGTCGCGCTCCTCCTGGGCCTGAATCATATACCAGTTAGCGAAACCGTTCAGACCGCGGCGCTCGAAATAGTTGGACATATCAAGATAGAGATAGGCGCTGTAAAGCTCCTTGTTGATTTGATCGTTAAGTAGATCGGATACTTTTTTGTTAAGCATAATTATTGTTTTTTTATAGATTTTGGTCGAAAAGACAGATTAAAGATGTTCCTGTTTTTCGGCTGCAAAAGTACGACTATTTTCTTATATCGCAAAAAAATATTTTGCAAAAGAATATGGCTGTCGGTTAGCTTCGCTGTTGATTAGCCTACGGCTGTTGGTAAGCTTCGCTGTTGATTAGCCTGCGGCTGTTGGTTAGCCTTCGGCTGTTAATGACTTCGTGTTAACATGAAAAAATCAACATGAAATAACCAACACGAAGTAATTAACACAAAGTGCCCAATACGAAGTAATCAGCCTTTCGTTTATTCAAGAAAAGTTGTATTTTTGCAGCGTCTTTTGAATAAAATGAGATAATGACCTACTTGGAGTTCAGGGAGCAGTGGCACGGGATGGGATGTTTCAACGTTTATCAGATCCGTGCGTGGGAGCCGGGATTCGACCGAAGCAACCTCACACGCTGGGTGAAGCGGGGCTATTTGTCGAAACTGCGGCAGGACTGGTATGCCTTCAGCGACCTGAAGGGCACTCCCGAGATGGCGCGTTATATTGCGCAGCGCATTTACACGCCGTCGTACATCAGCCTGCACTACGCCCTGTCGTTCTACGGCATCATTCCCGAGGCGGTGACCGACATCACATGCGTCACCTCCAACCGCACCACGGCCTACCATAACGACTTCGGCCGTTTCAGCTACCAGACCGTCAAGCCCGATCTTTTCTTCGGCTTCCGCCAGATGCCCGTTTCGCCGCAGGGCAGCTACCTGCTGGCTTTACCCGAGAAGGCCATCCTCGACCTGCTGTACCTTTACCCGCAATACAACACCGCCGAGACCTTGTTGGAGCTGCGCTTCGACGAATGGTGGATGCGGGAGGAACTGGACAAGGATCGACTGGCGGCTTACGCGACGCAAAGCGGCAACAAGTCGCTGCAAGAACGAATACAATTGTTGATGAAAACCTATACAGATGATTGATTTACAGTCCATATTGGCCTACTATCCGCCGCAACTTGCGACGAACGCCGCATTTCACAAGCACATCTTGAAGGAACACATTGAATTGTTGGCGCTGGAGCACCTTTCGCAATCGCCCTACGCGCCCAAATTGGTGTTCATCGGCGGGACCAACCTGCGCCTTGTCCTCGGATTAGACCGTTTCTCCGAGGATTTGGATTTCGATTGCAAGCGACTGACGGCTGACGAGTTTGTCTCGATGACCGATGCGCTGGTCGAGCACTTGCGGCTCAACGGTTTGCGCGTGGAGTTGCGCGACAAGGAGAATCCCCGGCTGACGGCCTTCCGCCGCAACATCTACTTTCCGGAACTGCTGTTCGACCTAAATCTCACCGGTCATCGGGAGGAAAGGTTTTTGATGAAGATCGAAGCCCAGGACCAAGGGGTGGACTACACTCCGCAAACGGCGATGGTCAGTCGCAACGGCTTCTTTTTCCCCGTGACGGTTCCGGCCAAGAGTACCATGCTCTCCATGAAGCTTGCGGCACTGCTGGCCCGGGCCAAAGGACGCGACTTCTACGACACCATCTTCCTTTGGCAACAAACCGACCCCGACTACGGCTTCCTTCACCAACGATGTGGAATCGACACCCCGGAAATGTTGAAGAAAGCACTATCCGACAAACTTGACACCACTGACCTTGAACTAAAGCAGAAAGACTTCGAGCATCTGCTCTTCAACCCTTCGCGCAGCACACAGATACTGCATTTTCGACAATTTATAGAGAAAATGCTATGATACGCGGTTAGATTGACCGTATGAAAGTGTATTAGAGAATGACAATTCTATAAATAACAAATATTTATGGCAGAAATAAATTTAGAAACAAAGTTAATAGGCGATATTCAAGGATGGTTTTATGTTCCTGATTATCAACGGGGCTATCGTTGGGGAGAAAATGAAGTCAAGACACTTTTGAATGATATTAACGAGTATGGTGGAAAAATAAAAAAAACGGACAAAGATAATTATTGTTTGCAACCAGTGGTAGTACGCAATTTGGGTGATAAATATGAATTAATTGATGGACAGCAAAGACTCACGACGCTTTATCTCATTTATGTTTATATGAATAAGGTCAGCCATGGATTCATGAGTGAACCAAGGTTTACACTTTCCTACGAAACACGTAATGAATCCGTTGACTTTCTCAAAAAGCCAGACGAAGCCAAACGCAATGACAATATAGATTTCTTCTTTATCTACAATGCATATAAAACCATCGAGAATTGGTTTTCACATAAAGAAAAACTCCAATCTACTCTGACAAACATCAACAAGTACTTCGATGAGTGTGTGAAAATCATTTGGTACGAAGTTCCTGACACAGAAAACAGTATTGACCTTTTTACTCGATTGAACATAGGAAAAATTCCTCTGACAAGTTCAGAACTTGTAAAAGCATTGTTCCTAAAGGACGAAAGTGAAAATGCAATTCGTCAGGAAGAATTGTCCCTAGAATGGGATAATATGGAAAAAGAACTGCATAACGAGGAGTTTTGGGGATTTCTCACCAACTCGGATATTGACAACTATCCAACGCGGATAGATATGATATTAGACTTGATTTCCAGAAAGCAGTACGGCGACAAGGAAACATATAGAACTTTTTTCTATTTCGATAATGAACTTAAAAGTGGTAAAAGTTTGGAGAATATTTGGGACGAAATCCAGCATAATTTCTTGACGCTTAAGGAATGGTTTTCCGACCATGAGTTTTATCATAAAATAGGATACTTGATAGCAAGCAATTCTAAAAAACTGGTAGATATATTAAATGACTATGCTGATAAATCAAAGACTGAATTTCGACAATACTTGGATGAGAGCATAAAAGAGAGCATGAACTTCAAAAAAGATTATACAGATTTAGATTATGAGCATGACTATAACGAAATAAAAAGGCTCCTCCTTCTTTTCAATGTTGAATCGGTCAGGCAAATAGACGACAAAAAAAGAAGATTTCCTTTTGGCCGTCATAAGAAAGAAAATTGGAGTCTTGAACATATTCATGCACAGCACTCAGAAGGTTTGAAAACGAACGAAAAAATAGTGGAATGGCTTAAAGCACATGTTAAGTCGCTACAATCTATTGGAGGACAAGACGAATTGATTTCTGATATGGAGCAATTGGTGAGATCGATTGAAGATAATCCTAAAACGCC
This sequence comes from Bacteroidales bacterium, assembly GCA_017508895.1. The sequence goes on from JAFWRA010000131.1 coordinate 5,200, forward strand.
AAAAGTTAGAGAGCGGTTCGAACCTTTGCAACAACAAGTGGTAAATGTTCTTTCTCCTAAAGGAGAGGACTCGGAATATATTCATCTGTTGCCCAACATGGCGTTGCTTTCTTCGGGACAGAATTCCGCCATAAGCAATTACACATTTGACGCTAAACGGAATCTGATTTTGGAAATGGACAAAAAGGGCTCTTATATTCCGTTTTGCACAAAAATGGTGTTCCTTAAATATTATTCGGCAGAAGACACCAATTTGCATTTCTGGGGGAAAAACGATAGAGATGCATATTTTAAAGCTTTGGAGAAAGTGTTGGAATCTTATTTGACTAATGAAGAACAAGTAAATGAATAGAATTTATGGAACCAAAGACATTTAGGACAATTTTTTCACCATACACTGATAAGTCTGGCAAAACAGTTGAAATCAAAAGAATTGAAATTCCTAAGATTCAAAGAGATTTCGCGTATGGCCGTATCGATGAGAGAAACAGGCGTAAAAGAAATAATTTCTTGGACACACTTTTTGATGCTGTCAACGGAAAAACAATTACACTTGATTTCATTTATGGTGACATCAAAGAGAATATATTAACACCCCTTGATGGACAGCAAAGGTTGACAACACTCTTTCTTCTTTATTGGTATGCTGCAAAAAAGGAAACCATAGCTGAAACTGAAATCAATTTCCTGAGAAATTTCAGCTATGAGACAAGACCATCTGCCCGCAAATTCTGTGAATCTATAACTACCAAAGCTTTTGAGTTAAACAGAGAAGAGATTATCTCGGAGCAAATCAAAGACAGAAACTGGTTCCCTCTCGAATGGCAACATGATGCGACAATCTCTTCAATGCTTGTTATGCTTGATGCCATTCAAGCAAAATTTTCTTGTATAGAGAATCTTTTTCAAAAACTCGAAAATATATCTTTCTACTTTCTTCCCATTGAGGATATGGGCTTGACAGATGAACTCTATATCAAAATGAATTCTCGGGGAAAACCATTAACTCAATTCGAACATTTCAAAGCCGAGTTTGAAAAGCAACTGAAACTCGCCGATGAAAACGTTGCAAAACGGATTGGTTCCAAAATTGACAGGGAATGGACTGATTTGTTGTGGCAATATCGCGATAGTGGTGTTGGTGATGATAACGACAATACAACTGATGATGAATTCTTGCGATACTTTATCTTTATCTGTAATATTATTTGTTACAAAAACGGTGGCAGTCCCAAGACAAGCGACGAATTCGAATTGGTAAAAGAGTTTTTCACCATTCAGGAAAATAATGACAAAGGCAACGTGATCGAAAATGCAGAAACTCTTGAAAGTTTTTTCGATTGTTGGCTGGATGATAACAAAAAAAGCATTCCTATCCAAAATTTCTTTGAGGCATTCTCTTCAAAAGAGCATTCGGCAGGGAAAATCAAAACAAACTATAATGTCAACTTGCTTGAGGATTGTCTGAAGAATTATGCGGACATTATAGGAAAGAATAGACGTAGATTTACTTTAAATCAGATTATTTTATTGTATGCATTTGTAACATATAGGCAAAACCTGTCGAGTGTGAATCCAGAACAGTTCAGCAGACGTTTGCGTACATTAAACAATCTGATATTAAATTCTTCCGACCAAATAAGTGACAGCGAAGACCGTCAAGGCGGCAACCGTTTGCCCGCCATTTTACGCCAAGTTGATAGCATTATTGTGAATGGTCAAATAGCAGATAGCGAAACGGTTGGTATTAATTTCAATCCATCTCAATTAGAAGAAGAGAAAATAAAATTGGAATGGACCCTTAATAATCCGGAAAAAGCAGAATTACTTTTTGCATTGGAAGATCACGAACTGCTTTATGGTCAAATTTCAGTTGTCGGATTAGAACATCCTGAGTGTTTTGAGCGATTTGAATCTCTATTCAAATGTAATTGGGATTTGGTAGATTGTGCATTGTTCACCTTTGGAGATTATAAACAGAAAGAGCGAAATGGTTGGCGTTATCAATTAGGTTCTTCTATGAGCGATGGATTTGCGTGGAAAACTCTTTTTCACAAAAGTGAGAATCTTATTGGCTTTGACAACACTAAGAATGTTCTGAATCAATTAATGTCGCTAAATTCAGATTTCACAGATGATTTCCTGACAGGTTTATTAAGTAAGTACATGGAGAATTGTGAGGGCAAAAAAGAATACACATGGATTTACTATTACATCAAATACAATGTGTTCCGACCTGGGCGTTATGGCAAATATTGGTGGAATGACTTTGAAAATTCACCGTACGTATTCACAAGTATTCATCAAAAACAAAAGCCTTCGCCAAATTCATACAACCCATTTTTGAAAGCAATCAGTGACAATGTATGGCGTGAACATTGGGGAAATCGCATTTATCTTAGCGAAAAAGAGTTTTTGAGAGAAACTCAAACATCATATCGAGTGATTTCTAATGATGTGAATGAAGATTTGCTAAAAGAATTCGCGATTACCCAAAACGAAAATGGCATAGATACAGAAAACCGTATTGAAAAAATGAGACGAATCCTTGATGAGATGTCGAACAATTAATTGTATGGGGGGAAAAAAACTCGAAAAGCATCTTTCTTTCCTCTAAGAACAACACAAAACGAACAAACCCACACCGATATGGATTACAACGACAACATACCGTCCAGACTGCTGAACCACTTCAGCACACCGGCAGAGCGCAAGAAGCCTGCCGACAATGAGGCCTTCACCGATGCTGTGATATCGCTCCTGATTGACATGCACGAAAGCGAGTTCCGGTGGGACGAGCAAAAGCAGGTGTACATCTGCACGGTCGCGGGCATGGAACTCAAGCTGCGAGAGTCGTCGTACAGGGGGCTAAAATACTTGAAGAAGGTCACATCCTGCGGCTGTTGATAAGCTTCGCTGTTGATGATTTCGTGTTAACATTCACTCATCAACATTCACTCACCAACACGAAGTAACCAGCTTTCAGCTTCATTCAAGAAAAGTTGTATCTTTGCCAAGTCTTTTGAATAAAAACAAATGCGAAAACCAAAACGACAATGGACAAAAACGAACTTTTAGCAGCCATGTCGGACAGTTATGCGAAGCTGTCCGAACAAATCGGCAAAATGACAGATGACGAACTGAACGCGACCTTCCAGTTCGCCAATGACCCAAAAAAATGCGGCGCACGATGGATTTACGACCAGTGCGCCCGCGACCTCCTCATACACCTTTATGAATGGCAGGTGCTGATGCGCGAATTTGTGAACAACATCCGCGAAGGCCATCAAAGGGACTATCTGCCCGACGAATATCGCAAAAACTACCACGAGATGGACAAGATGCTGGTGGAAAAACACCAGAACACCTCGTTTAAGGAGGCGCAGCGGCTTCTGGAGCAAACCCATGACGAAATGATTCAGCTGGCGAGCAGCTTCTCCGAGGAGGAACTCTTCACAAAAGGCCACTACAAGTGCACCTACACCACCGATATGGCCGCTTACTTCGCGAGCGTCACCACAAGTCCCTACAAGCAGGCCCTGAAGATGTTGAAGACGCACCAAAAGAAGCAGAAGATTTCGTGTTAACATTTACTCACCAACATTCACTTAACCTAATTTCACCCGATAAATAAAAATAAAATAGAAACGATGACTATCCGACTTGAACAACCCGAAGATTATCGCGAGGTGGAGGACCTCACCCGCACGCCTTCCGCCGAGAAGGCCAAGCTGATGCTGCGGACCGAGAGGCTGACGCTTCGTCCCTGGTTTGAGAGCGACGCCGACTCCTTGTTCAAATACGCCTCCGACCCGGACGTGGGACCTCGGGCGGGCTGGCCACCGCATAACAGCGTGGAGGAAAGCCTGGAGATCATCCGCACGGTATTCCGCAACGACTCCAACTGGGCCATCGAGCTCAACGCGACGGGAGAAGCCATCGGGGCCATTGGCTACGGTCCTTCGTGCGAGTGCAATCTCCCCGCCCGCGAGGGAGAGCCCCTCTGCGGCTATTGGGTGGCCAAACCGTATTGGAACCAAGGCATCTGCACGGAAGCGCTGCAAGCGATGTTAGACTATATCCGCCGAACGACGGACATCCAATCGCTCATCAGCGGGCATTTCGTTGACAATCCCGCCTCCGGCCGAGTGATGGAGAAATGCGGATTCCAACCCACCGGGGAAACCTGCATCGACGAGACCCAGTATCAAGGCAAAGACAGACCTATCAGGGTGCTGAGGCTGGAACTGAAATGATGGAGGTAGATTGCGTTATATAGTAGAGTATTTCTATCTGTAAAGTAAAAAAAGATTATCTTTGCGAATTGAAAAGAACATATTCTGATGAACAGAGAAAACGCTGAAATAGAACTGAAAAGGATATTCGGCATAGACCATTTCTACGACGAACAATGGGAGGCTATTCGACGAATTCTCAACGGCGAACGCATTTTGATGATTCAACGCACGGGCTTTGGTAAATCACTATGCTACCAGTTTCCAGCCACCCAATTCGATGGCATTACGGTCATCTTCTCTCCTCTGATAGCCCTGATGAGAGACCAGGTAAAAGCATTGAACAAAAAGGGCATTCCTGCAAGATACATCAATTCAGAACAAACAGTGGAGGAAAACTCTGCCACTATACAAGACGCGCTTGACGGCAAAGTCAAAATTCTTTACATCGCCCCAGAACGCCAGGAAAATGCAGAATGGATTGAAGCGACCAGAAAGATGAACTTGTCTATGGTTGTAATTGACGAAGCCCATACCATATCGGTTTGGGGACACGATTTCCGCCCAGCCTTCCGCCGTATCATCAATTTGGTAAAGTTGCTTCCTCAAAGTCTGCCAGTACTGGCTACTACTGCAACCGCAACCAATCGGGTTCAAAGCGACATCGAACATCAGATTGGAGGACGGTTGACCACAATCAGAGGCCAACTTGTCCGCGATAATTTCAGATTGTATGTGATAAAAGTCCATTCAGAAGACGAAAAATTGGTTTGGCTGGCCCAGAACCTCCATCAAATCGACGGGACGGGATTGATTTATACGGGAACCAGAGTCAATACTGAGATTTATGCAAAATGGTTGGCCTACAACAATATAAATGCAATCAATTACAATGCGGGACATGATGCGGATACCCGTAAAGACATTGAAAACGGATTGATGCACAACAGATACAAATGCGTTGTTTCCACCAATGCACTGGGAATGGGTATCGACAAGCCGGACATCCGATTCATTATCCACACACAGATTCCCGCTTCCCCCATCCATTATTATCAGGAAATCGGTCGTGCCGGAAGAGATGACAAGCCAACCACAATTATTCTATTCTATAACGAGCAAAAGGATAAAAACGGCATCGAAGAAGACTATAAGTTACCCAAAGCCTTTATTGATGGGGCAAGACCTTCAAAAGAAAAGTATTTAAAAGCCATCGATGCTTTAAGACAAGAACCACTCAGTGAAAGAGGCTTGATGAAGGCCACGAATTTAAAACAGACTCAAATAAGGGTCATCAAGGCAGATTTGATAGATCAAGGAATAGCCAAAGAAGTGGTGGATGGTAAAAGTAAAGTTTTAGAATACCAATTCGGTGCCCAAGAGTTAGACACACAATCTTTTGAAGATCTTAGAATACTCAAACTCAAGGAATTGGATGCCATGGTGGGGTATGTCAATACATCCCAACCGCGAATGCAATATTTGTGTGAGTTCTTGGATGATGACAACAACATGGAGTATTCAGATTGCGACAACACCACTTTAGACAAACTGACTGTTGCATTGACTGATGAGTGGCAAAAAAAGCTGTCTGATTTTAGAGAAAACTATTTTCCCATATTAGAGGTTTCAGAAACAACATCAAAGACTCATAAACCGTCTAATATCAAATGGTCTATCAATATTCCTTCAGAAAATAAAATTGACGTCTATAAAAATGATCAATTATTCAGTTCACAAAGTTGTGTGATTAATTGGAATAACTTTTCTGTTGAAGAACGAGAATTTGTAGAATCACTCTTAGTAAGTCATTTAACCAGAAAATCTCATATTGTAAACGGAGTCGCCGCATCGTACTATGGCGTTTCTAATGTTGGGAGTGCTCTGCATCGCTCAAAATATGAAAACGGCGGCGACTTCCCTGATTTCCTGTTGCGTCTCACATTAAAGGCTTTCTTCAAGACTTTTGGCAACTCAAAATTCGACATGGTGTTGTACGTTCCCCCAACCCATTCGGGTGACCTTGTCAAGAATTTTGCTGTAAAGTTTGCTTCTGTCATCAAAGTGCCTGTCTCGCATAAACTTGTAAAAATCAGACAGACAAGCGAACAAAAAGTATTTCAAAACAGCTATTTAAAACAAGAGAATGTCAAAGATGCGTTCTCGTATTTGTCGCCAGAAGAAATCAATGGAAAGAAAATCATTTTGTTAGATGACATCTTTGACAGTGGAGCCACGATAAAAGAAATTGGGAAATTATTAACAACAATGGGGGCGGAAATCATAGTTCCAATAGCCATTGCAAAAACCGTAGGAGGTGATATATGATGGAAAACGAATTGACATATTGGGTTGCCTTGACGCACACTCCTAAAATTTGGACAAAACGAAAAAACGAAATCATTGTCTATTGCTTCAATCTTGGTAAAACTATCGCAGATTTCTTTGAATCAGAGAATTTCTTAGGAATGGAACTGAAGCACGAAGAGCAAGAATTGTTATTGCAAACCAAGAAGGAATTGGCAAACTATGCTTTTTTGGTCGAAGAACTTTTAAATCAAGGTTATAGCATCATTCCGATAACATCGCAAGAATATTCACCAACGCTAAAAGCTAACCTAAAATACAATACGCCGATTATTCTTTATACCAAAGGCAACAAACAACTTCTAAAGCAAAACGCTATTGCGATTGTCGGCTCCAGAAATGCCAACGACAAATCTTTGCTATTTACGGACAATGTGGCAAAAAAGGCTTCCTCTGAGCACAAAGTAGTGGTAAGTGGCTTCGCCAAAGGCGTTGACAAGCAGGCTCTTGACTCCGCACTGAATTACAAGGGACAAAGCATCATCGTTTTGCCTCAGGGTATTACAACTTTTGCCAGTGGAATGAAAAAATACTACAAACAGATTATAGAAGGAACTGTTTTGGTGCTGAGCGTTTTCCACCCCAAATCACCGTGGAGCGTTGACTTGGCGATGGCAAGAAATTCCATTATCTATGGTCTCGCGGATGAAATATATGCGGCCCAGTCCGACGACAAGGGCGGCACATGGAGCGGAGTAACTGACGGTTTAAAAAGGGGAAGGACCGTTTTTGTACGTATGCCTGAGAAAAACGAAAAATGCGCCAATATGACGTTAATAGAAATGGGAGCCAAAGCCACTGACATAGAAGGTAATTTCATACATAAAACGACAGAATACGTATTGCAGGAACAATCCTGTCATGTAGTGGCAGAACCAACGGCATCATACCAAACCACCTCCGTTGACAAACAAATCGTTGATTTACTAAATAAAGGAGAGTATTCTTCAAAACAAATCATTGAGATATTGCATCTTTCAGACTTTAGCACCCAAAAGCTATCGCAACATCTATCAAAGATAGATGGAATTCAGATTCATAAAATTGGAAAGACCAATAAATATTCGTTGAAGGTCAAAAAACAATCTGAGCAATTGACTTTATCTTTGTGAATTCAATAGCCTAACAAAGAATACGATGATGAACAGAAACAACCAGATCATTCTCCTGACCGGGGCGAGCAGAGGTATCGGATATGACACGGCCGTGGCCTTGGCGAAACAAGGGCACAAAGTGCCGCCGCCCGCCGTATAGCCGAATCAGCTGTTATCTGGTCGCGAAGACGCAGAAAACCGGGAATCCGCCTGGCTCGGTGCCACGCCGAAATGCCGCTTATAGACGCGGCTGAAATGCTGCGGATAGCTGAAGCCGAGCGCGTCGGAGACTTCTCCCACCGTATGCCCGCCGGCTAACATCTCGTTGGCCCGCGCCATCAGGAACCGCCGCAGGAACACCGTGGCCGAATCGCCGGTCAGCTCTTTCACGAGGTCGCCGAAATAGTTGGGCGACAGGAACAGCTCCTGCGCACAGTAGCGCACCGTGGGGAGCCCTTTCTCATGCTGTTTCCCCTCCCGATAGTAGTGCTCCAACAGCGTCTCCAAGCGCCGCAGTAGGTCGGGGTGCTGGCCGAACGAGACCTGCATCTGCATGGAATAGAACCGGGCGATGTACTCCAGCACCAAAGCCAACCGCGCCACCACAATGTTGACGGTATGGCGGTCCTGCTCCGGCCGCAAAAGCTCCGTCCGCATTTCTTCGAGAAGCCGCACGAGGGTGTCGCGCTGCCGGTCGTCCAAAGCCAGCGTCTCACTGACGTTGTAGCTGAAATAGGTGTAGCCCGACATCCGCCGGCCCAGCTCGCGCCCGTTCAGGAGGTCGGGGGAGAAAAGCAGGGCCCATCCCTCGGCCTGAATCTCCTCGCCGGTGTCGGTCTTGCCCCCGATCTGGCCAGGCGAGACGCACATTAGCGTGTGCTGCGGCATGTCGTACCGCAACTGCCCGTAGGAAAGCGCCTCCATGCGCTGGTCAGCGATGAAGATCCCATACACATCGTAACTGTTCAGGCTGTGGCGGCAATGCTCCAGCTCATCGTAGTGTATCACACTGATGTGCGGGTGCAGCACCGGCGCCCCGATATAGCGGGCGTAGTCGTTGACACTGTGGACTTTAAGTATCTTCTTCATCCCATTTCGCCTTGGTGGAATCAACGATGCAAAGTTAAAAAAAATCCGAATCCGTAAAAGTGTTTGATTATTCCGTAAACCGTTTAACGCCGTTTTGGGTTCGTCATTGTATTTTTGCAATGTAGAAACCAGTCATTTTTTTGTCTAACTTAAAATATTGAAAATATGAAAGATACGAAAATTGCATTAGGCACTTGGGCCTGGGGTTCAGGCGCGTTCGGCGGCGATGCCGTCTATGGGGTCAACACCAACGAAGATAACTTGAAACCCGTTTTTGAAGCGGCCGCGAAAGCCGGCTTATCCCTTTGGGACACGGCCACCGTGTATGCCATGGGTGACTCGGAACGTATTCTCGGCCAGTTTGTCGCCTCCGTTCCGCGCGAGTCCGTGCAGATATCTACCAAGTTCACCCCGCAGTTGGCGGAGATGTACGGCAACTCGGTCGAGAAGATGGCCGAGGCATCGATGGAACGCATGGGCATCGACTACATCGACATGTATTGGATCCACAACCCGATGGATGTCGAACGCTGGACACCGGGGCTGATCCCGCTTCTCCAGTCGGGCAAGGTGCGCCAAGTGGGCGTGTCGAACCACGACATCCGGGAGATTGAGCGTGCCAACGGGATCCTGAACCAGGCAGGGTTCCGCGTGAGCGCCGTGCAGAACCACTTCTCACTGCTCTACCGTTCAAGCGAGCGCGGCGGCGTGCTCGACTACTGTCACCGCCACGACATCCGCTTCTGGTCTTACATGGTGTTGGAGCAGGGTGCGCTGACCGGCAATTTCTCGCCCGCCAATCCGCTGCCCGCCGACAGCGACCGCGGCCGCAAATACAACCCGGTGCTCGACAAACTGCAGGCCCTCACCGACGAGATGAAGGCGATAGGGAAAAAATACGGCGCGTCGTGTTCGCAGATTGGCATCGCCTGGGCCATCGCCAAGGGCACCATGCCCATCGTCGGTGCCACGAAAGAGCGTCACGTGGTGGAAGCCGCTGCCGCTGCCGACATCGCTCTCACTGCAGAGGAGGTCGCCCGCTTGGAGACCTTGGCCGACGCCACCGGCATCGACACCCGCGGCGACTGGGAACACACGATGGAATAAAAAAATCCCTATTTTTGCAAGAAAAAAAAGAGAGTGTCTCACACTATGAGGAAAATACTGATAATCAGCTTTATGGCATTGTTTATGGCGCAGGCCTCCGCTCAGATTGACCTCCACAGCCACGCCATCACGCAGGGCTATCTCGACTACATCAAGGCCAACGGCGCCGAGATGGACGAAGGGTTCCCCATCCCGGGCTGGGACATGGAGAAGCACATCGCCTTCATGGACAAGGCCGGTATCCAGACTTCGGTGCTGACGATGCCCGCGCCGCAACCCTTCTTCGGCGATGCGGAGGCTTCGGCAAAAGTGTGCCGAAAATACAACGAAGAGTGCGCCGCGCTGAAGGCCCGCTATCCAGGGCGTTTTATGTTCTGCGCCGCACTGCCTCTGCCCGACGTGCTGCACGCTTTGGAGGAGGCACGCTACGCCTTGGAGGTGTTGGGAGCCGACGGCATCAAGTTGGCCACCAACAGCTACGGACAGTACCTCGGTGACCCCGCCTTGGACACGCTGATGGCCTACCTCGATGCGCAAAATGCCGTCATCATCCTGCATCCGCACAAACCCTCAGCGGTGAACTCCCAGCTCATCGCTGATGTGCCGTTGGCGAGCTACGAATACTTGGCCGAGACCTCACGTGCAGTGCTCAACATGGTGGCCCACAACGTGTTGGTGCGCTATCCGAACCTAAAGGTGGTGGTACCGCACTGCGGCTCGTTCCTGCCCAACGCCCTGCCGCGCTTCCGTTCGCTGCTGCCCGTGATGGTGAAACAGGGCATCATGCAGCCCGTGGATATCGATGCCAACCTGTCGCGGCTCTACTACGACCTGGCCGGTGCGCCCACCGATGACGTCCTCGACGCGCTTCTCACCATCACCACGCCCGACCATATCCTCTACGGCAGCGACTACCCGTATGTGGCCGAGTCGGTTCTCCTCAGCGGCAAGCAGGCCTTGGAGGTGCGTCTCGCCTCGCACGGACTGAACCCACAGGACATTTTCACCGATAACGCCCGCCGGCTGTTCGGCGAGAAAGTGCCCCTGCGGCAATACGGCGAACGCATCGTCCGCCTCGCCGAAATCGAGGTGATGCCGGAGTATCTGGAAGAGTATCTGGCTTACGCCAAGGAAGTTGGGGTAACCTCAGTGAATATGGAGCCCGGTGTGCTGACATTGTTCTCTATGCAGACCAAGGAAGACCCTTGCAAGATCTACATCCTGGAAATCTATGCCGACAAAGAATCCTACCAGAGCCACCTCCAGACCGCCCATTTCAAGAAGTACAAGGAGGGCACCGCCCAAATGGTGAAGTCGCTGAAACTGATTGACACCAAGCCGATGGTGGGGATGGAGATGATAGGACGTTGAAAAAACAAACAAATTCAAAAAACAATATGAAACACACCCTTCTGATTTTCGCCGCCACCGTTGTGTTAATGGCCGGCTGCAACAAGACAACAAAAACAGACAAAGATATGAACACTTTGACATTCAACGAGAAGCAGGCGGCGGCGATGACGGCCATCGCCTGCTACGAGGCGCAGGGCGACCAAGCGTCGTTAGCTACCGCCATCAACGAGGGTTTCGACGCGGGGCTTACCGCCAACCAGATCAAGGAGGCCCTTTCGCAACTCTACGCCTACACGGGCTTCCCGCGCTCGCTCAACGCATTAGGCACCCTGCAGAAGGTGATGGAGCAGCGCGGTGAGGTGGAGGCCGGCACCGAGTCCACTCCCCTACCCTCCAGCTACGACGCTCTGAAACAAGGCACCGAAGTGCAGACCAAACTGTCGGGACAGCCCTTCGACTACAAGTTCTGTCCCGCCGAGGACTACTACCTCAAGGCGCACCTCTTCGGCGACATCTTCGCCCGCGACCTGCTCACCCACGCCGACCGTGAGTTGGTGACCGTCAGCGCCTTGGCCGGTCTGGAGGGCGTGGAACCCCAGCTGGCCGCCCACGTGCGCGGCGCACGGAACATGGGTCTGACCGACGCCCAGCTGCTCGCCATCCCGAAAGTGTTGCAGGAGCGTGTGGGCAAAATGGAGGCGCACCGTGTCGCCGTGGCCATCCAGCAACTGGGTATCAGCGACTCTGCCAACGACCACATCGCCAGCGACATATACGTCCAGAATTACGTTGATTTGAAGTCGAGCTGGCGGCGGGGCGAGCCGAACACTGCCTATGCGCAGTACTTCATCGGTAACAGCTATCTTGCTCCCTACGACGGCGGTATGGTCAACGTGACCTTCGAGCCGGGATGCCGCAACAACTGGCACATCCACCACAAGCAGGTGCAGGTGTTAGTGTGCGTCTATGGCCGTGGCTGGTACCAGGAATGGGGCAAACCCGCCGTCAAGTTGGAGCCTGGCGTAATCATTGAGATTCCCGAGGGTGTGAAGCACTGGCACGGCGCCGCCAAAGACAGCTGGTTGCAGCACCTCACCTACCACAAGGACGTGCAGGAAGGGGCCAGCAACGAGTGGTTAGAGCCCGTCACCGATGACCAATATGGCGCTTTGAAATAGTTAGTAAGCTTCGCTGTTGGTTAGCTACGCTGTTAGTTAGCCTTCGGCTGTTAATTAGCTTCGCTGTTAATTACTTCGTGTTAACATGAAATAACCAACACGAAGTCACCAACACGAAGTAATAAACACGAAGTAATAAACACGAAGTAATAAACATTCACTTAAAGATATGAAAGCGCTTCTTATCAATGGCAGTCCCAACGCGAAGGGCTGCACCTTCACCGCCCTGAGCCTTGTGGCGGAAGAATTACAGAAAAACGGCGTGGAAGCCGAAATCGTCCACGTGGGACATAAAAACATCCACGGCTGCATCAGCTGCGGGAAATGCTATGAAACAGGCAAATGCGTCTTCGACGACATCGTGAACGAAGTCGCCCCGAAATTCGAGCAAGCCGACGCGCTGGTCATCGGCTCGCCGGTCTATTACGCAGGCATCGCAGGCACGATGAAATCCTTTCTCGACCGCCTCTTCTTCAGCACGCACTTCCGGAAGTGCATGAAAGTGGGCGCCGCCGTCTGTTCGGCCCGACGCGCCGGCACCACTGCCACCTTCGACCAGCTGAACAAGTACTTCACCATCAGCGAGATGCCTATCGCAAGCACCCGCTACTGGAACATGGTACACGGTCACTGTGCCGAGGACGTGATACAGGATGAGGAGGGCGTGCAGTGTATGCGTATTCTCGGCCGCAACATCGCCTTCCTCGTCAAGGCCATCGCCGCGGAGAAGGAGCGCAACGGTCTGCCCGAGGCAGAAGAAGCGGTATTCACGAATTTTATCCGCTAAAATGACAAACGACGGACCTCCCATCTCTCATCAGCGGGCACTTCGTTGACAATCCCGCCTCCGGCCGTGTGATGGAGAAATGCGGGTTCCAACCCACCGGGGAAACCTGCATCGACGAGACCCAGTATCAAGGCAAAGACAGACCCATCAGGGTGCTGAGGTTGGAACTGAAATAGCCTGCGGCTGTTGGTTAGCTTCGCTGTTAGTTAGCCTGCGGCTGTTAGTTAGCTTCGGCTGTTAATTACTTCGTGTTAACATGAAGTAATCAACATGAAGTTTACAGGGCTTGTTTGGCGGTTCGAAGTTATTTTTGTATTTTTGCCGCAGAATTTGCGACGTTACAAATGGTATATTGCCGCATCAAGTACGAATGAGTTATGTATATACACGAAAGAGAAAAATGGACAAACTTCCGTTGGGACACATCACAAGTGTCTCTCCTTCAGGAGAAAGTGTTCCGTAAACAAGGGCTGCTATACGGTAGGTTGAGTTCGTTAGGCTTTGACAGCAAACTGCGTGCGATGGCAGAGAACCTGACATCCGATGTGGTGTATTCTTCGGAGATAGAAGGCATTCTGCTGAACGTGGATCAGGTTCGTTCTTCCATTGCCAGAAAACTTGGCATTGAAAATGTGAAATATACAGCACCCTCGCACTATGTTAACTCTGTTGTGGGTGTGATGCTTGAAGCAGTCCAGCACTATGACATGCCTCTCGGCAAAGAGAAACTGTGTGCTTGGCAAGCCGCTTTCTTTCCATCGGGCTACAGCGAGGGTGGTCAGATAGAAATTGGCAAATACCGTACAAACGAAGAGCATATCGTCAGCGGAATGTTCGGACGTGAGAAAATCCACTATATTGCTCCTTCTCCAGACCGTGTTGAAGAGGAGATGGAAAAGTTCCTCACATGGTTTGATGGTGAGGAGCCAGTGAATAGTGTTATTAGATCTGCCATTGCTCATTTCTGGTTTGTGAGCATTCATCCCTTTGAGGATGGCAATGGACGCTTAGCTCGTATTCTTTCAGACATGCTTCTGGCACGTGGCGAAAAGAGTGAGTTCCGCTTCTACAATGTCTCATCACAGATTAACAAGGACAAGAACCACTATTACGAGATTCTTGAACGTATGCAGCATGGCGATGGCGATATAACGGAGTGGTTGGTGTGGTATATGCAGAAGTTGGTTGATGCACTTGACGAGGCAGACACCATCGTCACCACAATCCTGAATAAGAGCTTCTTCTGGCAGAAGGCATCGGCAGTTCCAATGACCGAACGTCAGACACAGATGCTAAATCTCTTTCTTGACGGCTATGAGGCAAAGATAACGTCAAAGACATGGGCAACATTAGCAAAGTGCTCAAAAGACACGGCCATACGTGACATACAGGACTTGGTTGACAAGAACATACTTAAAGAGGACATTCCAGGAGCCAAGCGCCCCAGTTACTCCATCGTCTATGATGCTGAGGACTTGACGCAGTTCTTCAACGAGGTGAGCATCACAGAGGAAAATGGCATTCCATATCTCAATGCTTTATATAAAGGTAAGAAAACTATCTGCGAAAGAATTTTAAGGCTCGATGCAGACAGATACCAGAAAGGCGATTTGCCATTGTCCAATCTGCTCAGTAAATATTGCTCGTATATCGTTGCAAGTAATAGGGAATAGCATTATAAACAGATAAATCGGAATTTATGGAGATAAAAAACAGACCCAATCCAAATGAGGCTTTTCCGAATCCGAAGATTCCAAGCCTCTGCTTCATCAAGAACGTGGTGAAGAACCCACGTATCATCATCGGTGATTACACCTATTACGATGATGTGGATGGTGCTGACCAGTTCGAGAAGCATGTCACTCATTTTTACGACTTCATAGGTGACCGGCTGATTATTGGCAAATTCTGCGCTATTGCCAAAGGTGTAGAGTTTGTCATGAATGGAGCCAACCATAGGATGGGCGGCGTGACAACCTATCCGTTTTACGTAATTGGCGGCGACTGGGGAAGTGCCATTGCTCCTGTGAAAGATGAATTGCCTCTAAAGGGTGATACCGTTGTGGGCAATGACGTTTGGATTGGTCAGAATGTCACTGTCATGCCAGGCGTTCATATTGGCGATGGAGCTATTATCGGTACAAACTCTGTGGTAGCCTCTGACATTTCTCCTTACGCTGTTGCCGTGGGGAATCCTTGCCGAGTGGTCAGAATGCGTTTTGATGACGAATTTATCGCCTATCTGCTGAAACTGAAATGGTGGGATTGGGACATAGAGAAGATAGAGGCAAATTTTGAAGCATTGTCAAGTGGCGATTTGTCGTTGATAAAGAAAATCATTGTGTAAATTCCAATTTATCGAACTGATACAAATATGGATTTCAAAGATAAAGTAGTCGTCATTACAGGTGGTGCGCAAGGCATCGGAAGATGTATAGCAGAAGAATTCGAGAAACTAGGAGCCACTGTTTGCGTAATAGATAAACAGCAGGGCAACCACTTTGTGGGCGACCTTGCAGACAAACAGGTGCTGGAACGGTTTGCCAAAGATGTCATTGAGAAGTATGGGCATGTGGACTATCTCATCAACAATGCCTTGCCACTGATGAAAGGCATAAACGAATGCAGCTATGAGGAGTTTCAATATGCCCTGAGTGTAGGAGTCACTTCACCGTTCTATCTCACAAAACTCTTCGCTCCACATTTTGCAAAGGGAGCTTCTATCGTCAATATATCTTCCTCGCGTGACCGTATGAGTCAGCCACAGACGGAAAGTTATACGGCAGCAAAAGGTGGCATTGCGGCTTTGACTCACGCCTTGGCAGTCAGTCTTGCCGGAAAGGTGCGTGTAAACAGCATATCGCCTGGATGGATTGACACGGCCTACACCGTCTATGAAGGTTCCGATGCCATTCAGCAACCAGCAGGACGTGTTGGAAATCCATTGGACATTGCCAATATGGTGCTCTATCTATGCTCTGACAAGGCTGGTTTCATCACGGGCGAGAACATCTGTATCGATGGCGGTATGACCAGACAGATGATATATCATGGCGATAATGGTTGGACATTAGACTTGTAGGTGAATTGCATACTGAATCTTATACATAGGTGAATCTTGCAAATAGAAATCAGACCTAAATAGAACTATGAATAAAACTTTCTTTTGGATAAAAACAAACATTCTCACCCTCTGCACTGCAGGGGTATTAACAGCGTGTACATCAATCAACGATAACCCGATAACGGACAAAGACATCCACGCGAAGAAGGCACTGCTCATTATTCTCGACGGTTGGGGTATCGGTGACAAGAGCAAGAGTGACGTGATAGCACAGACTGCCACGCCATATATGGACTACCTCAAAGCCAACTACCCTAACTCTGAACTGCAGGCTTCGGGCCTGTATGTCGGTCTTCCCGAAGGGCAGATGGGCAACTCGGAGACGGGGCACTTGAATATCGGTGCCGGACGCGTAGTCTATCAGGATCTTGTGAAGATCAACCTCGCCTGTGCCGACAACTCCATACTGGAGAACCCGGAAATCAAGTCGGCCTTCGGTTATGCCAAGGAGAACGGTAAGCGACTTCACCTGATGGGGCTTACATCGACAGGTGGTGTTCACTCGTCGTTCGATCACCTGCTGAAACTCATTGACATCGCGGCGATGTACGGCATCGAGAACTGCTACATCCACTGTTTTATGGACGGACGCGACACAGATCCCAGGTCTGGCAAGGGTTTCATTGCCGACTTGCAGCAGCATATCGATGAAGCGGGCGTAGGCACCATCGCGTCAGTCATAGGCCGTTATTACGCCATGGACCGTGACAACCGCTGGGAACGCATCAAGGTGGCTTATGACCTGCTGGTAAACGGAAAGGGGCGCCAGGTGACTGACATGGTGGCGGGCATACAATCGTGCTACGACACTCACACGGAGGAGCACAAGAACACCGACGAGTTCATGGAGCCATTGGTCAACAGTCATGTTGACGGGCGTATCCAAGAGGGCGATGTAGTCATCTTCTTCAACTTCCGAAACGACCGGGCCAGGGAGCTGACCATAGTGCTCACCCAGCAGGATATGGAGGAGCAAGGCATGAAGACCATCCCCAATCTTCAATACTACTGCATGACGCCATACGATGACTCCTTCACAGACCTGCACATCCTCTTCCCCAAGGAGAATGTCAGCAACAGCCTCGGCGAATATATTGCCAGCAAGGGACTCAGGCAATTACATGCTGCCGAGACCGAGAAATATGCTCACGTGACATTCTTCATCAACGGTGGACGTGAAGAACCTTTCGCTGGCGAAGACCGCATTCTGGTGAACTCGCCCCAGGTGGATACCTACGACCAGAAGCCGGAGATGTCGGCATTCGAGTTGAAGGACAAAGTGGTAGAGGCCCTCAAAACAGACAAGTACGACTGGGTTGTGGTGAATTTCGCCAATGCCGATATGGTGGGTCACACAGGTGTTTACACCGCCATCGAATCGGCTGTGAAAGTGATTGACCAATGCCTTAGCGAGGTGGTAGAGACCGCCAAGACGATGGGCTATGAAACCATCATCACCGCAGACCACGGCAATGCTGACCATGCTCTCAATGCCGACGGCACGCCTAACACAGCCCACTCGGTGAGCCCCGTACCCTTCATATACGTGACAGCGAACAAGAATGCAAGGGTAAGCAGCGGTGCTCTGCCCGACGTGGCACCCTCCATTCTCCACATCATGGGACTGCAACAACCCAAGGAAATGACAGGGAAGTGTCTCATTAACGAAAAATAAACAATACAAAAAAATGACTATAATTATGGGGGGGCATTGTATTAGCAAGAAGCAGGTACTCCAGCAAGAAGTTTGACGCACGTCAGATCAATAAGGAACAACTTGACAGCATCCTTACCGAGTATCAGCTTTGCTTGAACTTCTTCAACTCAGAAGATGCTGGCAAGGTTTTGGCTCGTGGCTGTAAAGACAAAGGAGGTATAATCAATTCGGGATATTTAGATGAAGCATTAGCATTAGGGGCAACAATATGAAAATGGATAAGCAGATGGTGAATGATTCTTTTATCACCAAAGCATGTCTGGAAGACCTGAAGGAGATTCTGCAACTTCAATATCTTGCCTATCAGAGCGAAGCAGCACTATTTGGCAATAATGACATCCCACCTTTGAAGCAGACAATAGACGAGGTTGTTGAGGAATATCATAAAGGTGTAATTCTGAAGCTTATATCAGACAAGAAGATTATTGGCTCCATACGTGCTTGGGAAAGTGAAAGCACCGTACATGTGGGCAAACTGATGGTTCACCCAGATTATAGGCGTTGCGGTTATGGGACAAAACTGTTAAATGAGATAGAATCGTATTTTCCCCAAAAACGTTTTGTCTTATTCACAAGTACCCGAAGTATCAACAATCTGAGGATGTACCAAAGAATGGGCTATAAGGAGTTTGAACGTAAAAGCATCACAGCTGAGTTAGAATTTGTATATATGGAAAAGAGTATTTGAACTCTCAAAAGAAATGCTGCATGAATATCGAAGACTGGCGTGAGTATTGCCTGTCATTGGGCGATGACATAGAAGCAAAACTTCCTTTCCCGAAGTTCAAGAATGGAGAGGAAGTCCTGCGAATATTAATGTAAGCAGCAATGCGAGGATGACAAATCGTATCCAGTTGACAATCCTAATGATTTTTTCTACTTTTTCTTTTTCCATATTCTTCGCCGTTTTCGAAGGCAAAGGAACGATTATGATATTACAAAATCGTTTCAATCTCATGACGTAATTGTTACGCCGCTTCTTGTAACAGTATTGTAACATCTGTGTAATGTAGGCGTAACAAGATCCCATTATCTTTGCCGTCGAAAATGGCGAAGATGCTCATGCTCGGCAAAATGCAAACAAGTTTGCTTTTGCTCTCGCTTAACCGCACCTTTGCCGTCGAAAAAGACAAAGGAATGGAATTGATTATCAACATTTTTTCGCTTGTAGGTTCGCTGGCTTTGTTTCTCTTCGGAATGAAGACGATGTCGGAGGGCCTTGAGAAGTTTGCGGGCGATCGCCTGCGCAGTATCCTGGCGGCCATGACCAAGAACCGCGTGATGGGTGTCCTGACAGGTATTCTGATTACGGCACTCATCCAGTCGTCGAGTGCTACGACGGTGATGGTGGTGAGTTTTGTGAATGCCGGACTGATGACGCTTAGCCAGAGTATCGGTGTCATCATGGGTGCCAACATCGGTACGACGGTGACAGCGTGGATTATCTCAGCCGTGGGCTTCAAGGTGAACATTGCAGCCTTTGCCATCCCCTTGCTTGCCATTGGTATGCCGCTCATTTTCAACGGTAAGAGCAACCGTAAGAGTATCGGTGAGTTCATCTTCGGTTTCTCGTTCCTGTTCATGGGCCTGGCGTTCCTTCAGGAGACGGCCACAGAGATGAGCATTGGTGACATGGTAGCAGGTATGTTGGCTCATTTGCCGCAAGATTCGTTCTTTACCATCCTGCTTTTCGTCATCGTTGGTGCGCTGGTGACGATGATTGTGCAGGCTTCAGCTGCCACTATGGCCATCACGCTGATGCTCTTCGGCATGAACATCCCAGGATTCGGCTTCGAGCAGGCAGCAGCATTGGCGATGGGACAGAACATCGGTACTACCATCACCGCCTTTATGGCCTCGCTCACTGCCAACACACAAGCACGCCGTGCCGCCCTGGCCCACATGTTCTTCAATGTGTTTGGCGTTGTGGTGTTCCTTACCGTATTCTATCCAGCCTGTGATGTCGTCAGCTGGTTTGTCGACAATGTGATGGGCGGGGGCAACGACCTCTTCAAGCTCTCTGCTTTCCATACCGCCTTCAACATCATCAACACGCTGCTCCTCATCGGCTTTGTACATCAGATTGAGTTGTTTGTATGCAAGGTGCTGCCAATGAAAGCACAGGAAGAGGACTACCATCTGAGCTTCATCAGCGGTGGTCTGCTCTCAACGGCTGAGCTGAGTATCATGGAGGCTCAGAAGGAGATTCACCACTTTGCGGAGCGTTGTCAACGGATGTTCGGCTTTGTACCGGAACTGATGCAGACAACTGACGAAGTGGAGTTTAACAAGCTTTTCTCACGTATCGAAAAATACGAGAATATCACCGACTCGATGGAAATGGAGATTGCCGCCTATCTGAACAAGGTGAGCGAGGGTCGCCTGTCGGATGCCTCGAAGGCTCAGATTCAGAAGATGCTACGCCAGATTACGGAATTAGAGTCCATCGGTGACTCGGTCTATAACCTCGGTCGCACGCTGAACCGTCACCGTATGCACTGTCAGGATGCTTTTACGCCAGAGCAAATGCAACACATGGAGACGATGCTCGGTCTTGTGGAAGGCTCACTGGAAGAGATGATGAAGCGCATAGACCTGACCGCACCCCAAACCAACATCACAAAATCCATCAACATCGAACACGAAATTAATAACTACCGCAAACAGCTACGCAACCAGAACCTGAACGACGTGAATGCCGGTCTCTACAGCTACCAGCTCGGTGTGTTCTACGTCGATTTCATCTCCGAGTGCGAGCACCTGGCAGACTATGTCATGAATGTGGTACAGGCAGGGAAAGGCCTGAACAACGACTTTGAAGACAGGCCGCGCAACGGACAAGGCTAAAACCTCGCAAGGGTGAAGCGGATGGTGAGTCCGCCGCCTGGCGTAAGCTTCGCAGTTGCTGTTCCTCCGTGGACGGCAACTGCGTTTTTTACGATGGCAAGGCCAAGACCGGTACCGCCAAGTTTGCGGCTGCGACCTTTATCGATGCGGTAGAAACGTTCAAAGAGGTGGTCGAGATGCTGCGGTTCTACACCAGGACCGTTGTCACTGATAAGGAACTCATAGAAATGACGGCCTTCGGATTCTGTCTCTTTGCAGACGATGGCGAGGCTTGAGGCTCCTGTTGCGTAAGCTATGGCATTGTCGATAAGGTTGCGGAAAATGCTGTAGATTAGGCTGGCATCGCCGAGAACTTCTACATGCTGGGGGACTTGTAGCGATGGGGTAATGCCTTTGTCGTGAAGTTGGAGGGCCGTATCGTCGAGGACACTCTGAATGACTTGCAGGACATTCACCTGATGGTAATCCTCACGTGAGCGGCTGTCATCCATTTCGTCCAGTTTGGTCAGGGCACTCATGTCTTGCAGCAGTTTGCTCATACGCTCGCTTTGGGGATAGCAGCGCTCCAGAAAATGCTTTTTCTTGTCCTCGGGCATGTCAGGGTGGTCGAGAATGCTTTCCAAGTAACCATGAATGCTGGCGGCAGGAGTCTTCAGTTCATGAGCGGCATTCTGCGTGAGCTGGCGCTTGATGCGCACCTTGTCTTCCTCAGAATGGCGCAGTTTCCAATAGAGCATGATGATGGTATGGCTGATGTCACCCAACTCGTCATCGGGCAGGCGGCGCTCCAGTTCGTGGTCGAGTTCCTCGCCCTCTTCTGCCTTGACAGCAAATTCACGAAGATAACCGATATGGCGACTGATGCGACGGGTACTCAGATAGAGCACGATGCCCAGTAGCAGGGTCAGGGCAATGGCAAAGAAGATATAGGTATTGTCAGCCTGAAGCGAGCGTGTCAACTCGGCAGAATATGGTACGGCAGCACGCACGATGACGTTGCCGAAGCGAGTGGCGGAATAAAAGTAGGTCTCGTGGGTGGACTGCGACAGACGCTTGATGTCGTAGCCGTTGCCATCATGCAATGCCTGCTGGATTTCCGTTCGCTGCAAGTGGTTGCCCAACGAATGGGGATTGGCATCGTAGCTGTCGAGGATAACCCGCCCGTTCCTGTCGATAATCGACACACGAAGACCTTCCATACTGTGCCGTTCTACATAATTGCGGAACAAACTGCCATCGGTCAGACTATCCTCGCCCAGTGTCTGCACCATCTCGTAATTGTACATTTGCAGTCGCGAGTGCAGGATATCAATCTTATACTCCTTCTCACGTTGGTACTGATACACGCTGAAGCAGACGGCAAAGAGCACAAACACGCCTCCGATGCTAAACAGCAGATTACGCTGAAATGATTTAATCCGTAAAGCAGTAGCCATAACCTACACGTGTTTTGATCTGTTTGCCATATCGACCGATTTTCTTGCGCAGTCGGGTAATGTTTA
>JAFWRA010000132.1 GCA_017508895.1 Bacteroidales bacterium
GCCCACGGATACACCGTGAGCATTTCCGCTTTCTTGTGCAGCATATGGGAATTGTCCAGATTTCCATCCGCTTGAAAAGCAAAAACGCTTTATATCAATATGTTATATAATCAGTTATCTTCTGTGTTGGTATGTTCTTTTTGGGTTGATGAGGGCAAAGATAGACAATCTTTGGAAAATGTTGAACAAAAAAGTTCAAAACCTTATAGACAATTGGCATTGAAAGGCTCGGGGTGACTGTTTTTGTGGAAAAAATGGAAAAAAGTATGAAAAAGATAACATCAAAACAAAAATCCATTTTCACTTCACCATCCCCAAAATCACCTCAGGCGCCATGGTCATTTCAGTGACGGCACAAAGGCCTGCACCGATGTGCATGAAGTGCCAATTTGGCACTTCAAACTCTTATGTTTTCTTTCGTCAAATTCCATTACGCCAGATTAAGATTTAAATTAATAAGAGTTTTTAGACTATCCCCTTGCGAGTTCATAGAAAAGTTGTAATTTTGCAGCAGTTTCGCTCCCGTCCGTTGGCGACTAAACATAACCTTCGGATGTGTAGGCCAAAAGCAGCACTAACCTGGTTTGGTACATCGAAATAAAAACACTCCGACGAGAATGGTCTTTAGGGATTACTTACCGTCGGAGTTTTTATTTGCTTCCAACCCGTCAACAACCAGTTTACCTTATCGCCATTCCAGTTTTGCGAAATGACTGCCTCAAAGCCATCTTTTTGCAAATGGACAGTTTGCTTGGCAGGGATTGTCTTGGTTATAGTTCCATAAACTATCACATCCATGAGCTTTTTTACAACCTGGAGGCCTGTCTCTTTAACTATTATTCTTATTTTTGCACCGAGGCTGAAAGCTGACTGCTGAAAGCCAAAAATCGCATCAAAACAATCCTGTTCATGGTCTTAAACTACCAAATATCCAGTCCCGAAACAATGGAGCGAGCCATTTGCGAGCTAGGCATCGTCCCGTTTTTTACCAGCGCCATCCCGGGCTATTCCATAAAGGAACTCACCCAGCCTGGGTTTTGGTTTGACGGCGAAGAGGACTCTCTCGGGCCGTGGGACTGGAAGATCGACTGCCTGCAAAACGGCGGCATCGCCTACGGGAAGTTCCTCTGCGGGGGAAAAGCCGCCTTCGCGACGGTCCCATTCTACCGCGAACTGATGAACGTACGCCGCGCTGCAACAACACCCGACAAGAACGGCGAGCGCATCATGGATTATCTCGAAAAGCAAGGTAGCATCACCATCAAGGAGGTGCGCGCCTTGCTTGGCGTGAAAAAAGGCCAGGCGGATGCGGCCATAGGCAAGCTGATGCAGCAGTGTCGCGTCGTCACGGGAGCCATCGAGCGGGTGTATCGAGGGCCCGAACAGGTTTACAACGGCTGGCAGGTGTCGTATTTCTGTACGCCTGAGTCACTCTTCGAAGACTTCACCACGCTCCACACCGACCGCACCCCCGAGGAGTCGCTGGAGTTCTTAGTCGACCACATCACAAGGTTGACGGATGGAACAGCTACCCGAAAGCAGGTTTTGAAGGTGCTGAAATAAACTATGATTATTTATCTCAAATTATAAACACAATGATCAACGATTTCATTTATGACATTCCCGTAAGGATTTACTTCGGACGCGACCAACTAAAACACCTTGGCGCAGAACTCAAAAAATATGGCACACGCGTGCTGATGACCTACGGCGGCGGCTCCATCAAGAAGATGGGGTTGTATGACCGTGTGGTAAAAGAAATAAAAGAAGCCGGACTCGAACTGTTCGAACTCTCGGGCATCGAACCTAACCCACGCATCGGCTCCGTGCGCAAAGGTGTGCAGATGTGCAAAGAGCACAACATTGATGTGTTGTTAGCTGTGGGCGGTGGCTCCACCATCGATGCCACCAAGATCATGGCCGCCGGTGCCTGCGTCGACCACGACCCATGGGACTTCCTCGACCTCAGCAAGCGTGCCCCCATCGAGCGCGCCCTGCCCATCGTCAGCATCCTGACACTCGCTGCCACAGGCTCAGAGATGGACACAGCTGCCGTCATCAGCAACCCCGAGACCAACGACAAAATTGGTCGTCTGGACCCCAACATGTTGCCCAAGGCCTCCTTCCTCGACCCGAGCATTACCTTCAGCGTCAGCCCCTATCAGACCGCTTGTGGCTCAGCCGACATCCTTTCGCACCTCTTCGAGGTCTATTTCACCATGGACCAGGACCTCTACATGCTCGACTGCTTCATGGAGGGCTTGATGAAGACCGTCATCCGCTTCGCCCCTATCGCCATGCGAGAACCTGACAACTATGAGGCGCGCGCCAACCTGATGTGGGCCTCCTCATGGGCCATCAACGGCTTCGTAAACGGTGGCAAACGCAAAGCCTGGAGTTGCCATCCAATGGAACACGAGTTGTCGGCCTTCTACGACATCACCCACGGCCTCGGCCTCGCCATCCTCACTCCACGCTGGATGGAGTATTGCCTGGACGAGACCACCGTCTCGAAATATGTTCAGTTTGGCACCAATGTCTTCGGCATCGACCCGACCCTGCCTCCGCTGGACATCGCCCATCAAGCCATTGACAAATTGAGCGACTTCCTCTTCAACACCTTGCAGCTGAAACGCACCTTCCCCGAGGTAGGCATCGACCGCACCCACTTCACCGTGATGGCCAAGAAAGTCGTTGGCGGTGGTACCATGCCCGGCTTCAAGCCCTTGCAGCAAGCCGATGTGGAGAAGATCTTTGAGATGTGTATGAAATGAACTTAAATTCTATCCAACATGAAAAAACTATTCTTTCTCGCGGCAGTGGCCTTGATGATGGCTAGCTGCAACAACCCGAACAACAAGACCACACAAGTGACGCCCGAACCAGAGCCCGTGGTCGAGCAGACCAGTGGCATCTACGACATCACAGTCAAAGACATGGACGGAAGCGATGTATCGCTAGCCAACTACAAAGGCAAGGTGCTGCTCATCGTCAATGTGGCCAGCAAATGCGGACTGACTCCGCAGTACGAAGGCCTTGAAGCTCTTTATCAGAAGTACAAAGACCAAGGTCTGGAGATTTTGGCTTTTCCCTGCAACCAATTCTTGGAACAAGAGCCGGGCACCAACGAGGAGATCCAAAGCTTCTGCTCGCTGAAC
>JAFWRA010000133.1 GCA_017508895.1 Bacteroidales bacterium
GATGCTTTGCGAAAAGCCCTGCAACGTAACGAAACGATAAGAATTTCCTCGAGATTGGGTTTGGGTTTGGTTGCTGCGCTGCTGATAGGGACGATTGTTTGGTTGGTAGGTTTCAGGGAGAAGCCTTTGCCGCCGCGTCCCCCTGCGCCCGAAGGAACCATCAACGGATTGTTTACCATCAACGAGGCAGGCGACCAGGTGTATTTCTCGAAAGGTAACCTGCAATACAAGCCTTATACAGGCATTTGGCGTTTTGCAGAGAACCAATTTGACTACATTGGTGGCGATAATGCGAATGTTACGCAAGGAGTAAACCACAGGGGCTGGTTTGACTTGTTTTGTTGGAGTTCCAACGGCCAAGAGCATGGTGCCATTAATTATCAACCTTGGAGTCACAAAAGCGATGACCTGGAATCAAGCGTATGCCTTTACAATGCATACGATTCTGACACATGTGACCTTTGTGACTTTAATGGACAAGCCGATTGGGGCTACAATGCCATCAGCAATGGCGGCAATGAAGAAGGACTTTGGCGCACTTTGACCATGGACGAATGGCTCTACCTCCTTGATGAACGCAGTACCGCCACAGGCATACGATTCGCAAAAGCCAATGTTGAGGGAGTGAATGGCTTGTTGCTCTTGCCTGATGACTGGGACAACTCATATCAGCTAAACGATGTTAACATCGATGATGTCGGCTATTTGAGCAACACTATTCCCCAGCCTTTCTGGAAAGACAAAATGGAATCACAAGGAGCGGTTTTCCTCCCCGCAGCAGGTATTCGTGACGGAACCACCGTTGGGTTGTTAGGGAGATATGGTTTTTATTGGTCAGCCACTCATTCCGAAATCTTTGATGCAAAGGGCGTTTATTTCTCAGACTCCTTTTTCAACCATGAAAACACAAACAAGAAGTGTTTCGCACGGTGCGTGCGATTGGTAAGGGATAAGGAATAGGCTAGAAACCAATGAAATCTGTCTTTTTTTTCGACATTTCGCTGGTTTCTGAACCTATCGAAGAGCCGTCCGTCTCACTCGCGCTAAACACCAAGCGGAACCGTGAAGCATAATCGCTTGTCTTGGCTTCAACGGTATAGGTAGGCGTGACCAGCAGGTCAATATCGTTTCCTGCAAGGTTGTCAATAAGGTGAAGATATTCCAAATCCACATTCTCGACCTTGAAACTGAGCGTGTATTCACCGTTCCTCGCGGCCTTGAAATTGAGCGGCATCTCGCCCGTCTTGATGGCGGTGGCGATGGCCATTTCCTTGCCGTTTTGCGGGATGAAGAGCTTCGCGTCGTTTTCGCCGAAGCTGAACTTGCCCAGCTCGTCGCCAGCGTTGAAGCTGACGATGGCCTTGTCTTGAACAACGAGGCCACGTGTGTTAGCTTGGACCACGGCAATCTTGATATTGCCGTTGTTGGCTGCTGCCGAGGGGGCGGTCTTGCTGAAGGTGACGTTTTCGCCCGTTGTTTCGGCCTTCACCATGATGCCAGTGCAAGCTGGGATGGCGGTTGAAGTTGAAACCGCGTTCGGCTCGATGGCGGTGCCTTCGACGTTCATGGTGTAGTAGCTGCGGTTGGCGTAGGCTGCCTCTGGGAACGGGTTACCTACCAAGTTCCAGCCAGCTAAGTCCTTGTCTTCGTCATAAACGAGGTTCACCTCTTTCGTTTCTTCTTCGTTGAACTCGCCCTTAAAGATAACACTCGCATCTTCCTCATTGGCATAGAGATAGCCTTGGCCGTTGGCGAGGCTGAAGCCATACACTTTGTAGTTCTCCCATTCCAATTCTGCGCTTTGGTTGAAGCGATACAGGTCGTATTCCGAAATGCCTATCATATTGCTGACAGCCGTTGGCTCGGTATTGGCCGTGAGCGGCGAGGCAATGAAATGCCATTGGCCTTCGCCTTCGCCATAGCCCGAAATGTCCTTTTGCAGCCAAGGATAGATTCTGTATTCATATTCGTTCCAATTCTCGGCGGTTTTGTAATCGTTCAGCGATTCGTAAGGTACATAGATGGGACAATCGTTGGTTTCGTCGAAAACCGAATATCTCAATGATGGCACATTGGTTCCCAACATGGTTATTTCTGTCAGGCTGGTGCAATAGGAAAACGCTCCTTCCCAGATGAAAGTGACGGAGTTGGGGATTTCAATCGAGGTCAAGTTTGGGCAGTTGTAAAACGCATAGCCTGCAATAGAAGTCAGACCGAGGAAATACTGCAACTCGTCGAATGAGGTGATTTGTTGATTTCCTTGAAACACATAGCCCAAATCGATCACAGCAGCGGCTTCGGCATAGCTCAGCTCGCCATCGCTATCGAAGTCCCAATTGTCCACGCAGATGGCTTTCACGTTTTCGTCGGCGAAGACAATGATGTCAGCGCCAGCCTGAACGAAATGAGCCACCAAGTTCATGTCGCCAGCTGCGGGAAAAGAAATTTCGGCATCGTATGACACTATATTGCCGTATTCAGTCCAATACATGAAAGCGTAGCCTTCGTTGGCCGTGGCCGTCACGGTGCAAGTGCTGTTGAATTCGTATTCGCCAGCGCCTTCAACGATGCCGCCCTCGACGGGTTCGGCAGTGGCAGTGATGGTGGACAACATGGCGAAATGAGCCACCAAGTTCCTGTCGCCAGCTACGGGAAAAGAAATTTCGGCATCGTACGACACTACGTGGCCGTAGCCGTTTTCAGCCCAACACCAGAAAGTATAGCCTTCGTTAGCTAAGGCTGTTACCGTACATGACTGGCCAGCTTCAAATGTTCCGCCGCCTGTAACCGTGCCGCCCTCGGTTGGGCTGGCCGAAACGGCAACCGTACCACCGCACATTCCATATATGTTGCTGAATCCGCCCCAATTGATGCTCGTATAAGCCTCAACCGATTCGCATAGCACATATACGTGCATGGCAGAATTAACATACTCGAATACCCCGTCGCCCAATGCTGGCGGAACGGTTGCCAACAAAGCCACCGAGGTGAGGTTCGAGCAGTATCGGAAAGCATTGTCTCCGATGAAAGTGACGGAGCTGGGGATTTCCACCGAGGTGAGGTTCGAGCAGTATTGGAAAGCATGGTCTCCGATGGAAATGGCGGAGCTGGGGATTTTTATCAAGGACAGGTTCCAGCAATTGCAAAACGCATAACCACCGATGGAAGTGACGGAGTTGGGGATTGTAATCGAGGACAGGTTATCGCACTCGGCAAACGCACCTTCTCCGATGGAAGTCAAATTGATGAAGTATTGCAATTCGTCAAATGTGCCGATGTCTGTATCCAGGAAAGGGCACTCACCCAACCAATTACCCAAGTCGGTCACGGCAAAGGCTTCGGCGTAGCTTAGCTCACCGTCGCTGTCGAAGTCCCAATTGGCCACGCAGATGGCTTTCACGTTTTCGTCGGCGAAGACAATGATGCCGTCCTGAACGAAATGAGCCACAAAAGCCATGTCGCCAGCCAATTGGAATGTGAATTCGGCTTTGGTGGAAACCACGTTGCCGTTAAGGGTCCAGTTGCTGAAAGCGTAGCCGTCGTTGGCTGTCGCGGTAATCGTGCATTCCGTACCTGCCGCATACGACCCGCCTCCGCTCACCGTGCCACATTCAGCGGGCACGGCCTCTACTGTCAACGTGCCATCGCACAGGCCGAAGATGTTGCACGCGCCTCCCCATCCGATGGAGGTATATGCCTCCTCCGATCCGCAGGGAACATAGACAAAGAGACCACTATCAAAAATGTCATAATCCCATTCGGGTGGCGTTTCGGCCAGCACCATCGCAGAGGTCATGTCACAACCCGAGAACGCGTAATAACCCACATATGTCACGGAACTCGGGATAGTCACTGAAGTCAAGCCACTGCAACCGATAAACGCTTGGGGTCCGATGGATGTGACGGCGTTGGGGATTTCCACCAAAGTCAGACCAGCGCATTCTTGAAACGCCGCATATCCAATGGAAGTGACGGAGTTGCCGATGGTCATCGAGGTCAAGCCTGTGCAACCCTCAAACGCTTGGTCTCCGATGGAAGTGACGGAGTTGGGGATTTCCACCGAAGTCAGGCCAGTGCAATAGTAAAATGCACCGCCTTTGATTGAAGTGACGGTGTTGGGGATAACTGAATTTTTACAACCTTCGACCAAAGTGTTTGTGGCTGTTTCGATAATGGCATTGCAGTTGTCGCGGCTGTCATAGTATGTATTGCCCGAAGCAACCATCATAGAGGTTAGGCCGGTGCAACCACGAAACGCAAAGTATCCAATGGAAGTGACAGAGTTGGGGATTTCCACCGAAGTCAGGCCGGAGCAATCTTGAAACGCAAAGTATCCAATGGAAGTGACAGAGTTGCCGATGGTCACCGAGGTCATGCCGGTGCAACCCTCAAACGCTTGGCTTCCGATGGAAGTGACGGAATTGGGGATTTCCACCGAAGTCAGGCCGAGGCAACCGAAAAATGCCCCGTCTCCGATTGAAATGACGGAGTTGGGAATAACCGTGTTTTTACAACCTGCGACCAACGTGTTTGTGGCTGTTTCGATAATAGCATTGCAGTTGTCGCGGCTGTCATAGTATGTATTGCCCGAAGCAACCATCATAGAAGTTAGGCTGGTGCAACCACGAAACGCAAAGTCTCCGATGGAAGTGACGGCGTTGGGAATTTCAATCGAGGGCAGGTTCCAGCAATTGGAAAACGCACCGCCTCCGATGGAAGTGACGGAGTTGGGGATGACAATTGAAGACAAGTTCCAACACTCGGCAAACGCAGCTTCTCCGATGGAAGTCAATCCGATGAAGTATTGCAATTCGTCAAACGATGTGATTTGGTCATAGTGATAAAACTCATAATCCAAATCAGTTACTGCGGCGGCTTCTCCATAGCTCAGCTCTCCGTCACCGTTATAGTCCCAGTTGGCCAAACAAAGGGCCTTTACATTGTCGTCTACAAAGTCGATAGGGGTGTTGTCGCCGAAGTTGGCCACCAAACCCCTGTCGCCAGTTACGACGAAGGAATACTCGGCATCAGTTGAAACAATGTCGCCGTTTTCAGTCCAACACATGAAAGCATAACCCTCGTTGGCCATGGCGGTCACCGCGCAAGACTGGCCAGCTTCAAAAGTTCCGTTGCCTGTCACCAAGCCGCCTTCTGTGGGATGGGCCGTGGCGATGATGTTGAAAACGGTGGTGGGCATCTCCTCGCAGTCCATATCGAACTCAAACGAGAAACTGCTGCTTAGGTTCTCGCCATAATAGATGACGTTACCGTTGGCATAGTGTAGGTTGAACGAACACTCGGAAGTCCAGTCGCCCATGACCCATCCGAGGGTGATGTGGACACCGTCAGGGAAAAAAAGGGTTTGTGAGTCTGACGAACCGCTGTTCAAAGTGATTTCCTCGTAGCCGCCCTCGTAGCTCATAGTGAGTTTGTTGCCTTGCCAGCCGTCGCCGTAGGAGTCATAGAGGTCAAAGACTACGCCGCACAAGTCTCTTGTGCCGAAGGTGTTGGCTTGCGCATTCATTTTCCCTATCCCCACCGCACACAGCAGCAGAACGAGACAGAAAAAGGGTTTTATTTGGTTTTTCATATTATCAGAAGTTTAATCGTTTTTTACCATAATTTTTGGATTCCTTATTATAAATATCCTTGTCAATGTACTGATTCTCAACACCATACTTCATCAATTTTTCAAACTTGAAGGGCAGTTTGGCCTTTTGCGAGTAATGATAGAGATTGAAGAAGTATTTTTGCACATCCTTATCATCTACAATTTTGTCAATTTCATACCGATAGTGTGAAAACTCATCCTCGGTCAGAAGCTTCTGCTCCTTCAAATACAAGATGTGTTCAAATTGGAGTAAAGCATTGTCAACGGTTTTCTCAAACTCACTATTGGCAAAGCCATCTTCATACCAACCGCCTTCTGAGAAATCGATTTTTCTAAAGAACTCAGTAATGTCTTTGTCTTTTCGAATTCTTGCTAACAAATCCAGCATTCGTTCTGCATGTTCTGTTCTTGATCTTTCGCGATACTTAAGAAAGGCGAGCAATAATGTTACGGCTGCAACAACTGCTGAAACAGCAGTGGCAATTGTAGAAACGAGGGGCAATGTTGTTTCCATTTTCTTTTAGCTTTAGACGAATACATTTGTCTTTTATCGCCGCAAAAATACAATAAATCCCAAAACAATCAAATTAATTATTTGATAATCAATACTTTAATTATCCAAATCAGATACAGAAACTGTATCCAAAATGGATAATTCGGGATGGAAATGGATGAAGTGGATGGAAAAAGAAAAGCAAGAGAATCACCCAAACAGCGCATTCATGTCCAATTTGACAGGAATGTCGTCGGAACAAGCATTTTCAGCCAATGGCGCAGCGGTAATCAGGGTGAGGTAAAGGCTTTGTCGCGTTCCCGTTTCGCGGCGGAAAGTCTCCAATCGGTAGGCCATCTTCTTCGATTCCTCTTCCGATAGGCTGTATTCCTTTCCTGAATATTTAATCTCACAAACATTGACCACATCATCAGCGCGGTCAATAATCAGGTCGATTTGCGCGGCGGGCGAGCTTTCCTTGCTCCGCCAGCTGTATTGTTCAGATGCGATGGTGTCGATGTGCAGCGTTTCTTTGATTTGGCCGACATGCAATAGACAAACACGTTCGTATGCCAATCCCAACCATGTGTTGGTTTCTGGCGTTCCCAAATGATTGGCCCAATAATGACTGTCGCTCCCCGATTTGTCGGCAAATTGGATATGAAATAGTGAAAACATGTCCACCAACTGATAAATACTGCCCTTGCTTTTCACTACTTTTTTTTCGAGCACTTTGTATTTCCGCACTAAGCCACACTCCAACAGATTATCAAGCAGTTCTGACAGGTTCCCCCCAGAATCCTTGTTCAGCTTTTGGATCAGTTCAGCGCGTGTCAGTCCCTTTTTGCGACGGGCCAGCAATTCCACAATTTCGGTATAAGGTTCTGGTGAGCGGAATAAGGTTTTGAACAAGCGTTTGTATTCGCGGCGCAATGAACCATTGGCATCAAAATACAGGTTGTCAATGTTTTGCGTCAAGCTCAGGCTGGAATCTAAAAGGCTAAGATAATAAGCCACACCTCCGAACATCATATAGGACTGAACTATCGAGAGGCGGCTCCAATGGAATCCATTATTGACAAGGTATTGCTCGGTTTCCTTGAGGGTAAAAGGCAGCAGTTTCATCTCGTGCGTGATGCGGTCATGCAGTCCGCCATGGCTATCGATGATGTTCTTGATCATCCATGTGGTGGCACTTCCGCAAACGATGAGTTTCATATTGTTATAAAGCGAAGCCCAACTGTTCCAAAAATGTCCCAAAGCTTTGGTGAACCCCGAGCCGTGCGTGTCAAAACTGGGGATTTCATCCAAGAAAACTATACACTCATCGCCCGTTTCCACCTTGGGTTGTAAAGCCTTGCGAAGCAAAGTGAACGCCCGCATCCAAGTAGCAGGCCGCTCTTTGACTTCAAAGCCATAGAGATCCATAGCATCCAAGAAGGCATCCACCTGTTCGTCGAAATTGCCTTCAAGGACACCCGTCATAGAAAAAGCCATCTTTCCATGGAAGATTTGATTAATTAGAAAAGTCTTCCCAACCCTGCGCCGACCATAAACTGCGATAAATTCAGGTTTCCCCGACTTAACATATTTCTCAAACTCAGTGATTTCTTTTTCCCTTCCTATGATGGTAGTTGTCTTTTCCATACTTTTTCCATTATTTGACACTGCAAAAATACAAAAAAGATTTAATTCTTAGCCAAAACTATATAAAAATACAAGTTTTGGCTGATTTTTACATCATTTTTAGCCAAAACCATGAAAAAAGAATAGTTTTGGCCAAAATTATTCAGATTAAAAATGAGTAACTAAGATTGGCAATGGATGAAGTGAATAAATTCCGTATTTTTGCAGACTTTTTGAAAAACATTCTGCATGCAGAAAACCACTGAACTCGACAGCCTGACTTTCGCCGCTATGCTGCGCCAAGGCGCGGTGCAACTGGGCAGGGACAAAAAGGTCATCAACGACCTCAATGTCTTCCCCATCCCCGACGGCGACACGGGCGACAACATGCTGATGACCCTCAAGGCGGGGTGTACTGCCTTGAACGACCAACTCGGTACCCTTTCTGAACTAGCCTCAGCCGCTTCTTCGGGTATGCTGCTCGGCGCAAGAGGCAACTCTGGCGTCATACTCTCACGAATCTTCGCTGGCCTCGCCAAAGGTCTGCAAGGCGTCATCGAAGCCGACACAAAAGCCTTCGCCAATGCCATGCAATCCGCTGTGGAAGAGGCTTACAAATCCGTACCCATTCCCGTTGAAGGTACTATCATCACCGTACTGCGCGAAGGCGTGGCAGGCGCAGATAGCAGTGCCGACTTGAACCATTATTTTGAGACCTTATTGGAGGCCATGCAGGTCTCCCTTGACCATACGCCCGAACTGCTCCAAGTGCTGAAAGATGCAGGTGTGGTCGATAGCGGCGGCGCTGGACTAGTGAGCATCTTCCGAGGCATGAACGAGGCTTTGAACGGCATCATTTCAGAAGAAGAAATCGCACCTACTTCGGCCGCTACACCTACCGTTGAACTCGACAAGTTCACCGAAGACAGCACCTTGGAATTCGGCTACTGCACGGAATTCCTGCTCCGTTTGATGCGCTCAAAAGTCGATCTCGACACCTTCGATGAAAAGGTAATCTTTGACTATCTGAACCGCGTTGGCGAGTCGGTGGTAGCCTTCCGCGAAGGCACCATTGTGAAAGTGCATGTGCATACCTTCACCCCTGGTGAGATCCTTAATGAGATACAGAAATATGGCGAGTTCCTGACCATCAAGATCGAGAACATGGCACTGCAACACCACCAATCGACGAACCAGAACAATGCTTCGTTCAAGCTACCGCCCAAGCCTTACGGCATCGTGACCGTAGCCTCAGGTGGCGGGCTCATCCAGGCCTTCCATGAGATTGGCGCGGATGAAGTGATTGCTGGTGGTCAGACGATGAACCCCTCAACGCAGGATTTCCTCGATGCTTTTGCCCGCATCAACGCGCAGCACATCCTTGTCTTCCCCAACAACAAGAACATCAAGATGGCCGCCGACCAGGCTGCCGAACTCTATAAAGACGCTGACATCCATGTACTTCCGTCGACCACTATTGGCGAAGGCTACTATGGTATCGGCTACATCGACCGCGACAATCCCAATGTTGACGAGGTCATCGCGAGCGTCACGGAAACAATGCAATCTGTAGTGACAGGCATGGTCTCCACTGCCATCCGCGATGCCGAAGGCGAGCAAGTGAGCGTCCATACGGGTGATTATGTGGGCTACTGCGGCAAGCAAATCCTTTCCGACAGCCCCAACCGCGAAACGGCTGCCAAAGAACTCATTGAACGTCTTGGCGCAGCTTCTCGCGATGTGATGCTAATCTTTTATGGCGAGGACGTCCCTTCAGAAGAAGCAGAACGCCTCGTCGCCGACCTGCAAACCCGATACAAGAACCTTGAAATTATGTTGAACAACGGCGCACAGCCGGTTTACGATTATATAATTGTTTGTATATGAATGAATTTTCGACAATGACTTGTGACAATGACTATGACCGCTCCAACGTAAGTGAAAGCTGTCATAGTCATAGTCACTGGTCATAGTCCAATAAAAAAAACACAAAATGCTGACTTTTTTTAGCGACACCGATTGCGACATCACTCCCAAGGAGTGTGCCGCCTATGGCATCAAACTCATCAGTATGCCTTATACCGTGGGTGAACAAGTGATTTACCCCTATATCGACTTCGACGAATTCGACTTCCACAAGTTCTACGACATGCTCCGCGCTGGCACCATGCCGACCACCAGTGCCATGAGTGAAGAGGCTTACATCCAATACTTCGAGCCTGAGTTTGCCGCTGGCAACGACATCCTCTACGTGCATTTTTCGTCGGGCACCTCCAACACCTTCACCATTATGAGACAGGCTTTGGAGAAACTGAAGCAAAAATACCCTGAGCGCAAGTTCTATGAAATCGACACTTTGGGTATTACAGCTTTGTCATATAATGTGGTGCTTGAATGCGCTGAGATGTACAAGGTAGGCAAGACCGCCGAGGAAATCGTGGAATGGGCCAAAGTGGAAGTGCCGAAGTTCCCGATGTATTTCTTCGCCGACGACCTGAAGTTCTTCCGTCGCAGCGGTCGCGTGAGCGGCTTGGCAGCTACCATGGGCGGCTTCATCGGCATCCGCCCGATTATCTATTTGGACAACGAAGGAAAGATGGTTAGCATCGGCAAGGAAACGGGTCGCGCCAAAGCCATTGCCCGCTTGGTGAAATATGTTGAAGAATTGGGTGAAGAAGTGAAGGCCCACCGCGTGGTCATCGGCCACTCAGACGCCCTCGACATCGCCGCTGAGGCCGAACGCCAACTGAAAGAGAAGTTTGGCGACGACCTGAACGTCATCATCACCCCCGTCAACCCGACTATCGGCAGCCACTGCGGCCCCAACGCCATCGGCATTTGTTTCCATGCCAAACATCGCTAATAAAAGCTAAGGTCCCTGAGCCCGTCGAAGGGCCGACTTGTTTTGACGGTGCTTCTATACTTCGACAAGCTCAGTACTCAGCAACCTGCCTTAACTGAACAACTGCAAACTAACAACCCTTATGATAACTATCGAACAGGTACTGACTAAAAAACAACAGAAGGAATTCCTTGGTTTTCCTTTGAAGCTCTACAAGGGCAATCCCTACTTCACGCCGCCTTTGTATTTGGACGAGAAGAAAATCTTCCGTAAGGACTTTGTTTACAACGACATGTGCGAAGCCGTCTATTTCAATGCCTACAAAGATGGCAAGATGGCGGGACGCATCTCAGGCATCATCCAACGTGCCGCCAATGAGAAAACGGGCAAGAAACAAGTTCGTTTCACCCGTTTTGATGTCATCGAGGACGAAGAAGTGGCAAAAGAACTCTTTAAGACCCTGGAAAACTGGACTCTCCAAAAAGGAATGAACGAGGTGGTTGGCCCGTTGAGTTTCTCCGACCTCGAGCGCGAAGGCCTATTGATTGATGGTTTCGACTATCCAGCCACCTTCGAGGAGACCTATAACTTCCCTTATTATCAGACCTTTATCGAGAACTATGGCTATCAGAAAGACGTCGACTGGACGGGCAGCCGCATCCGCATTCCCAAGGACTATGACGGCGAGGTCGACAAGCTTGCTGCTTTCGTGATGAAACGCTATAACCTGCATTTGGGTACGGCACGCAACACCAACGATTTCCTGAAGAAATACGCCGATGGCATCTTCGAATTGCTTGATAAGTCATACGAATTGCTTTACGGCACTGTGCCTTTTACCGAGGGCATGAAAAAGATGATGATCGACAACTTCCGCTTGGTCATCGACGTGAAGAATGTGGCTGTCATTTTGGACGAAAACGATAAGATGATTTGCTTCGGACTGGCTTTCCCTGCCATCGCCGATGCCGTGCGGCCATCGGGTGGCCGACTAACACCAGCCGCCTTGGTTCGTCTGCTTAAAGCCTTGAAAAAGCCCAATGTCATCGACCTCTGCCTCATCGGTGTCGACCCTGAGTGGCTCAACCGAGGCGTGAGTATCATCGTCTCTGCGGGTTTGATGAACATGCTGAAGAATGTGGAATACGCTGAGACCAACATGAACCTGGAAGACAATTACGCCATACAGAATCAATGGAAACGCTTTGACGAACAGAAGATCAAGCGTCACCGTTGCTATGTAAAAAAACTTCTTTGACTATGATAAAAATCCTGATAGACTGTTTCGGCGGCGACCATAGCCCCGAAGCCAATGTGGACGGAGCCTTGGCTGCTTTGGCCAAAATGCCCGACCTGTATCTCATTCTCACGGGTGACGAGGCCACGCTCCAAAACTGCTTGAAAAGCAAGAACTACGATGCCTCGCGTCTCGAGATTGTCCACGCGCCCGAGGTCATCGGTTGCGAGGAACGCCCCATCGACGTCATCCGATTGAAAAAGGAAAGCTCGATGATCAAGGCTGTCCGTATGTTACGCGACTGCGACGACATTAATGCCATGGTGAGCACTGGCTCCACGGGTGCTCTTGTGGCCGCTGCCTTGACCCGCATCGGCCGCGTGAAGGGGGTCATCCGTCCTGCCTTCTGCCCTATCCTGCCCACCATGAATGGAGGTATCGTCGGTATCTGCGACAGCGGAGCCAACGTAGAGGTCACACCTGAGCATCTGAGGCAGTTCGCCATCATGTCGAGCCTGTACATGGAGAAGGTCTACAATATTGAAAAACCACGCATTGCCTTGCTCAATGTGGGAAAAGAAGCGGAAAAA
The DNA here is from genome assembly GCA_017508895.1 of Bacteroidales bacterium. Next base: position 12,400 of record JAFWRA010000133.1, read on the forward strand.
GGCGATGAAATCAGACAAAAGGCATACTTTTTGCTGAGTGAGACCCCCGAAATCCATTTTGTGGGCAACATGGAGAGCCGCGACTTGCTTTCGGGCAACTACGATGTGGTGGTTTGTGACGGTTTCTCGGGCAATGTGTTGGTGAAGACCACTGAAGGCACAGCCTTGGAACTGCTGAAGAAGTTGAAGAAAGACATTTATTCGAGGCCCATATATAAATTAGGTGCGCTCTTGATGAAACGGATGTTTATGGAGGAGAAGGAGTTCATGAACTACCAAAATTACGGCGGTAGCGTGTTGTTGGGCACTTCAAAGACCGTGGTGAAAGGCCATGGCTCAAGCAAGGCGACTGCAGTGGAGAAATGCATCGAGCAAGCCTACAAGATGGAAGTCAGTTCCTTGTCATCCAAGATGGAAGAGATTATTATGAGGTATGAACACTATGAGTATTGAATGATGAATGCAGAATGATGAATGTGGAATGCAGAATTTTGAATCTTGAATTTTGAATATTAAATCCTTGAATATTAAATCCTTGAATTTGAATAATATGTACGAAGTAGTAAAAGCCACCTTAGCGCGTCAATTGCGCATTGACCCGGAGCGGGTTACTTTGGATGCCCAAATCAAGAGAGACCTCGGCGCCGATTCCGTCGACATCCTCCAGTTGCTCATGCGTCTTGAAGACGACTATGGCATTGTCATCCCCGACCAGGCCTTGGCCAAATTTGAAACTGTCAACGATGTAGTCACCTATTTAGATAATTTAAAATAATGAAACACATTACATTAATCATTGCAATGCTGTTCTCCTTAACGGCATTTGCGCAACAGACTTTCGACACCGACTTTACCCAAACCAAAGTAATGAAGGTATCGGGCAAGACCACCGAAAAAGCCGGTCACCTCACTTTCGACGGCGTCGACCAACTCAGCATGATTTACTCCGAGCCTGAAGGTGATTACTTCAAGGTTGAAGGCAACATAGTGAAAATCAACATGGATGGCAAGAAGGTTGAGCTTGATTCCGAGAAAGTGAAGATGGTAGGGTTGCAACGTTCCACCTTGTTGAACTGCCTGTCAGGCAACTGGGAACAAGCCGCCACCGACAACAACGCTGAGTTGATTGTCACCGAGGAGAAAGGACTGAAAAACATCTCCATCGTTGCCAAAGGCAAGGTGCCAAAGGGTGGTTACAAATCTGTCGAATTGACCTATCGTGTGTCAGATAACACTTTGGTCAAGATGGTACTTGAAGAAGCCATCGGCATCATCAATACTTATGAAATCCATTAAATGCTCTTCTTGTAGGCCCTGCGGCGCATGAAGGGTTCGGTCTTGTAGTCGCCAAACAGCGACTGCACCTTGTAGTTTTCCTCCAATTGGGGGTTCATGATGATGGTGTCGATACCGCGTTTGATGCAGTTTTCGTGCAGGTACTTAAACATCAGCACGGGTATTCCACATTGCTGATACTCAGGCATGACACCCATAATCAAGGCCTCAAGCGTGTCGTTTTTCTTCAAGGCTTTCAAGATGTTCAGGAAACCGAAGGGGAACAAACGCCCGTTGGATTTCTTCACAGCCTTTGAGAGCGAAGGCACACAGAAGAGGAAGCCTATCGGCTTGTCTTGGTCATTGACGGCAACCGCCACGAAATCCTTGTCCAAAATAGGAACGTAAGTCTTCAGATAAGCCTCTATCTGCTTGTCAGTCAAAGGTGAGAAACCATGCAAAGGAGCAAAAGCCTCATTGTACATGTGGAATATCTCCATTCCATAGCGGTTGGCCATGTCTTTCATGCTGCGGGGATTGACCACATGGACTTTAAACCTATCCTCAATCAGATTGGTGAACTGGAACATGGAGGGCAATTCTTTGCTCACCAAGAGGGTTCTTTGCGTCCAGTCCACATCTTTCTTGAAACCGAGTTGCTCCAACATCGTGCCATAATAGGGGAAATTGTAGAGACAGGTGAAGGGACTCAGATGCTCGAAACCGTCAACCAGCAGACCTTCCTTGTCCATGTCGGTGAAGCCCCAAGGGCCTCTCATCTCGGTGCGACCACGTTGTTTACCCCATTCGGCAACAGTGTTGATGAGTGCGCGAAGCACTTCTTCGTCTTCGATGAAATCAAGCCAACCGAAACGGACGAGGTGCTGCTCGTCGTCAGCTTTATGGTTGATGATGGCCGCAACGCGACCCACTATCTCATCGCCACGATAAGCTAAGAAGCAATTGGCTTCGCAGAAGTCGTAGGCGCCGTTCTTCTCCAGGTTGAACGTGTCATATTCATCGCCTTCCAAGGCCGGCACCCAGTTCTCACAGTCTTTGTATAGTTTGAGGGGGAAAGTCACAAACTTTTTCAGTTGCTTGTGACTTTCCACCTTTATAATTTGGATTGACATAGGCTAACGCGTTGTGTTTGAACTGATATAGTCGATCACCTCTCCTACTGTGGTAAACTTCGGGTTGCCGTCAAACTTGAAACCGAACTTGTTCTCGATAGCCAGGCTCAGCAGCAAAATAGTCAGTGAGTCGAGACCCACATCACGCACGAGTTGTGATTCCTCTGTGACCTTCGCCAAATCCATTGAAGGCTTGATGAGTATCAAGATTTCCTTCAGTTCGTTCAAAATGGTTTCTCTTTCCATGGCGTAAGTTAATTGCGTGAGACTTTCATGGCACCCGTACGCTTGAAGTCTTCCTTGCGCACAGTGATTTTGCCGACCTGGTGGGTTGTGGGCAACGTGGCATTGACTTTTCCGACAAGGTCCTTGAAATAGGCTTCCACCACTTCCCAAGGCTCATTGCCAAACTCTTCCATGCGCGGAAGAATCTCAATGGCAATCACCTGACGGCCATCCACTTCGTCTTCCTTGACGAGGCAGTCACGCAGTTTGCTGTCCTTGTAGAACGGCTCTTCGATGCTTTCAGGGCTGACATTCTCGCCATTGGAAAGGATGATGAGGTTCTTGATACGGCCTACGATGTACATATAGCCTTCATCGTCGAAACGAACGAGGTCACCCGTCTTTACCCAACCATCGGGAGTGAGGGTCTCAGCAGTCTTTTCCGGGTCACCATAGTAGCCGAGGAACACATTGTCACCGCGATACCACAACTCGCCGTCGACCACCTTGGCTTCTTGCTCGGGATACAGCTTACCGACTGAGGTGGGTTTGGCCACGACATCGATGTTACCCGTGGTAAGGTTGGCACCTTCTGTCATGCCATAACCAGCAAATAGACTGATACCCAGTTTGTCAAACTCACCGATGAGTTTCGGAGGTACATTGGCGGCACCAGAGATGATGAACTTCAGGTTCCCGCCGAGGAAAGGCGCGCCATACATCTTGACGAGACCCAGCAAGATTTCACAAATGCCTGGAACGGCAACGAGGCAAGTCGGCTTGATCATCGGGAACTTGGTGATGGTCTCCTTGGTGTTAGCGGCTGCGTACCATGCTCCACCTTCAAACAGTACCGACAAAGTGCTGCGAATCAAGCCAAACACATGGCTGAGCGGAAGCACACAGGCATAACGGTGACAACCCAACTGATGTCCAGGAGCGTAAACGCCGTTCAAAGCGCCACGCATCAAGGCCCTGTGAGGCAGAACGGCACCCTTGGGAGCGCCTGTCGTGCCACCCGTGAAGAAAATGGCTGCAGGATCGTTCTTGTCGACCACTGCGACTGGAGCCGTATGGTCGGCACAATCCGTGATGGCAACCACTTTGCAAGGCGCATCTTTCACGGCATCCATGAAGTCTTTGCCAGCGGCAAGCACCTTCACACCAAACTTCATGCAGCATCCAACGATGGCCTGAGGGGGCAGTTGCGAAGGCAGATTGATGGCCACGAAGCCCGCCGATGTGACGGCAAGAAACATTTCCACGGCTTCCACAGTGGTATTGTCGATGATGGCTACCTTGTCGCCTTTTTGCAAGCCCATGACGCAAAGCAAGGCGCGTTTGCGTGCCACAATATCGCACACTTGACCGTAGTTCAATGTATTAACGGTATCGGATAAGCAAGGCAGGTCGGTCCATTTCTGCCCAATCCATGTTACAAATTCGGGAAGGGTTGGGATGTACTTCAACTGCGCAAGTTCTTCGGCAGGAAGCATACTGGGAAAATAAGTGTCATTCTTCATATTAAAAAATATTTGTCGTTTTCGAAATTAAGGCACAAAGGTAGTGAAAAAAACCATTACCTTAAAAAAAAGTCCTCAATTTCTCCCACGACATTCATTTTGACAAGGGATAAGCCTCATACAGAATGTCATGCAAAGCTGTTCTGGTGCCCTGCCGCACCAATTTATTAGGCTCGGCATCGGGATAAACACGATTGGAAAGAAACACGATAACAGTCTTGTTTTCGGGGTCAGCCCATACGAAAGTACCCGTAAAGCCAGTATGTCCATAACCTTTCATAGAACCTAACTTAGATGCCGTACAAGTGCCTTTCTTGTTGATGGGAAGCTTGTCGAAACCAATGCCGCGACGGTTGTCGTTGCTTGCAGCAAAAGGAGCCTTGGTAAAATAACGCACCGTCTCAGGTTTCAAATACTGTACGCCTTGATAGGTGCCTTCATCGAGAAACATCTGCATGAGAACGGCCAAGTCACGGGCATTGGAAAACAACCCTGCATGACCCGAGACGCCACCAAACATGGCCGCAGCTTGGTCGTGAACATCACCCCAAATCAACTGACGGCGAAACACGGTATCGTTTTCCGTCGGGGCAATCTGATCGCGAGTGAAGTGCTGCAACGGCTGGTAACAGATATGGGACAGGTTCATTGGAAAGTAAAACTTCTCGTTCAGATAATCCTGGATGCTTTGGTTGGTGATCAGTTTCACTATTTTTGGCATATAATAAAAGCCCATATCGCTATACAAGTATTTCTTTTTCCCCAAAGGCGTCTTTGCCACAGAATCGAAAATCTGGTCCACATAGTCATTGACAAGGAAAAGGTTTTCAGCCACTCTGATGGTATGGCTTTCGTCCATCTCATCACTGTAAAACTCACGCATCGGACCATTCTCGTCGACTGTCACTTTGTAGAATGGCACCCATGCCTTCAACCCAGCCTGATGCGTCATAATGTCGATGAGTTTGAGTTTACCGTGCGCCTTACCTTTTAAATAGGGGAAAAAATCGGCTAAAGTCTTGTTCAGGTCGATCAGCCCGTCATCGTACAACTTCATGACGGCCAGCGTGGAAGCGAAAATTTTGGTGCATGAGGCAATGTCGTAGAGGTCATCGGCCTGCACCTTATGACCGCCTCCGTAGGTAAAATTTCCAAAACACTTGTCATAAACCACATTTCCATCTTTCATAACGACAATCTGGCAACCCGGATAAGCCCCATTCCTGATTCCTGACTTGGCAACAGAATCAAGACGATGTTCATATTTCGGATCCATTTCAGTCGTCGGCAACGGCATAGGCTGCTCATTCTGAATCTGTTGTCCTACCGAAGGCAAAGCCTTGCCAGGCATTTCTTTTGAGGGTAGCAAATGCGCTTTCTTTACGGGTGCATTGACCACAATGCCATCACCACACTTGAATTTGTTGACCGAAACAGGCAGTGTTCCATGAGGCTCCAATTCGCCCACAAGCAGACGCACCACTGCATCAACTGCCGGCACCTCGTCTTGATAGCCTACCACTACAGCCTTCACGCTGTTGTTGATACGGAACATATCCAAAGCGTATGGACAAGCGAACAAATTGAGAATCACGTCATTTTGTGCCACCAAACGGTTGAAGAACTTCACAGTTGCCTCGTTGATGCCGTAGTTACTATTGGCAAACATCGATGTCTTCTCGATGCTGACCACCACCAAGTCATACTTTTCCAGTTTCTTCAGCCAGTCTGTCGACTTGTTCGCGATCTCATCCTTGCTCGTGACAAAAGAGGTCGTGCTATAGCCGCGTTCCACAAGTCCGTTATTCACATCATTTTTGGCATTTCCTATCATCACAACCGCGATTTTCTTGTTGTTGGCCAGCGGAATCACCTGATTGTCATTGCGCAACAATGTGACGGCCTCATCATATAGTTGCTGACGCAGGTCGGTGTATGATTTCTTTTTCAAGTCCGTCATCAGGTTTTCTGTCGACACGGCTTTATAATGATTGAGTCCGGCACGATACTTATAGCGCAGGATTTTCTTGCAGCTTTCCTCCACTCTTGCTGCAGCATTAGGGTCGCGTTCCGCCGCTGCCTTAATGGTCTTGATGGCAAAAGGCACGTTAGAAGGCAGAATCAAGACATCATTGCCTGCCATGAAGGCCACATACGGCACACTATCGTTGCGCACCTTCTCCGACACACCCTTCATATCGAGGCCATCGGTGAAAATCAGGCCCTCAAAACCCATTTTCTGCTTAAGCAGCTCGGTGACCACGCCATACGACAGCGAGGATGAAGTGTTTTTCACCTTCTCAATAGCCGGAAAATAGAGATGGCCTACCATCGCTCCATTCGCACCTTGTTCAATCATATAACGGAAAGGCGCCAACTCGATGTCGTGCACCTCTTCCATCGTACGGGTCACGGTGGGCAAGGTCAGGTGCGAGTCAGTAGACGTGTTGCCGTGACCTGGGAAGTGTTTCATCGTGGTAATCAAGCCCTTACTCTGCATGCCGAGAGCGTATGCAGTGGCTTTCTCACCCACAGCCTGCGGATTCTCGCCAAAGCTACGCATTCCGATAATCGGATTAGCCGCATTGGAGTTGACATCGGCCACTGGAGCAAAGTTGACATGAATGCCCATGCGTTGGCATTGTTCAGCCACCTGTTGCCCCATCTCATAAATCAGTTCATCGTCGGCGATGGCGCCCAAGGTCATCTGATACGGATAGGCCAAGGTCTTGTTCACGCGCATGGCCAAACCCCATTCCGCATCAATGGAAACCATCAGCGGGGTCTTTGCCATGGCCTGCCATTCGTTGGTCTTTCGCACCTGAGCATCCGCATCCGCACGGAAGAAACATACGCCTCCGATGTTGTACTTCTTGATGTATTTTGCTACATCTTCATAAAAAGGCTTGCTCGGTTGGTTGGCACGCATACAAATCAGCTGCCCAACCCTTTGCTCTAAAGTCAAGCTGTTATACACCGAATCAACCCAACGGCTTTCGGCATCTTGGGCGAAAACAGAACCTAAGCCCAAAGCCACAAAAGCCATCAACAAACAAAATCTACATTTCATAACACTATAATTTTTAATTATTTATTCGATTTAATATAAAGTTTTAGTTCATCCCAGTCATAAGGCTTACAAACTATGTTTTTCTCGGCATCCAACAGGAAAACCGTAGGTGTAGAAGTGATGTGATAGTCCAAAAAAGCCTTGCTTTCCCATCGCAACGGATCATAGAAATGATGGCCTTGCAAACGCAGTTGCCTTACCGATTCGGCCACCTCCTCCTGACTATCAGCCAACGCAAAGGTAACCAGCTCGTAATCAGACTTCAAATCAAGGTTTCTTCGTATTTTTGTCAGGAAATCGTGACAATACTCACAGTCTGTCGACCAAAACACGACAAGAACACGCTTTGCTTCCGACCGATACAACTGATAGGTCTCGCCTTCGATGCCAACTCCCATAAAATCAGGAGCCTTGGCACCAACTTTCACCAACTGATACGGCTCAGTGATGGAATCCAATCTATGGCCTTCCTCAACTGAAACCTCTCCTTCAGATAGCATTGGATAATTCAAAAGATAATCAATCACTTGCGTCCTTCCCATATTGGTATATCCATTCAACATGAATTCCAAAACATACTCGTAAACCCGCATATTAACCTTAGCTCTTTCAAGGATATTGGAGATGCTTATCATTGACAGGCTGTCAAAACGCTTCATGTCGCCATCGGTTGTCGTGCGAAACAAATAATCCACCATCTTTGCGCTAAAGGCTTGCGATGAAATCAATGCCGTATCCTTAAAATCGACCTCACTCCAATCCTCGTCGGGCGGAGTGACTTGTGCCTTCAAAATGGCCACAGGACAAAGAAAAGCCAGAAGCAATAGAACAATATGTAAATACTTAATTTTCAAATTATTTTCCTTTATTCATTTCAAGTCTAACTTTAACTGAATGGCCATGTTGAAAGTCAGGCGATGCAGGGGTGTGGTTCCATAGTCAGCTATGGCTTGCTTGTGTTGTTGTGTGGGATAACCTTTGTTCTTTTTCCAGTTGTAAACGGGATATTGCTCTCCATATTGTTCCATCAACATGTCCCTCGTGGTCTTGGCCAAGATGGAAGCCGCTGCAATGGATTGGTATTTGGCGTCGCCACCCACGATGCAAACATGCTTCACCTTCTTATATGGATTAAAACGATTGCCGTCAATCAGCAACAACTCAGGTTCAAGTGATAGTTCATCCAACGCCCTATGCATCGCTAAAAATGAAGCATTTAGAATATTGATTTCATCTATCTCTTGAGCAGAGACGATGCCTATTCCGTAAGACAAAGCCTCCTGCATAATCAGTTCACGAAGCTGCATCCTTTTCTTTTCCGTCAGCTGTTTGGAATCATTCAGTTCGGGGTAATCCGCATCTTGTTTCAAGATTACTGCCGCTGCCACAACGGGACCCGCCAAACAACCACGTCCAGCCTCATCGCATCCCGCCTCAACCTTATCGGAATAATGTGTCATCAGTCCCATAACTTACAAAAATCTAAAGTAGTAGTGATTGGCAAAGACCATTAGGAGGAACAAGGTCAGGAACAGATTGGCCCAACCCGTATTCCCCATGTAAGAGAAAGCATAGGAAATCAGAATAGACAAGACGATGAAAATCAAACCATTCATCAGCACATTGCCTGTCACAAAAAGGAGCAGCGCGCCAAAGAAAACCATAATCGTGGTCATTGAAATCTTGATTCTCACTGCAATAGTCTTCTCGAAACCAGAATTATTGCCGCCAAAGAAAAGGAATACCGTAGCTATCAACAAAAGTGACAACAAGATGATAGTCTTCAAGTTAAAGCCACCAACAGAGAAGTGCAGCATGGAGAGATACTCCTTATACCCTAACCACATGCTTGGGAAATCGCCAAACAAGAAGACACCGACGAAATAAAAGAAATAGACAAACAGAAATCCGACAATTGGAATCAGTTGCAAGCGAAGGGAACCTTTTTTAGCGATAGGCAGAACGATCATTACCCAAAACATCAAAACAATGGATGGGAAGTAACACATGGAGGCCAAAGCAAGATACGCCCCTGCCTTCAAAAGGTTCATTTCGGCGTTAGGCATCAAATAGGAGTCAAACAGATTGCTGATTACCAACAATATGAAAAGCACAGACAAGGCAAAAGGATAGAAATTCGTTTGTGTTTCGGTCATACTCATCAGCAGGACAAACACAAAAGCGCCCATGGTGCTTACCTTGCCCACAATTTGGTTCTTCACCATTATCGCGTTGAAGAGCAGGGTCTCAAACACCAACAAGACAAAGGCAAAGATATGCTGGACAAAAGGAGCAAAGTCTAGAAGTCGGTCCACCAGGTTAAAAATCGGGGTCACAGGCTCGCCCAAATCCATGGTCAACTTCCCTGACACAAAAGCCGGTATCCATAGGGCAATGGCCATCAAGGCAATCACCACATACTGAATGGCATAGCTCTGTCTGAAAAACTTAATCATTGCATCCTCATCAAGTCAAGCCCAATGTCGTGGCGATAGTTAACACCTTCAAAATGAATCTTCTCTAATTCCCGATATGCGATGCTCCTTGCCTCTTCTATCGAATCTCCATGAGCCGTCACCGCGATGACACGGCCACCTGCCGTGACCACGTTCTTTTCGGCATCAAATGCTGTGCCAGCATGGAAGGCAACAACGTCCTTCAAATTGTCCAACCCGCTCATTATCATGCCTTTCTTATAGGCTTCAGGATAGCCGCCAGAGACCATCATCACCGTGACCGCCGTCTTTTCGCACTTGGCATAATGCACCTCGTCAAGACGACCGTCGGCACAAGCCATGAGCAGCTCGGCGAAGTCGCCATCGATGCGGGTCATCACGGCCTCGGTCTCAGGGTCGCCCATTCGAACATTGTACTCAATCACGTAAGGATTGCCGCCATCGTTCATCAAACCCAAGAAAATGAAGCCTTTATAGTCGATGCCTTCGGCTTTCAAGCCCTTGAGGGTCGGCTTCACAATGCGATCCTCCACCCTGTTCAAGAACTCAGGTGTGCAGAATGGGACCGGCGAGACGGCACCCATGCCGCCCGTGTTCAGACCTTGGTCGCCGTCGCCGATGCGCTTGTAGTCCTTGGCCTCGGGCAACAACACATAATGTTCGCCATCAGTCAGCACAAACACCGACACTTCGATGCCTTTCAGGAACTCCTCGATGACCACTGTGGCTGAAGCCGCACCAAACTTGCCGTCAAGCATCTTGCCGAGTTCGTCTTTGGCTTCTTGCAAGTCGTTGAGAATCAATACGCCCTTGCCTGCCGCCAGACCATCAGCTTTCAACACGTAAGGCGCTTTCACGCTTTCAAGGAACTTAAAGCCTTCGTTGAGGTTGTCCTTGTTGACTTTGAAGCACTTGGCCGTCGGCACACCATATTTCTCCATGAAGTCCTTGGCGTATGCCTTGCTGCCTTCCAATTGGGCGCCTTGCTTGTCGGGACCGATGATCTTCACCCCTTTCAGCTCGGCATCACCTTTGAAGAAGTCGACGATGCCATCCACCAAAGGCTGCTCTGGACCTACCACGACAAGTTTAATCTCTTGCTTTAAGCAGAAGTCTTTTACAGCTTCAAAATCAGATGGTTTTATATTCACATTCACGCCAACTTGAGCTGTTCCGGCATTGCCTGGAGCAATGAATACATGGGCACCTTCGCTTTGGGCAAGCTTCCATGCCAAAGCGTGTTCGCGGCCTCCTGAGCCGAGCACCAATATGTTGCGTTTTACGGCGGTAATATGTTGTCCTTGTATAGCTTTCCAGTCCACAGCTTCCTTTTCGTTGTCGGCCGGATACATGATGATGTTTTCCATATCTGTTATTTTTCTATAGCTTTCATTAATGAATTCCAAATAGCATTCGCTGCTTTATCCCACGAGAAAACCTTGACACGTTCCCTGCCTTTCTCAATAAGCGACTCACGCACGTTCTCATCAAGCATTTCCGTCATGCCTTCGGCAATAGAGGCCTCGCTGAAGGGGTCGACGAGCAAAGCCGCATCATCCGCCACCTCGGGCATGGAAGTCACATTGGAGGTGATGACGGGCGTCTCACACTTGAACGCCTCCAGAATCGGGATGCCAAAGCCTTCGAAATACGACACATACACCGAAGCCAAGGCCGCTGCCGTCACCTGATGCAAGTCCTCGGCACTCAAGCGACCGGCAAAGACCACCTCGTCCTTGAAACGCATCTGGCTGTAAGCCTGCTCGATAGGCTCCGACCACCAACGCTTCTCCCCTACAATCAACAACTTGACATTAGAAGGCGTCTGGCTCTTGAACAAGTCGAAAGCCGTGAACAGTCGTGCAAGGTTCTTGCGCGGATGCAACGAGCCAACGAACATGAAATAAGGATTCCCGTTGGTATAATGGGCTCTGATCCTTTCCTGCTCCTCTTCAGAAATCGGCGCAAACCTCTCATTCACACCGTTATAGGCCACGTCAATCTTATCAGGTTCAATGCCATAGCACTCCACGATATCCTGCTTCGAGAACTCCGACACCGTCACGATGCGTTTGGCTTTACGGGCAAAACGCGGGAAGAAAGTCTTGTAGTGCCAAAGATGTATCTTCGGCATGTCCTTTGGGAAATGCTCGAAGTTAAGGTCATGGAACTGAGCCACTTGTGGCACATCGGAGCGAAGGCTAAGGTAGCCGTCGGGCGAGAAGAACAGGTCGGGCTGGATTTGCTTCAGGGCTTTCTTCACCGAGAACTCGAAGAACCAGATGAAGAGGAAGGGGTGCCGCGCCTGAGGAAACAACACTATGGGTTTCACATTGTCGCCGAAGACAAACATTGGGTCAGGCTCGCGGTCGAAGAGGAAGTAGAATTCCACCTCAGGATGGTCCTTCACCATGCGGCGCAAGGTTTCGTATGCCACCCAACCGATACCTTCCAACTTGTTTTTCAGCAACAAGCGTGTATTGACTGCAATTTTCATTGTTCTGTTTTGACACTCGTTTTCATGCAGTCATCACACTGCAATTTTGTTCGCAAAGATACAAATTTTACCCACATCAAAACCTTGTCAACAAGAATTGATTAGGATTTTTATTACTTTTGCTCCGAAATCATATACAATGCCATGAAGAAAAAACTATTCGCCTCACTTCTCACACTTTGGTGTGCCTTCGTTTACGCCCAACCGGCCATCACCAACCTTTCATTCCCAAGCTCCGTGGATGTCTTTAGTTTATTCGAGATGTCGTTCCAACTGGGGAAATACGACAATCCTTACGACCCCGAAGTCATCGATGTGTACGCAGAATTCATGGCGCCTGATGGCAAAACCTTCAAGGTCAATGGGTTCTATTACGAAGGGTATACCTTCCAACAGAAAGACGACTATGAAGTGGCCTCGGCCAGTCGCGACAAGGGTTGGCGGGTGAGATTCACGCCCAACAAGGCAGGAAAATGGAGTTTCAGCCTCCATGCCATCGACCGCAAAGGCAAGGCCACCCTTTCGGCAAGCGACAACTACCCTACCACTTTTGAATGCAGGTCGGTCGGTAGCGCCCAAGGTTTCATCAGAATGGCCAACACAAGATACCTGAAACGCGAGGTGATGCAAAATGGCAAGTCGAAGTTTCAAGCATTCTACCCCATCGGGCCCAATGTGGCATGGTACGAATACAAAGGTTCAAGTGCTTATCCCAAAGGTATTTATGACTACAATCATTATATCGATAAAATGGCTGGAAGTGCCAACTATATGCGCATTTGGCTCACCCGCTACCAATACCTTTCGCTTTATGGGCCGGAATTCACGCAGATGAACGGCAAAAAGCCTACAGTTTATTTCGACTCGTCACTCAACCAAAAAGACGCTGCCGAACTCGACCATATCATTGCCTACGCAGCAGAGAAAGGCATCAACGTCATGCCCTGCTTGTTCTCATTTGGTGACTTTGGCAACATGCACCAGAGCTCATGCCGGTGGAACAACAACCCTTACAAAACCGTGCTCGGATTGAAGTCGCCCACGATGTTCTTCACCGACAAAGAGGCCAAAAGGATTGCCAAAAACCTGGTCCGCTACATCGTTGCACGTTGGGGGTATGCCACCAATATCGTTTGTTGGGAGTTATGGAACGAGGTCAACAACATCCCGGCCGACGGCCAACCAGAAGCGACGTTCCACGCCAACATCGTCAAGTGGCACGAGGAGATGGCCGACTATGTCCGCTCCATCGACCCCTTCAAACACCTTGTCAGCACCTCGCTTGGCCCTTTTTCCGAAAAAGACTACATCGGGGGTGTGCTCTACAAAAACCTCGACATCGTGCAATACCACAACTACGGCAACATCCAAAAGGCCAAGTCCGCAGAGCAACGCACCAAGCAATTATTCGACAAATTTGCGACTTATCGCCCTCTTTACCCTGACAAACCCATCTTCTGCGGAGAGTTCGGTTTCGGGCAATCCGCTCCCCCGAAATACAAAGACAAAGATCCGTTTGGATTCGACACGCACAACTGCATTTGGGCTTCGCTCTTTTCGGGCACGATGGGTCCCGGTTCCATCTGGTTATGGAGCTACCTGCGCGACAGGGACTTGCTTCGCATCTATGCACCCGTGTTGGCTTACAGCAAAAACCTCCCGCTCCTCCCCGACTCTTTCACCCCTCATACCACCGTCTCGACAAACAAGAGCTCTTTGGTATGCCCCAACGGCATTGAGACCTATTATCTTTCCAGTGCCGACGAAGACACGCTCTACGGCTGGTGCCAAGACACTGCCTTCAGCTACCAAGCCTTGCGCCGCCTCACCGACAAATCAATTTCGAAAGGACATTTCAACACCGATGCCAAAGTCGACACGAAGGGCTACGTCTACACCTTGGACGAAGACAAGAAGCCTCGACCTTGCTCAAAGAGCAACGCCATCATCTTGCCCATTAGCAAACAAGATGTTGGGACGCAATACGTTGTGAGGTGGTTCGATGGAGAAACCGGACTCGAAATCACCCAAGAGAAAACACAAGCCACAGTGACACACGACAGAAAGAACAACCGATTCATCGAGATACAGTTCCCATCGACCATTCGCGACCTGAAGAAACGCCAAATTTACAACACCTACGGCGACGCCGCCTTCATCATCATCGCTGAGAAGGATAAAACAGAAGGGAGCAACACCCAAGGCATCGCTCCCAAAAAACGTTTGAAAGTCACAAAGACTTCAAAAGACTAATCACATCAATAACGGTAGATGTCCGACTTGTAAGGTCCCTCAACGGGCACGCCGATGTAGTCGGCCTGCTTCTGCGTGAGCTTGGTCAGCTTCACGCCAATCTTCTCAAGGTGCAGGCGGGCGACTTCCTCGTCCAAATACTTCGGCAGGCAGTACACACCTACTTTATATTGTCCACGTTTCTCCCAGAGGTCCATCTGGGCCAAGGTCTGGTTGGTGAACGAGTTGCTCATCACGAAGCTGGCATGACCAGTGGCGCAACCCAGGTTGACCAGTCGGCCCGAGGCCAACAGGAAGATGCAGTGACCGTCGTCGAAGACGTACTTGTCGACTTGCGGTTTGATGTTGATTTTCTCCTTCAGATGCTCGGTCTTTTCGAGGCGGTCCACTTGGATTTCGTTGTCGAAATGGCCGATGTTGCACACGATGGCTTGGTCTTTCATTTGCAGGATGTGCTCCAGCGTGATGACGTCACAGTTACCTGTAGTGGTTACAAAGATATTGCCTTCCTTGACGGCCTCCTCCATCGTCGTGACTTCGAAGCCTTCCATGGCGGCTTGCAGGGCACAGATGGGGTCGATTTCGGTGACCAAAACGCGGGCGCCGTAGCTCTTCATCGAGTGAGAGCAGCCTTTGCCCACTTCGCCGTAACCACAAACCACGACTACCTTACCAGCAATCATCACGTCAGTGGCACGCTTGATGCCGTCGGCCAACGACTCGCGGCAGCCATAGAGGTTGTCGAACTTCGACTTGGTCACTGAGTCGTTCACGTTGATGGCAGGCACCAGCAACTCGCCACGCTCGTGCATCTGATACAGACGGTGTACGCCCGTGGTGGTCTCTTCAGAGACACCTTTCCAGCCAGCCACAACCGTGTGCCAAAAGGTAGGATTCTCTTTATAGGTGGCCTTGATGACGCTCATCAATGCGGCTTCTTCTGCACTGCCCGTAGGCGCATCAAGGAGCTTGGGGTCATTCTCGCAGGCATAGCCTTTGTGGATCAGCAAGGTGGCATCGCCGCCATCATCAACAATCAAGTCCGGGCCTGTGCCGTCGGGGAAGGTGATGGCGCGTTTGGTACACCACCAATAATCCTCTAAAGTTTCGCCTTTCCAAGCGAAAACGGCAGTGCCCGTTTCGGCGATGGCTGCCGCAGCGTGGTCTTGCGTGGAATAGATGTTGCACGAACACCAGCGCACCGTGGCACCCAACTTCACCAAAGTCTCAATCAGGCAAGCGGTTTGGATGGTCATGTGCAGCGAGCCCATGATTTTCGCGCCTTTCAGCGGCTTCGTGTCGCCGTATTTCTTGCGCAGCGACATCAGGCCGGGCATTTCGTGTTCAGATACTTCAATTTCCTTACGTCCCCAAGCGGCCAAGTCCATGTCGGCCACCAAATAAGGGAGTTTGTTATCTAATAGTCTGTTATCCATTGATTTAAGTATTTTGTATTCGTTTTAATATGAAGAGGCAAAGATAAACAAAATTCCGACACAAATAGAAAAAGACCGTGATTTCAAAATATTGTGTACTTTTGCCCACAAATCAACAATTCAAAACAGTACTACAATGAATCAGCCTTACAACATCAACATCAACCCCAACAAAAAGAAAATCGGACGCTACATCCTTTGGGGCTTCTTGGCTTTTTTAGCCATCTTGATCTTTTTCTCTTCGTTCTACACCATCCGCTCGTCGGAGCGCGGCGTGCTGTCCACCTTCGGCAAGATGAGCGACGAGGTCATCGGTGACGGCCTGCACATGAAGATTCCCTTCATCCAGACCATCAAGCGCGTGAACGTGCAGCAGAAGAAATTCGACGGTAAGGAGAACAGCTACACCAAGGACGTGCAGACCTCGGAGGTGGAATACACCATCAACTACGACCTGGTGCGCGAGAACGTCAGCAAACTGATGAAAAACGTCGGCGACGACTACCACAACCGCATCGTGGTGCCGTTTATCCGCTCGTCCATGAAACAAAGCTTCGGCAACTTTGCGGCCACCGAAATCGTTGAGAACCGTGATGCTGTGCGCCGCGAGATTGAACAGACACTGCGCCAGACCTTGGACAGCAACTACTTTATGAACATCCAGTTTCAGATTACAAACATCGACTTCGACGACGACTTCGAGACCGCCATCAAGGAAAAGCAGGTGGCTGAACAGAACGCCTTGAAAGCCAAGAACGTGACCATTCAAGTGGAGGAGCAGGCCAAGCAGACCAAAATCAAGGCCCAAGCCGAAGCTGAGGCCATGAGCATCAAGGCGGCTGCTTTGGAGAGCAACCCCAAGTTGGTGAATTATGAAGCCGTGCAGAAATGGGACGGCAAGATGCCTCAATATATGCTTGGCAACTCGGTGCCATTTATTGACTTGAAGTAAGATGTGACACCAGCAGCCATGTCAGGCCAACGCTGGAATGCGCGGTGGCGGGCATCTATAAATCACTTAATTGCCGCCATTGAAACCTCGTTTTCTTTGACAGGATACAATGGAATCACCACATTATGAATGTTTTCGATGTATCTTGCCAAGGGAATCATATAGGCACTGAACACGACTAATCTCTCGTCAAAAGGCGGTTCGTTCACCACGATTTCCTTGGTAATGTCGCCGTTTTCACACACATAACTAATCACGGTCATCAAGAATTCCTCTTGTTCTGAGTTGAGTTCGACACCGGAAATGAAGCTACTGAAACGCTGCATGGCCACCTTCCTGTCCACACCAATCAAGGAGCGGATGAGTACGGCCACATTGTCACCGCACATCTTGCCTTGGGTGTATTGTTTGTATTCGTCCCTGCTGCCCAATTCTTCCCAAAGGATGCGCTGCAACTCGCGGAAATCGGCATCTTCCAGTTTCTCCATGTTGTAAATCTTGTTCAACACGGGCAAATGTCTGTTGTTGGCAAGGAAATCCATCACACGCTGCCTGTAGCTGACCCTCGGCGTTACACCTTCGACCTCTCCTTCCTCGCTGATGACATCGTCAATGTCGACAACGAACCATTTTTTCTTGTCGCCCAAAAGGAATTTCATCAGGTCGCGCAAGTCGGTCCTCACCTTTTCAAGCCATTGCAGCGACACATTCTGCCATGCCACATCGGAAAGCACCTCTTTAATAGTGCCCATCTTGGCCTGAACCTGCGGCAACGTGGCCATTTCCTCCAACTTCTCCGCTATCAACTTCACGCGCTGGATGCTCTTGGTGGCGTTCACCTCCTTGTCGAGGCAGCCTAACTCAATGGTCAGGGTCAACACGTCGAATTTCTTGGCGCTTTCGTCCAAGGTGCTTTTGGGCAAGAGCGGCGCAATGTCGTTTTTCAGGGTCATCAAGTCCAAGTCGGAAATGTAAGTCCACGCCTCTTTTTCCTTGAAATGGCTCACGGCTTCCCACTTCATGCGGACTGAAATATGGCTGTCCGATAGGGTTTCAACCTGCTCATGAAGCAAGGCTTTGATGTCATCGTGGAGGCTCTTGCAGTATTCGTCCTCTTGCCATTGCTGATGCTGCAAGTGGAAAGCGATTTCGGAACGCAAGCAAAACAGCCGTTCTGTAAGCGATTGAGTGGCAGGTGCTTCTTGACCATCGGGGTTTTGGTCGAAGTAGTCGAAATTGCCGCACCAGTCGAAAATGTAGAAACATTCCTTGTCCTTGCCGGGACCAAAGATGTTTTCGCTCAACCGCGTTCCTCGGCCAATCATCTGCAAGAATTTGATTTTGCTCTTGATAGGCTTGAAGAACACGAGATTGAGGATGTCGGGCACATCGATGCCCGTGTCGAGCATATCGACCGAAACGGCAATCTGTGGGTCTTTGTCGCGTTCCTCAAACTTGTCGATCAGGTCGTGGGCGTAGGTGATGTAGTTGTCAATCAGCACACAAAATCCTGCTCCATATTCGGGATAAAGCGCATTGAACCTACCGACAATCATTTCCGCATGACGGTGGTTGTAGGCAAAGATGACCGACTTCCCGATGCGCTCGCCGCTCTGCACCTTCAGGCCGTTCTCCATCAAGTCCTGCAGCACCGCATCGATTGTGTTCTCGTTGAAGATATAGCTGAAGATCTCACTGCTATCAATATCTCGTGAGGCAGGATCTTTTGAGGTAGGAGGTTTGAGGTTTGAGTCTCCGACTTCATACCTCTTACCTCCGACCTCATACCTTCCACTTTCGTATTCCCACACCAATTCCAGCTGCCGTTTTTGTTCCTCCGTCAGCTTCTCGTACTTGATGCCTTCCCTCATGATCTTCGAGCCGCGTTTGAAACCGTGATAGTTGACCAGATAATGGTCGGCCACGGCCTCATCCAATTCGTAGGCGAAATTCGGCTCGCCCTCTTCCATCTGGAAGATTTCGTAGGTGCTGCGGTCGACATCCTCACGCGGCGTGGCGGTCAGGCCGACCAACATGGCATCGAAATAGTTGAACACGGCGGCATA
The DNA here is from genome assembly GCA_017508895.1 of Bacteroidales bacterium. The sequence continues at coordinate 31,286 of JAFWRA010000133.1, forward strand.
CTTTCCGAAGATGCTGCGGTGCGCCTCATCGATGACAATCAGGTCGAAATGACCCACGGAATACAGTTTCTCATCCGTGTCGATATAGTTGATCATCGTCTGATAGGTGGAGAAGACAATGCGGGCATTGAGGTCTTTCTTCTTGTCGCTGTCCTTGTCGCTCAGCACGCAAGTGGTGGTGTTGGGCAGCAGCTTCGCATAGTTCTTGTGGGCTTGGCTGACGAGGCTGGTGCGGTCGGCCAAAAACAGCACATTCTTCACCCAGTCGTTGCGCATCAGCACATCGACCAACGAGATGGACACCCTTGTCTTGCCCGTTCCCGTGGCCATCACCAGCAGGGCTTTGCGATGCTTCTTGTTGTAATGCTCGCACACGGCTTTGATGGCCATTTTCTGATAGTGGCGGTCGGTGATGCTGTCTTTCACGGAGAAATCGGTGATGTCTTTGCGGCCTCGTTTCTGTATCAGGCGTTCCAGGTCGTCGGCGGTATGGAAACCGAACAAGGGCCGCGGCGGATAGCCCAAGCCGTCGATGATGTTGGTCTCGAAGCCGTTGGTATAGTAGACGACCGGCCTGACGCCATATTGTTTCTCGAGGCAGTCGGCATAGAGTTCCGCCTGGTGTTTGCCTTTGAGCGGCGAGGCTGTGGTACGCTTGGCTTCGACCACGGCCAGCGGGAGTCCGTTGCTGCCAAACAACACATAGTCGGCAAATCCGATGCCTTCTTCGTTGGGCATTCCGTGCACTTCGACCTCTATACAGGCTTTCAAAGGTTGCACCATACCTTCCGTTTCGAGCACCTCCCATCCTGCCTCGCGCAGCATCAGGTCGATGAACATCTTGCGCGTCTCGGCCTCAGAGAGGTCGGTGGGGAGCACCTCCACTGGCGTGGCGTCGACGACCGATTCCTTGTCGGCAGCCACAACGATGGTGTCATTATTCTTCACCTCCACCTTGGCAGGGACCACCACAGGCGTCTCCACTGCTTTGGGTATCAAGTTCTTGTCGAAGGGCTTCACCTCTTCCACCAGCTTCAGTTTCAAGAGGATGGCTCCGACCACATTATAGATATTGAGCAAGGCGAAGAATGCCTCCTTGCGCGTCACATTGCCCGTGTGGGCGCCGTTGTTGCCCACCTTGCGGACATAGTGTACGGCCATCATCACCTTGTCGTCGTTGATGAACGCGCGGAACGGCTCGCCGTCGACCAGTTCGAACAGCGAAGCCTTTTCCTTCACCTCGATGTCCTTGAGGTAATACACGGCGCGGACGATGTATTCCAACGCCTTGCGGGCATTGATGGCGCTGAAGTCGGGACTGCTCCATTGGTTTTCCTCCGCCGCCGAGCAAAAGCGGTAGAGGTCGTTCAGCCCAAGATCTTTTATGTAGTCGAAATTTCTCATCAGGTAGGAGGTTTTGAGGTATGAGGTTTGAGGTTTTGAGGTTTTGAGGTTTGAGGTTTGAAGTTTGAGGTTTTCATGTTTCAACTTCTTACCTCATACCTAACCAAAGTATTTGTCCATTGTATAGTCGAACAGCCTTTGTGTTTCCGCTATGGATTGTGTGATGGCTGCTTTCTGTTTTTCTATCGATTCGATTTTGGAGGCAAAGGATTGTTGAAGGGGAAGTGGAGGAACAATTATTCCTATATCCTTAAACCCAGTATTAGAAATAACGGGTTGCAATGCATCTCGTGCATATTGCCTTAGATTGTGTAATCTAAGCAAGTATAGAACAAACACATTCATACTATTCACATGTTTTGTTAGAATAAAAGCATTATCTGTTATGAATGCTTTCCCCAACACATTTCTGACATTACCACATAATGCGCCAACTCGGCCAATAATAATATTATCACCATCTATATTGTAATCACAATGATAACCAACTATTCCATTTCCGCCATAAACAGGATAATTGCCATGTACTATTGCTTTCGCAGTCAAACCTTTACCACTTGATAACTTAAAACAATCCTTGAATTTCTTCACTTCCCATCCCTTCTCATTCTCGACGGGGTCGCCGAACATATCATAGAAGACGGCTTGGGCGAGGTTGTCCAATTCCTTGAGTTGTGCCTTCTGCTTGTCGATGATGGATTGGAGGAGGTCGAGTTCGGAAACGATGCGGGATTGGGTTTCTATTGGGGGGACGGGGATAGTGAATTTCGACAATTCACTCCATTTTAAATTATTGATATTTACGCCATTAAGAATTGAAGCAAGAAACCTGCGGTATTCGGTTGACAGGCATGAATAAAAGGCAAATTTCGGATAAACAAGTTTTACATCGGGATGAATGGCTCCCATAAAACCGCCGAAAGCATAATCCATATCATCATCTATAAAAGCAACTTTTCCAAGATGTTGCGTGCTCCCATTTGACATACAAATGAAAATATCACCCTTATGTAGTTTCTTTTCTTCGGGTATTATGAAACCTTCTTTCAAACATGCAACATCATCAAAATTCAAAGAATGGCTAACTAAATCTATGTTGTTTGAACGAAGCACCTTTTTTGATGATACATCTGCAACATCACTTTTAGCGAAAGTAAGTCCTCGACTAAAAGAGGCCACCTCACCAAGTTTCTTATATGTCCAGTTTTCTTTCATACTTCAAACCTCTTTACTTCATACCTAAATTGTTTGTCCAGTTTTCTTTCATACTTCAAACCTCGTTACTTCATACCTAAATTGTTTGTCCAGTTTACTTTCATACTTCAAACCTCATTACTTCATACTTAATATTTTGGCGTTGCCATCGAAGGCGCACAGTTCGGCGGCGAGGATGTTCAGGTTATGGAAGCGGCTGTAGTCGGTGCTGGAAGGCACGCCGGCCACAGCGCCCATTTCGTCGAGGCCCCAAGGGGCGAGGATGAGCAGGCTGCCGTTGGCGCAGGCCTCGAAGCGCTGGCGCTCGGGCTTCCAATACGGGCCGATGGGCTCCTTTTGTATGTGGATGAGCGGGAAGCCGCGCTCTATGCATTCGTTTTTCATCAGCAGCTCGCCGCGCGAGATGCCGGGCGTCACGATTACCGTGGCTCCGCCGAGGATGGCGGCGAGCCATTGGTCGTGCTCTTGGGCGTAGTCGGGGGTGGTCTCGTAGGGCTGGCCGTTGGCGGGGTGTCGGCGGTGGCATTGCACCTGCAGCTTGTTTGCCCAACGCAGCAGGAAGAGGTTGCCGAAGGCGCCGTAGCTGCGGCTGCCTATCTGCACATGGAGGCAACGCTGCATGAGGTCGGGCAAAGCGCGGCGCAGGATGGCGCGGCGCGGGTTGTCGTGCACATAGGCAATCATGGCCTCGCGGTGGCGGTCGTTGAGGCACACGGTGTCGTCGTAGTTGTCATCGAACAGCGGGCGGTGCTCGCGGCCCACAAGGGCGTAGTATTCTTGGCGCTGCTTTTTGGAGAGGCTCCTTATCAGAGAACCTTCGTCGGTGTGTTTTTGGGCCTTTTCACGCAGCCAGGCTGGGGCATTTTCCCGAACGACCGTTATCGGGCGTTCGGTTGAAGCAGAAAGGCCTTGCAACTGTTGCCACCGCGTAGTGCACACCGACTTGAATGCCTGCATAATATCACCCAAGCTCCATTCCATAGGCTCAAGCACCTCAATCACTCCATGGAAATGATCAGGCATGCAGACGCAGGCGTGCACAAGCACCTTGTTGCCATGGTTGGCCTGCTTTTCTGGGATCCGCTCCCATGTCTGTTGCGCTACTTCGCCCAAAGGCGACAACTGCACCTCTGGGTGCTGGGCATCACTGCCCAAACGGCCCAACAACGGATCTCTTCCACTTACCACTAAGGTGATAAGGTAAGTGCCTTTGCCGTAGTAGTCGTGGCCAGGGTTGCGCGGACGATAGGAAGCGGTAATCATATTATTTATAGGTATTGTTCTTTGAACTCCCTGATGGCAGCAGTTATCTCTCCCTGCAACACCTCAATCCTGCCTAGCACCACCTCAGGCTTCTCATATTCAACCTTCACCTTCTCCACTTCCTTGTATTTGTTGATACTAAGGTCGTAATCGTTAGCTTTGATTTCTTCCACAGGCACAAGGAAACTTTGGTCTTTCCTTGAGCGCATTTCCTCGGCTGCAAGGTTGTGGAAACGGGCAATCACATCGGGGATGTCGTTTTCGGCTATAGGTGTGCGCTTGTCGTCCAATGAGAAGCCATCGGCTTTCATGTCGTAGAACCACACCTTGTCCGTGCCACCCGCGTTGGTCTTGGTGAAGATCAGAATGGCGGTAGAGACACCTGCATACGGCTTAAACACGCCCGAAGGCATCGAAATCACAGCCTGCAAACGTTGGTTGTCAATCAGTTCCTTGCGGATGGACTTGTGGCCTGTGCTGTTGCCGAACAACACGCCATCAGGCACGATGCTGGCGCAGCGACCACCGATTTGCAGCATCCTCACAAACAAGGCCAAAAACAGCAGTTCCGTCTTTTTCGTCTTGGTGATGGCCAACAGGCTTTTGCTCACGGCCTCGTTGTCAAGGCTGCCGGTGAAAGGCGGATTGGCAAGGCAAAGGGTATAACGGTCGGCATCCTTGTTGTCAGTCGAAAGGCTGTCTTGATATTGGATGTCAGGATTGTCAACGCCATGCAGCATCAAGTTCATTGCCCCGATACGAAGCATGGTGGCATCGGTATCAAAACCCTAAGTTCAACATAGAAGTGCGAAAAAATAGGAGAAGTTACACATCGGCATTAATTGAAATGCCAGAGTAGATCAGCAAGCCCTTTTCCCTGATGTTTTGGACTAGGATTACGTTGGAAGAATAGCAATACAAAATGA
>JAFWRA010000134.1 GCA_017508895.1 Bacteroidales bacterium
GTGTAGAGGGCAACCTTGCCGTTATTACCGTAGGTCACGGCTGCGTTGATCATCTGGTCCTCTGTGAAGACGAGCTTGTACACGGCGTCGTTGCCTTCAGCAATCTCAGGGAAGGGCAGCGTGTAGTCGTTGTGCAACACGGTGTTGTGGGCCGTGGCGGGAACCTCAACGAAGGGGAACGTGGTGGCTTCCTCGCAGGCAAGCTCCCAAACATCCGGAACGGCGGGATCGTATGGCTCGGCCACGATGTCCCAGATGCGGGCCGTGCGGCCTTCACCGTACAGGGCCACCATCTGCCAGGCTGTGTTGGCGGAAGTGCCGGTGGCAAGGGCCACTTCGACCTCCTCGTTGTGGGCCATGTGGAAGGGCATCTCGGGCTCCACAACAGTGAAGTACTCCTGAGGCGTGAAGTCGATGAGGCTCACGTTCGTGGCGGGACCGTCGTTGCGCAGGGTGAAGCGGAAGGGCTCCATCCAGCAGCCGTTCGGGCGGGCACCCACGACGACCGTCTCCACAACCTCACCGTCCTGAAGGGCGACAAGGGCATCGCCAACAGGACCGCCACCTTCCGTAGTGATATTGAGTCTCACCACGTTCTTGACAGTCAGCGTGGTACCTGTCACACCGGGATTGGTCGGGTCGTACACCGTGTTGTCACGATAGGCATAAATGGCTTGGCTGCCGTTGGCAGGCATGGTGACACCGGCGGCGCCGCTGCTCCACGAACCCGTCACATCCTGGACGCAAACAACTAGGTTGCCGTTGCCACTGTATTCAAATGGCGAGCTAAAAGTGAACGTCGTCTCAACGGGGTTGGTGATGCCGTTGGCCAAAGTGCCAGAGGCGACCAGGTCGCCTGCCGTCATGCTCACCCAAGCGCTACCGCTTGCGAAAGCGCTTTCGCTCACTTCCTTCATGTAGACATTGAGGTTGCGGGCGTAGGATGAAGTGTTCTTCAGCCACATGGTCAAAGCGTTGACAGTGCCGCCCACGCCAATCTCGTCAGCAGTGTAGATCTGCTGCGTGAAGGAGTAGTCGTACAACGAATACGTCGGCAGATACGAATTGGTCGTGGTGGAGGTGGGATCACCTATCAGCACCTCGACAATTTCGCCGCCACCGCCACCAGACGTCATTTCGATCTGGATGTTGGCACGTCTGTAAGTGGCAAACTTAGTGCCACTGTACGAACCTAAGTCGTACGGATCCGGATTGTACGAATCACTGTAGTAGCAGAGAATGGAACTCTCCACATCGGTGTAGTAAAAGTAACGCGTGCTGTAGCCAGGCGTGTACTCATGCATACCGATCATGAGGTTGCTACTGCCGTCATAGGCGAACGGGGTGTCAAGCGTGATGGTCGTCCAGCCAGGGCTGAAAGTGACCGTACCACTAAACACCATGTCCGATGCCGTAACCGGCTCGTAATCAGTGCTGCTCGAGAAGGTCGATCTCGAGACATTCTTCATGAAAACGTCGACCGCATTGGTTTGCGTTGCGTCGCTTTCACGCATGTTGAAGCTGATGGCAGTAATAGTACCACCACCGCCGATTTCGCTGGCAGTGTAGACCTGCTCAACGAAGGAGTACTCATAGAGAGAGTTAAACGGAGCATAGTATGAAGTACCAGTCCCGTCGCCAATCACTATGGTCTCCGCCTTCGCCACGCCCATGAAGGCGAGCAAAAGCGTCATCATCAAAGAAAATACTTTCCTTTTCATAATGAATTAGTTTGGTGAATAAATAAGTGAATTGTGATTAGAATCATACTATATAGACAAGGAACACGCGTAAATACCCTAATATATAATTTTGATTTTGAGGACACTATAATTTGATTTTGAGGATAATCTGAAAAAAATCACAAAGCATCGTTTTAAATACTAAAAAAATGTGCCGTAATCATAACGATTACGGCACTCGAAAAAAACCAAATAATTCCTTATTGATTTACCAAATCAAAAGGATATTCATCGTAACAGTCTCGCAAAAAATTATGACCAAGCACTTCAGAAATCTTCATCAACTGCTCAAGGTCGATGCTTTTGCGCCTAAACAATTTATAAATATTGGACTTTTCACAATAGATTTGTTCGGCAAGCCAAGTGACAGTACGCCCTTGCCTTTTAAGTTCCGAATGAACCATCTTGCCCACATGGACATCTTTCATAATAAAATTCATATCAAAAACCGTTGATTTGAGAGGCAAAAGTAAAAACCCACTAAGCTATGCGCAAAAAACGCATACAAGAAGATAATCAAAATTTATAAAACAAATATACTATATTAGATTAAAAGACAATTGTTTAGAAAAACAATAAACCATAATAAACCATTATAGTCAAAACAAATCAATAATTAGAGTTAAGACAATAATAGGCTTATTTCCAGTCTTTTAGAATATTATGCAGGACAAACATCAAATCAGAGTTATTACCATAAATCTCATGCAACTTGGTCGAGCGTTTCCAAACTGCCTGATAAGTTTTGCCCGTAAGAGCCGCTGCTTGTATCTCATTAACCCCAAGAATATAGAGGCAACAATACATCACATCAGAACGGTTGAGACGCGGATATTGTTCTATCATCTTTACGGAGAATTTGGGAAAAACCGAATCAACAGCATTGACCAGCTGACTCAAATGATAATCCGTCAATGTGAGCTCCGGATATGCCACGCCAGCTTTCACATTGTAATCGAGAACTTTGCAAACACGCAAGCATATTGGCATCTTCTTCAAGACTTCCAATTTCTTGTTGAACGGCTGCTGCTGGAAATCAGGGCTACCGACGGTTTTCTCCAACTCAGACTCCAACTCGTTGATCTTTTTCTCTCTAAACTTTGCCTCATTCAAAGCATCTTCAAGTTGTTTCTCTAATTGGCTCTTAATGCGACTATGTTTTTCCGTGTCTTTCTGATGTTTGCGTCTGCGTTTTTCGAGCCAGACCGAATCAATGACCAAGATAAGCACCAGTAATAACACAATGGCCAAAATGAAAAAGATTAGGTCTTTGTTCTGAGCATCACGTTTGTCGGATTTATAACGTTCGTATAGTGTAATCATCTTAACCTTATCTTGGATCATGGCTTGTTGCTCTAATGCCTGCTCCGCCAAACGGACGCTATAATACACAGTTTTCTCATTATCCCCTAATGCATTGGAAATCTCAACGATACGGCACAACGACCTAATAGATTGTCGCGGCAACAACGGAAAACTCCTTTCAAAATTGGAGAGAGCAGAGTCCATCTTTTGGTCTTCGTAATAAAAGTGGCCAAGAGCAAAACTGATTTTACGCTTAAGATATGCATTTTCGGTAAGGTCAAAAGCATGATGTAGCATGTGATAGACAGAATCGTTCTGCCCCTGATCGAAAAGTTCAATGGAATGATGTATTAAAGCACTGTAATTCTGATAGATATTATCATTTTGAAGCTTTTCATGAACGCTATCGGAAGCTTTAAAATATTGTATTGCTGCGACTCGTTCGCTCTGTGCAAGCATAATGTCGCCCATCATCTCCAAATTGTCAGCAATGCCCAAGGCATTATCCTCAACCGTGAAACTCTCGTTTGATTTTTCAAGCACCTCTAAAGCAACCTCCCAAGCATCATATCGATAGAGGAAAGAAGCGATCCGCGTGTAAATAAGTGCAATAAAATGCTCATAATCAAGATTTTTCTCCGAAATCTGAAAAATATGCCGTTTTTCAGTCAGTTCATCCATCACCTCCAAACTACGAATGAAATCTGAATAACTCTCCATAGTTTGTTTACGTTGTGATTCCACCACCGCCTTATAATATAAGGAACGTGCGAACTGAAATAGCAAGAACTCATCATGCGATGCAGTATTAGATTGGTCAAGTAGGGTTTCATAGAAATTGAAAGCCTGCTCCGTCAGACTGTCATTACCTACAGGAACATAATTCTTGTACCGAAGCTCCGTACTGAGTATCTGATATTCATTGAACAGAAAAGGCGATTCCAAAAGGAGAGACTTCTCTTCCAAAGTATCTGCAACAGACTGCATTAACATCATAGCGCTATCCGGAAACTCATCTTTCAGTGCATACACATCACCAAACACAGGCCAACGAGCACTCAACGTTTCGTATTCAACAGCTTTGTTGCAGGCCGTAATCAGCAAAGACAGCATAAACGAGAAGAAAATCGTCTTTCCCATGTATTATCCATATAGTAACGGCAAAAATAGGAAAAGAAGCCTACCTTGTGGACTATGAGGACAAAAAAACGCGGATTTTGGACTAAAAGTCCAAAATCCGCACACACATTAAAAACTAAAACGATGATTATTTTCCAAACAAATCCTTGATACCACCGAGCGAGCCCAACACATTGGTCGCTTCGTAAGGTAGATAGACAGTTTTGTTCTCTTGTCCGCTGGCGACTTCCTTCAAAGTCTCTATATATTTGACTGCCAACAGGTAGTTGACCGGGTCGGCGCCACGGTCGGCGACGGCCTCTGAAATGTTACGAATGGCGGCAGCTTCTGCTTCAGCTTGCAACACTTTCGCACGGGCTTCTCCTTCGGCTTTCAGGATGTTGGCCTGTTTCTCAGCTTCAGCTGCATTTATCTCGGCCTGCTTCTCACCTTCCGAGTTCAGAATCTGCGACTGCTTTTCACCTTCTGCTTTCAAGATTTCGGCACGACGATTACGCTCAGCCTGCATCTGAAGTTCCATAGTACGACGAATACTTTCAGGAGGTGTAATATCCTGTAACTCAACTCGATTTACTTTCACACCCCATTTATTGGTGGCATCATCAAGCACGTTGCGAAGCTTTGAGTTAATGGTGTCACGTGAAGTCAAGGTTTCATCGAGTTCCATTTCACCAACCACATTACGAAGTGTTGTCTGCGTCAATTTTTCAATAGCTACAGGAAGATTCTGTATTTCATAGACAGCCTTCATCGGGTCGACAATCTGGAAATACAGCAAGGCATTGATTTCGGTCATCACATTATCTTTTGTGATAACACTTTGTTTGTCAAAGTCATACACTTGCTCTCGCATATCAATTCGCGAAGAACGCGCCATAGAGCCGTTCTGACGTCGAACAATAGTTTCCTTAGCTTGTTCAACGATAGGCAAAATGACATTAATACCAGCGTTCAAGGTGCGGTTATACTTACCAAGACGCTCCACAATCATTGTTTCCGATTGGGAAACAATCTTGATTCCACGAAGCACATACAATACGACGAGAACCACTAATACGATAAGTACGACATTAAAGGGATTCATAATTATAACTGTTTAACTGTTAATATAATACTATCCAATTTTACTATTTTGACTTCAGCACCTTTTTCGATGACAGACCCATCTTCAGAGATAGCCTTCCAATCATCTCCATCTATGGCCACACGACCAGTATGCTGAGCTGAATCAATACGTTCCGACACAACGCCTTTCCTTCCGATGACGGCATCGGCATTGGTCTTTACATCTTTAGATTTTTTGTCCAAAAAACGGATCACCACAGGACGGAGAAAGACAAAGGTCAGCAGCGACACCACAGCGAACACCACGATTTGCCAAGTAATACTACCGCCCAAACCTGCAACCAAAGCCGAGAAAACAGCACCAATAGCAAAGCAAATGACACCGAATCCGGCGGTCATGATTTCAAGAATCACCAATACAATGGCAACAACAAGCCAAATTTGATAAACATCCATAGTTCAATTTGTTTTGATTTTTCAAATGCAAAGGTAATCAAATTCCAAATACAAAAAAAGGTTGCAATGTTGCAACCTTTCATTTTCTTTTATCAAATCCACTTCACCAGCGGGAAGTCCTGACGATGCGGCAACATCGGGTTGGTAGGATACACACGGAAGGTAAAGTCATACACGCCAGCATGCGTAATCGGCACCTTAATATAATACTTCACCCATCCGTCTCCTGAATCGACAAGTTTCATCTTTTCAACCGACTTAATCTCCACCTCCATGTCGTTATTCTTCCTACCGAAGAGCAACTCAATGGCCAAATCACCAGGCTCAAGGTCAGGCGTAAGGAGCGTGATTTCAGCGATGAACTGCTCGCCAAAGGTCAGCGGGCGCACATTGGTGTCGGGCAGGATGAGCGACTTCACCTCCACCTTGTCCCAATTGTTGCGCACACGCGTCTTCCACGCATTGATTTCGAAGGCCTTCTTGTAGCGGTCGGCACGCATCCAATTCGTCCGTTCAATCAGCTTATTGTAGTATTGATTGAAGTAGTCGTCCATCATGCGTTTCATCGTGAAGCGCGGCGAAATCTCTCTCAAACACTTCTTCATGGCTGCCACCCAACCCGTAGGCACTTCATGTACATTACGGGCATAATAGAGCGGTACGATTTCGTTCTCAAGCGTGTTGTAAATCGTCTCAGCATCCATCTCGTCTTGATAGCGCTGGTCTTGATAAGTACGCTTCTCTTGGATGGCCCAACCAGCGTCGGGACGATAGCCCTCGGCCCACCAACCGTCCAGGACGGAGAAGTTGAGCACGCCATTCATCACAGCCTTTTCGCCACTGGTGCCCGATGCCTCGAGTGGACGCGTAGGCGTGTTGAGCCATACATCCACGCCACTGGTCAGACGGCTACCGAGTTCCATATCGTAGTTGCTGATAAACAAAATCTTACCGATGAATTCAGGCTTACGCGAGATGTCGATAATCATCTTGATGAGGTCTTGACCCGCTTTGTCGTTGGGATGGGCCTTACCGGCAAAGAGGAAGATGACGGGACGCTTCGGGTCATTGACGAGCTGCGACAAGCGCTCCAGATTGCCAAACAACAGATGGGCGCGTTTGTACGTAGCAAAACGACGGGCGAAACCAACGATTAAAGCATTCTCGTTGAGGCTATTCACCGTCTGCATAATCAGCTTCGGACTCTCCTGACGTTGACGCATATCCTCTTTCAACTTTTCAGAGAGATAGGCAATCAACTCATGTTTCAACTGCCTGCGGACGTTCCAAATAGCCGCATCTGGAACTTCGTTGATTTGGCTCCACATCTTCTCATCCGACTGGTGGTCAATATAATCGGAGCCGAAGGTTGTCTTGTAAAGCTGCTGCCACAAGCGATTGCTCCAGGTGGGCAGATGCACACCATTGGTGACATAGCCAATGTGGTTCTCTTCAGCAAAATAACCAGGCCACAATGGCTGGAACATTTCCCTCGACACACGACCATGAATCTTGCTTACGCCATTCACCTCCTGGCTGAGGTTGGTGGCCAACACGCTCATCGAGAACTTTTCGTTCGGGTTATTGGGGTTGAAACGACCCAAGCCCATGAAGCGTTCCCAACTGATGTTCATGCGGTTGGCATAGTGAGGCATATAAGTACGGATGAGGTGCTCTTCGAAGGCATCGTGTCCGGCAGGCACAGGCGTGTGCGTAGTAAATAAGGTGGAGGCCCTCACCAACTCAAGAGCGACGTCGAAGTCGAGGTTGTGCTTGTTGATGTAGACACGCAGACGCTCCAGTCCACTGAAGGCGGCATGGCCCTCGTTACAGTGGTAGATGGTAGGCTTCATGCCCATGGCTTCAAGCAGGCGGATACCTCCCACGCCGAGGAACATCTCTTGCTTGATACGCATCTCGCTGTCGCCACCATAGAGTCGACTGGTAATACCACGGTCTTCCGACGAGTTCTCTTCGATATCAGTATCAAGCAAATATAGCCCTACCCTACCCACATTGACACGCCATGCCTTGGCATAGACCGAGCGGCCTGGGAAGGCTATGCTCACCTTCACCCATTCACCTTGTTCGTTAAGCACCGGTATCAGTGGCAACTGAGAGAATTTCTGCGGGATGTACTCGGCGCGCTGTTCGCCAGAGACAGTAATCTCCTGGGCAAAATAGCCGAAACGA
>JAFWRA010000135.1 GCA_017508895.1 Bacteroidales bacterium
TCATTTTGTATTGCTATTCTTCCAACGTAATCCTAGTCCAAAACATCAGGGAAAAGGGCTTGCTGATCTACTCTGGCATTTCAATTAATGCCGATGTGTAACTTCTCCTATTTTTTCGCACTTCTATGTTGAACTTAGGGTGTTCAAGTCCAAACGGATAGCATCCGTCTTTTGTCCTATGCTATTGTAAACTTCTATTTCAGCACTACCAACCATGTTGCCAAAGCGCAAGGTCAAACGGCCATCGCACGGGTTAGGAGCCACCTCAAACTCAATGACTTCATTTGCCTCAGGCAGGTCGAAATAAGATGTTTGAATGGAAAAATCCCGCTGAACGGTATCACAACGGTTGATAGCCATAGCATGCAAGGTTACAGGTTCCAGCAAGTAGGAATGAATATATAACGTGCAATACTTGCCCTTGCTGCCATGAGGTTCCACGCGCCAGTTGGGGCAATCAACTTGCCATAAGACTGTATCAATGTGAGCCCGAGGTTCAACAGGTTGGATGACGTACTCATTCACGCTGATGTGGGTCTCACTGCCGCCGATAGGCCAATGGTTACCTAGGATTTCAAAATCAGGTGTGAAGCCCATTTCAAGAGACAAGAAATAAGTACTATCGCAGCCGAAATCAGTCTGGCCTGAAATGACATACTCACCCGAATTGTAGTAAACCGATCCATGATACACACACGAATCCTCCTTGCACAAATCCAGGGTATCATAATACAGTTTAGGTTCGCCTACATGCACCTCAACCGAAAGCGTGTCATACACAAGTTGTTGGGAATAAACCGTAACACCTTCCAAATACGCGTTTACCGTATAGTCGCCTGCGGCGGGAAAACTCTGCATCACCTGCTCGCCAACAACCAGACCAGGTAAACCGAAATCCCAGGTCACTTTGTTAAGGTTATAATTGGCTTGCACCTTAAACTCCGCCTCCTCGTCGACACAAAGCCACACCCCATCGGAATAGAAACTGCTTGGGATATCATCAACATAAAGCTTGGTGTTCAGTGTAATCATGTTTGCGCCCGCACAATATGCATAGCCTTTTGCCCGAGCAAAGCCATAAACGTGAGCAATTACGCCAGCGAGGCAGGTCAACTGATGCTTACCATGAGAAATCTCCTTCCGCACGTATGAAAATTCATCGTTTCCGACAATAGGTTGAAACTCGGCAACATCAATGACATTGCCATCAAGATAAACGCCTTCCACACCCTCATTAGGCACCACAATGTTGACATAATGGTTGTCAAGCGCAGCCTCTGCATTGTTGAAAGTGCAGAAGGTGATGTCATAGATGCGTTGTTCGACAGGCGGAATAAGCACCATCGAAGGATCGCCCACATTATCTCCAACTTGTTCCAACTCATTTCCAGTAGTGTTGTATAGATATACCATACTTGGCTCGGTGGTCTCAATGAAGCAAGAGCCTTCCACATCGTAGAGCGAGAACTCGTATGACTCAGCAAAATCAAGCGTTGTCACATAATCCCCATTGATCCAAACCGTATCAGAATTGGCAGATGAAGTGACTTTCACGATGTCGCGTGTACGGCCCTGAGAGGTAGTAGGGATGAATTGTTTGCCCCATTTCTCCACCGAGATGGCTTGTTCAAAAACATGGTCTTGGGAAAGCTCATGAGCTGGCGCAGAAATTTTGGCCAACGTGTTCCCATTGAAGACGGCTATCTTTTTGTTATTATGGGCAACTATTGTTGTACCCGACAAATCACGATCTGGAGTTGTGTAATTCGACCTGACAAAATAGGACTGTCCTTTGTTTAAAGCGACCGAAAAGGTTTGCCCCGCTTCATGACCTCCCAAAGTCAAGACGGACGGGTTGATGTCAACTTGCGTGCCATCTTCCAGAGCAATTATCAGAAACGAACTGGTCTTCATCTCAGGCGCGGCATTGTCCGTCGACTGGTGCACGTTTTGGATAATATACTCCGAACCTAAGCTTTCAACTGGCAGTACATAACTAGCATCAAATGAGAACTTAGCATGATTAGAGATGTAAACCGAAACGGTATCAGTGGCCACCAGTTTCAGCGACTTCCTGTTTGCTACCTGTTCCTCCTCCTCTATATGGACATAACGTCCGTAGTTAGGTATGGTCACAACCGTCACGCCATTGGCTTCAACCGAAAAATTGTAGCTCCATCCCTCATTGTTATCCGCCCTAAACTCACGCACCTTTCCCACACAAGAACGCTTTGCGCTTATCATCACCTGGATCTCTAACATCCCATTGACATCCAACCCGTTTCGCATGAAGCTGAAATAAAACTCCTTGCCTTGGGTGGATGTCTGTGCCATGGTGGCGAAGCAACCTACCATGAAAAGCAATAATGTAACAAATCGTTTACTCATCATGTATACGTTTTATCGATTTCACTTTAACAGCATCACTTTTTGGGTCAGTGTTGTGCCATTGCAATTCATCACAAAAAAGTACAAACCGTTCTTCAATTTCCACATTGTGTAGGTCGTTTCTTCGCTCAGGTTTGTATCGATGAAAAAGTCATCCACTTTTTTGCCTTGACAATCACACACTCCCACCTCTACAACTCCTTTCAAGCCGCCAAAATGAAGCGTCACATTTCCATCGGAAGGATTGGGAGTAATCACAAAACCAGAACTTTGCGCATTCTCTTCCACATCAAAATAGGAAGTCTGGATAAAGAACTCCTCATGCACTGTGTCGCAGCGGTTGATAGCCCAGGCATGCAAGGTTACAGGTTCCAGAAGATAGGAGAAAATGTATAAAGTGCATGTCTCGCCTTTACCATGCGGTTCAACGTACCAATTGGGGCAATCTATCTGCCAAAGCACTGTATCAATATGAGCACGAGGCTCCAAAGGACGAATGCCATACTCGTTCACGCTGATATGCGTCTCGCTGCCACCGATAGGCCAATGTGTGCCGACAAACTCAAAGTGCGGCGTAAACTCCATGTCAAGGGTCAAGATATAGGTGCTATCGCAGCCAAAGATGTTGTGTCCAATCCGTTCATAATGACCCGATTGCGAATACGACACTCCATAGTAGTCGAAAGCATCGACATCACAAACCATAGTGTCGTTCAAATGATATTCTGGCTCACCAACATGCACATCAATAGTCATCGTGTCGTAAACCGGCTCATACGTGAATGCGTCGATGCCTTCGACAAACGCCTTCGTGACGAAATCCCCGACCTGTTCGAAGACATGCGTTGCAGTCATCCCACCCTCCGTCATCACGCCGTCAAACACCCAAAACACGCGCCTCACGGGATAGTTGGTGCGCAGCATGAAATCGGCACTCTCGCCCACGCAGAGGTACAAGCCGTTATGATACAAGTTGCTCGATTGCCCGTTGACGAACAGGCTGCCCGACAAGTCAAGCACATTGGCACCCACGCAATAGGCGTAGCCCTTGACAGTCCCGAAGCCATAGACGTGCGCGATGAGCCCCCAAATGCAAGAAAGGTGATGGACACCATGTGAGATTTGTACCCTGGCAAAAGAATAGGCTCCGTTGCCAATGAGCGGATCAAATCGGTCGGGACTGATGAGGGTACCATCAAGATACACCTCGTTCACGCTTGACGTCTCCACTACAATATTCACATAATGGTAATCGATGGGCGCCTTGTTGTGGTTGAAAGTGCAGAACGTGATTTCGTTGATTTTTTGCTCGACGGGTGGAATCCACACCATAGAGGGGTCACCGTACTCCATCGTCCCCAAATCGTAGCAAGTCGTGTTGTAAAGGTAGAGCATGCTCGGCAGCGAGGTCTCGACGAAACAAGCGCCTCCGCCGAACTGATGGTTCCCATAGCCCGAATACAGCCAAAAACTATACGACTGCCCAGCGTCGAGTGCCGCCACAAACTGGCCGTTGCACCACACCGTGTCGTTGTCGTGGCCTGCCGTGACCTTCACCAAGTCGCGCGTGCGGCTCGCCGAGCTTGTGACCGCAAACTGCTGTCCCCAGGTTTCCACAGGCAAGGCCTGTTCAAAGATGTGGTCATATCCATCCGTCAACGTATTGGGGATGGTGGTCAGCGTGTTGCCATTGAAGACAGCGATTTTCTTGCTGTCGCGGGCACTAATCTTTGTGCCCGAAAAATCGCGGGAGCTGAAAGAGTTGTTAGAGCGCATGAAATAAGTCTGGCCTTTGTCGAGACTGACCGAATAGGTGGTACCGGCACTGTGTCCGTCAAGGGTTGTCTCCGACGGGATGATGTCAATTTGGGTATTGTCCTCCGTGGCGACGATGAGAAAGGCGCTTGTCTCCAGATCACCGAACGATGACTGCGTCTTCGACTGGCTGTCGCACTGGACGATATAGTCCGACCCAAGGCTTTCAACGGGAAGCACAAAAGTGGCGTCAAACGAATTAGTAGCACAATTGGCGGTATAGACAGAGACAGTATCCGTAGCGGTCAGTTCCAGCCCAAAGTTGGAAGGATAGCCCTCGTTGTTGGTATTATAGCCCTCGTCCAAAGGGATTTGCAGCACCACAACACTCTCGTTTCCAACCTCAAAAGTCATCGACCACGAAGTGCGAGGATTGCTGATCGTACCGCTACAAGCCCGTTTCGCGCTGACCATCACCTGCGTCTCCACCCAATTTGTACCATTATACTGATAGCCGTTTCTCATGAACGAAAGCCAAAACTCCTTGCCTTGGGTCGAGTTTTGTGCAAAAAGCGCATTCCCGATGAAAAGCAAAACCAACAAGAACGTAAATCTCTTTTTCATGTCACTTCGTTTTTAGGACACTGCAAATATATAAAAATTTCCAATTTACAAATAAAACAATAAAAAAATTCGATAAAAAAGAAATTTTTTGCTTGAAACGAATTATTTCTTCGTCTTCAATGATTCAACAATGACCTCAGCGGCCTTTTCTGAAGCCCCAACATTGCCAAGTTTGTCCTTCAATTCCTCATAATCCTCAAGCAACTGGCGCTGACGCTTGCCGTTGTGGAGCAGTTGGTCCAACTCCTTGACCAGATTATCCTCGTTCAAGTCGCCTTGAATCAACTCCTTGACCACTTCCCTATCCATTATGAGATTGACTAACGAGATGAATTTCACCTTAATCATCCATTTGGCGAGGCGATAGGAGAAATTCGTGGCTTTGTAACACACCACCTCTGGCACTGAAAGCAAGGCTGTTTCGAGGGTAGCTGTCCCCGAGGTCACCAATGCGGCACTGGAGTTCAGCAGCAAATCGTAGGTCTGGTTTTCCACAAAAAAGACATCGGAATTGCCCATGATATCTTTGTACAAAGACTTATCCAGAGAAGAAACACCAGCGATAACAAACTGATAATCAGGAAAATGCGAAGCCGCCTTGAGCATTACAGGCAAGGTACGTTTCACCTCTTGCCTACGGCTGCCAGGCAACATGGCAATGATTTCGCGCCGTTCGCCAAGGCTGTTGCGACGCAGGAAAATCGAGCGGTTGCCCGTGCCCACCTTGGCCAATTCATCCAGCAAAGGATTACCGACAAAAGTCACATCCACGCCATATCGCTTGTAGAACTCTTCCTCAAAAGGCAAGATAACCAGCATCTTATCCACAGACTTCTTAATCTTTTGCACACGGCGTCGCTTCCAAGCCCAGACCTGAGGAGAAATATAATAATACACCTTGAAGCCCTTCTTGTGTGCAAAGTCAGCGATACGCAAATTAAAACCAGGATAATCCACCAAGACAACGACATCAGGCTGATATTCAAGAATATCCTTCTTGCACTGGGCGATATTGCCTAATATCTTTCTCAGGTTGACCGCCACCTCAACAAAGCCCATATAAGCCATTGTGCGATAATGCTTCACCAACTCAACGCCTTGGGCCTTCATAAGGTCACCACCAAAACCACGAAATTCGGCCTTCTTGTCCTTCTTCTTGATTTCAGCCACAAGGTTGGAAGCGTGCAAGTCGCCTGATGCCTCACCAGCGATGATATAGAACTTCATGACCCTACACTTTATAAAGGAAAAACACGAGCAGCATCCCCACAACCGTGACCAGCAGAATGCCCTTGCCAATCCGTTCGTAATTCCATTTCACCAGCAGCATCCTAAACAACACAATGCCTGGGATGAAAGCCAACAGATAAGGCGCACGGCCATATTGTTCACCCCAAGGAATGAGGTTCAGCAAAAGGAAAAACAGCCCAAAACTGGCGGCACCAGCCAAGAGCCCAAGCCAAAAGTTATCCTTGATTTTCATAAGCGTATTATTTGACATGGGACACGGGACTGCGGGACACGGGACTATCCATAGTCTCGCGTTTCGTGTCTCGAAGTCTCGCGTCAATAGTTATGTTTTCAAATTCTTTCATCAGTTCAATCTGCGAATGTGCCGTCCAGTCGAAGCAGGTGGGCACCAGCGAGGCATAATTGTTTTGCAACGCCCAGAGGTCGGTGTCGGGCACGATGTCATCGCTCTCAAAAGTCCCGTCAAGGTTGTAGTACCGCTCGCCTTTCTCATCATATTGTTCCTTGAAATATTCCACCCAACGGCAAGCCGCCTGCCGGCACACCTTGATGCCTTTCATAGGTTCCTCGCAACGTTTGGGGAAATTCACATTCAAGCAGATGCCTTTAGGCAAGCCCTCTATCAGCACCTTCTTAGCGATTTCCAAGATGGCGGTGTCAAGATGGTCAAAGTCGGCATCAGGGTCAAGGCTAAAGAGGCTGTAGCCGATGGCATTCAAGCCGTTCATGCAAGCCTCAATGACAGCACCTATCGTTCCCGAATACACCACTGTCGTAGCGGCGTTTATCCCATGGTTGATACCTGAGACCACCAAGTCGGGATATTGGGTCATCAGTTTTTGATATCCAAGCTTCACGCAGTCGACGGGCGTGCCATTGCAACGATATTCTTTAAAGCCTTCCTCCTCATGTACAAGGCGCACATAAATCCTTTCTCGGATACTACAGGAATGACTCTTTGCCGACATCACCTCATCTGTCGAAACAAGCACCACATCGCCAAGGGTTCGCATGAGTGTAACCAATTTTCGAAGGCCTTTGGCCGCGTAACCGTCATCATTGGTAATCAGTATTTGAGGGCGTTTTTTGTCCATTTTAAAACAATATGCTGCAAAGATAGGAAAAAGCATTGTTGGAATTGCCCTGTCGGGCAAGAAATCTATCAAAAATGAATCAAAAATCTTTAAACTAGATTTTTAGAGATTTCTTTGCGAAGCAAACCCCATTCAAAAGTCTTTCAAGCATTGGTACAATTTTCGGGTTGGCAGGCCCATCACGTTGTAGAACGAGCCTTCCAATCCGCTGATACCCACATAGCCAATCCACTCCTGGATGCCGTAGGCGCCCGCCTTGTCGAAGGGTTTGCAATGCTCGATGTAATAGTCGATTTCTTCAGCATCGAGTTGGGCAAAAGTCACATTGGAGCGCACCGCGAACGATTCTGTTTTCTCTGCCGAGCGCACCGTGACACCCGTCACCACATGATGCGTCTTACCTAAGAGCAGTTGCAGCATACGTGTAGCGTCTTCCCTATTCTTCGGCTTGCCCAGAATCTCACCTTCGCAAATCACAACGGTATCGGAGGTGATCAGCAGATAATCAGCGGGCAATTCATCATCATTAAAAGCCAATGACTTTTGCTGGCTGAGGTATTTCGGCACCTCATCCAAGGGCAAATCTGCTGGATAGTTTTCAGGCGTTTCCTTGGTCAGAATCTCGAAATCCACGCCCATACCGCGCAGCAGCTCTTGTCGGCGCGGAGATTTGGAGGCGAGGATGATATGGTATTTTTTTAGGTTGGAGAGCATAATTTATTAAGGTGTGATAGACAATGCAAAAATAATGGTTTTCCACAAATCAGATTACCTTAAAATGATTACCATAAAATAGTAATCATAAAATGAGAATCGTATGCGAACTTCTCATAAAAATCAAAATGTCGCCGCTATTTTTCTAATTGACTTCAACCGACTGACAAAATTTTGATTACGCCGCGCAGTAATCACATTATAGCGGGTCTGCATGGCCAAAAGCGGCTCGGCATCAATGTCAAGGGCTGCACTGATGAGCAAAGCTAATTCGGTATTTAGAGTACGCTTACCATTGAGCACTTCGTTCAGTTGCGTATAGGAGACGCCTATCTGGGCCGCCAATGACCTTTGTGAAATACCA
>JAFWRA010000013.1 GCA_017508895.1 Bacteroidales bacterium
ATACGCTCCCGCTCGCTGAAATAGACAGGCATGCGCAACACACTGTCGATCAGACGGGCGGTGCTATCAGGCAAGGTGTCGGCCAGACGCTCGGCACGGTCCACCATGCGCCGCGCCTCACGTGTGGGCGTGTGGCAGGCGACAAAGGCCAACAAAACCATAAACCCTATCCATCCAAAACGTTTCATGCCTGCAAAAATAGCAAAAATCCCATCTGTGGTATTCCGAAACTTTGTATTTTTACCCCATCAAACCGAACCCTATGGAAAACACAGAGAAAAAACTCTTCCTATTGGATGCATACGCACTGATTTACAGGGCTTTCTTCGCACTCAGCAAGAACCCGCGAATGAACTCGAAAGGGGTCAACACCTCGGCCGTCATGGGCTTCCTCAACTCACTCTACGAGATCCTGCAAAAAGAGAAGCCTACCCACATCGGCGTGGCCTTCGACGTGTCAGGCACCGCACAACGACAGGCCGAATACAGCGAATACAAGGCCAACCGCGAGAAGATGCCCGACGACCTGCGCGACTCCATACCTTATATCATCAGGCTCATCGAGGCCTTCAACATCCCCGTCTACGGCGTGGAAGGCTACGAGGCCGACGATGTCATCGGCACACTTTCGAAGAAAGCGGAACAACAAGGCTTTATCACCTACATGATGACCCCCGATAAGGACTTCGGACAGTTGGTGACAGACAAAATTTTGCTCTACAAACCCGCCAAGTTCGGAGAACCAGCACAGGTTTGGGGGCCGAAAGAGGTGTGCGAACGTTATGGCATCAAGGAACCCAAACAACTTATCGACATCCTCGGTCTTTGGGGCGATGCCGCCGACAATATTCCGGGCATACCGGGCATCGGGGAGAAGACCGCAGCGCAATTGGTGCAGAAATACGGCAGCGTAGAGAACCTCATCGCTCACGCCGATGAACTGAAAGGCAAACAGAAGGAAAATGTCGTCAACTTCGCTGAGCAGGGACTGCTGTCGAAAGCACTGGCCACCATCAACTTGGAGGTGCCCGTCGAATTCAACGAAGAGGAACTGAAAACCAAGGAACCTGATGTGCCTACACTGATGGCCTTGTTTGAGGAACTGGAGTTCAAGACTTTCGCCAAACGGTTTTTGGAGGACTATAAGAAAACCCATGGTGATGTGCAGCAAGCAGAAATACCTACCCCCAAGCCTTCAGCGCCCAATTTGTTTTCAACTACGCCGCCCTCAAGCGAGTTTGACCTCTTCCATCAAGGCGACAACAGCGGACTATTGGAGTTTTCAGACAAGGACTCGGCCAAGACGGTGCCGCATGACTATAAGCTTGTAGAAAACGATGCCGACATTAAGTCTTTGGTTGACTTGCTGTGCAAACAAAAGCAGTTCGTCTTCGACACCGAAACGACCAACATCGACGTGTATTCCGCTGAGTTGGTTGGTCTTTCCTTCTCCATCAAAGCGCATGAGGCGTGGTATCTGTCCATGCCCGCCGAGCGCGAGGCCTGCCAGAAGAAACTGGAGCTGTTGCGACCTTTGTTTGAAAACGAGGGCATCCAGAAAATCGGGCAGAACCTGAAATACGACATCTCCATGCTGGCACAATACGGCATCAACGTAAAAGGCCCGATGTTCGACACCATGCTGGCGCATTACCTCCTCGAACCCGAGCAACGCCACAACATGGACTACCTCGCCGAGGTCTACCTCAACTACCTCACCATCCCCATTGAGGACTTGATTGGCAAAGGCCGTCAACAGAAAACCATGCGCGAGGTGCCAGTGGAACAGGTGAAGGAATACGCCGCCGAGGATGCCGACATCACGCTACAACTTTACGAAAAACTGATGCCCTTGCTGAAGGAAAACGGTGTGGAGAAGCTGTTTTATGAGATTGAGATGCCGCTGGTACCCGTACTCAGCCGTATGGAGGCCAACGGCGTGAAAATCGACACGGAGAACCTGCAACAAATCAGCGAGGAGTTTGGCAAAGAGATTCGGAAGATTGAGGAACAAATCTACGAAGCCGCTGGCACACCTTTCAATATTGCTTCACCGAAGCAATTGGGTGAAATTCTCTTCGAGAAACTGAAAATTGACGAGAAAGCCAAGAAAACCAAGACAGGACAGTATGCCACGGGTGAGGATGTGCTGCAGAAACTGTCGCACAAGCACCCTATCATCCAAATGATTCTGGACTACCGCTCGTTCACCAAGCTGAAATCAACCTACCTTGATGCACTGCCGGCATTGGTCAACCCGAAGGATGGGCTGATTCACACCTCCTACAACCAAGCGGTGACAGCCACGGGGCGCTTGAGTTCCAACAATCCCAACCTGCAGAACATCCCTGTGCGTACCGAGAAAGGCCGTGAGATACGTAGGGCATTCGTGCCGCGTAGTGAGACATACACCCTCCTTGCCGCCGACTACAGCCAAATCGAGTTGCGTATCATCGCCCATTTGAGCCAAGATCCCGCCATGGTCAACGACTTCAACCTCGGCCACGACATCCATGCTGCCACTGCGGCCAAGGTGTTCCATGTGCCCATGGAGCAAGTCACCAAGGAGCAACGCAGCCGCGCCAAGGCCGTCAACTTCGGCATCATCTACGGCATGTCGGCTTTCGGTCTGGCCGAGCGTATGGAGCTCTCGCGCAGCGAGGCCGCCGACATCATCAAGAAGTACTTTGAGGAGTATGCGGGTATCAAAGAGTATATGAACCGCAGCATTGCCTTGGCACGTGAACGCGGCTATGCCGAGACCATCTTGGGACGTCGCCGTTATCTGCGCGACATCAACGGCGCGAACAGTGTGGTGCGTGGTTTCGCCGAACGTAACGCCATCAACGCACCCATCCAAGGCAGCTCCGCCGACATGATCAAGATTGCCATGATAGGCATCCATCAGGAGCTGGAACGCTTGAAGATGCAGTCGAAGATGATTCTTCAAGTACACGACGAATTGGTCTTCGACGCGCATCTCGACGAGCTCGACACGCTGAAAGCCATCGTCAACGATAAGATGGTGAATGCCTTGCCGCTTTCAGTACCAGTCGTGGTGGAGATGAATACGGGAAGCAATTGGCTTGAGGCACATTGAGCCAAATAATGCAACGGGAAAGGCTCCGTTTACGGATTTTCAATGGTTTGAGGGTTTGTCTCAGAAGGACTTTCGTCCTCTTTCTCAAAGTGCTTCTTGTAGGCATTAATGATGTCTGTCACAAGCTTATGGCGCACCACATCTTTATCGTCCAAATAGATGAACTCGATGCCGCGGACGTCTTTCAGCACCTCCATGGCTTGCGGTAGTCCCGAAGGAGTCTTGGGCGGCAGGTCGATTTGGGTGATGTCGCCGGTGACGATGAACTTGGCCGAGCGTCCCATGCGGGTGAGGAACATCTTCAGCTGGCTGCGGGTGGCGTTTTGTGCCTCGTCGAGGATGACGAAGGCATGGTCCAAGGTGCGACCGCGCATGAAAGCCAATGGGGCTATCTCAATCGTGTGGTCTTCGAGGTAGCCTTCCAGTTTGGTTGTGGGAATCATGTCGCGCAAGGCATCGTAAAGGGGTTGCAGATAGGGGTCGAGCTTGTCTTTCAGGTCGCCGGGAAGGAAACCGAGGTGTTCGTCGGCTTCGACAGCGGGGCGGGTGAGGATGATTCTTCTCACCTGTTTGGCTTTCAAGGCCCTGACAGCCAAGGCTACAGCGGTATAGGTCTTGCCAGTACCAGCTGGGCCGATGGCAAAAACCAGGTCTTTCTGCTCCGAGGCGGTCACCATGCGTTTCTGGTTGGCGGTGATGGCCTTGATGGGTACGCCGTTTCGACCGAAAACGAGCACGTCGCTTTCCGACATCTTCTGTTGTAGCTCGCTGTCGGTGGCCGCCATCATCACATCTTCCACGGTTTGGGCGTTAAGTTTGCCGAAACGTTCCAATTGCACCATCAAGGTTTCGTATCGGCTTGCGAAAAACTCAATCTCGTCATCGTCGCCAATCACTTTCACAAAATCGCCGCGAGCGATGATTTTCAGTTTTGGAAACATGCTCTTCACCAATTCCAAGTATTTGTCGTTAGGGCCGTGAAGTTCCTTAGGGTCAACGTTTTCTATTTGAAGGATCTGTTCTGCCATGGCTGCTGCGTTTGTCGAAGTAAGTCTGTTTTATTTGCTCGCAAAGATAATGAATATTTTTTTCCAAAAACTTATCTCATGTTTGGCATAAATGATATACTTTTGCACAATCTCTAATAGTTTTTAGGTAGGCGGAAGGTCGAAAAGCTTATTAAACATGGCAATTATCACATTAACAAGCGATTGGGGTACGAAAGATTATTATGCTGCGGCAGTAAAAGGCACGATTTTATCCATGCTTCCGAGCGCGACCATTGTTGACGTTACCCATGCCATTGAGCCTTTCAATGTTTCGCAGGCGGGTTTCACCTTGAAAAACTGCTACCGGTGCTTTCCTCCAGGAACGATACACATCATCGCGGTCGATACGATTGAATCGACGGAGTGTCCGCATGTGGTAGTGAAGGCCGAGGGGCAGTATTTCATCTCGACGGACAACGGTATCTTCAGTCATATCCTTGGCGGGAAGTACGAAGAGGCCGTGTGCATCGATGTGATGCAGGACTCCGATTTCTTCACTTTTGCCACCCGTGACCGTTTTGCCAAAGTTGCTGTGATGATTGCCAATGGCGAGCCGCTCTCAAGTATTGGTGAACCGCGTCCCAAGCTGAATCCTGGTGGTGCTTTCTGCGCCGTGGCGCGCGACAACACCATTGAAGGTGTGGTGATGCACATCGATTCCTATGACAACCTGATTACCAATATCTCCAAGGAACTGTTTGAGCAGGAACGTCGTGGTCGCAACTTCACCATCATGGTGAAAGGCGACCTTTACACCGTTGACGAGATTTCGGACAGCTATTTGGATGTCGATGTGGTGGATTTGGTGGCCATTTTCGGCACGCATGGTTATCTTGAACTCGCCTTGAACAAAGCTAAATTGGCCTCACTTTGCGGCATCGAGCCTTCCTCGACCATCAAGGTGGTGTTTTATGACGGAGAGTCGAAGCCTACCCCTGGCTCGTTGTTCTGATTTCCACTTTTTTTGACGAAAACCAGCTGAAACCTTTCCAAAATATCAATCCAACCAGCATGCCTAATAGGGCTCCGCAGACGATGTCGCCAGGATAGTGGAAACCGAGATAGATGCGGCTGTAGCTTGAAATAAACGCCCAAAGGAATAGCAAAATGGCAGGCCAAGGGCGGTATTTTCGGAATATAGGGGTAAGGAATGCTGCTATGCCAAAGGTGTTGGAGGCATGTGATGAAACGAAGCCGTATTTGCCTCCTGCCATGCCTTTGGGAAGGTGTATTATTCCTTGGAAATCAATATTATAGCAAGGTCTTAACCGCTGAAAATAAGGCTTACACACGTGAGCTGAGAGCTGGTCTGTGCAGAGCACCACGATTCCAAGGGCTAAAAAAACCAACCAACAGCATTTACCGTATTCCTTTACCGTCCAATAAATTAATAATAGGTATAACGGAAGCCAAATCCACATGTCGGTGGCTACTATCATGGCTTTGTCCATCCATCCAACGTGCAGGCTGTTGAGGAAGAGGAAGAGATCGGAGTCTATAGTGGAGAGTTTGTCCATGGGTTGCTTTTTTTACCAATCCTCACCCTCTTCGCTCTTATTCAGCATCAGCCAAATCAGGTCTTTCAGTTCGTCGATGCCTTTGCCGACGACGGAGCTGATGAAGACATGCGGCACTTTCTTGGGTAGGTGTTTCTTGATTTCCTTGATGGTGTCGTCATCAACCAGATCGCATTTCGTGATGGCAAGGATGCGGTCTTTGTCCATTAGCTCGGGATTGTATTTCTTCAACTCATTGAGCAAGATGTCGTATTCCGCTTTCACATTCTCAGTGTTGGCAGGCACCATGAACAACAAGGTGGAGTTTCTTTCGATATGACGCAAAAATCTGATGCCCAATCCTTTACCTTCTGCGGCTCCTTCGATGATACCTGGAATGTCGGCCATGACAAAGCTGCGGTGGTCGCGATAGCTTACGATGCCAAGGTTGGGTACTAATGTGGTGAAAGGATAGTCGGCAATCTCAGGCTTTGCCGCCGAAACCACCGAGAGCAATGTTGACTTGCCCGCGTTGGGAAAGCCGACCAGACCTACATCAGCCAACAGCTTCAGCTCCAACGTAATCCATTCTTCTTGGCACGGCTCGCCAGGTTGGGCGAATTTTGGAGCTTGCAAGGTGGCTGTTTTGAAGAAGGCATTGCCTTTGCCGCCTCGGCCTCCTTTGAGCAACACCACCGTTTGCCCGTCTTCAGTAATTTCGCCCATCATCGTGTGATCTTCAGCGCGGTAGGCCACGGTTCCCAAAGGAACGTCGATGTAAATATCATCGCCTGCGGCTCCTGTAAGCTGGTTCTTGCCTCCTGGCACACCGTCGCCTGCAAACAAATGTTTGGTATAGCGCAAATGGAGTAAGGTCCAAAGCTGGGCATTGCCGCGCAGGATGACATTTCCGCCACGACCTCCATCACCGCCATCGGGACCACCTTTTGGGATATATTTTTCTCTCCGGAAATGTAACGACCCTGAGCCACCCTTGCCCGAGCGACAGAAAATCTTGACGTAATCTACAAAGTTTGAAGTCATCGTTGATTAATTATGAATTATGAATCTGAATGCTGAATTTTGAAGCCTATATTCAGCATCCTCCATTTTATCTAAAATTCGTCGATATATTCGTCGTGTTCGTCGTTGTCGTATTGCCAGCAGTTAAAGTCCAAGTCGACGCCTGGCGCGTAGGGCTTCGGGAAATCACCTTTACTGATGTTCAGGCTCTTGTCGTTGTAAACTTTCTTCATATACGTGGCCCAAATAGGCAATGCAGTATGAGAGCCTTGTCCCAAACGGGTTGAGCGGAAATGCACGCTGCGGTCTTCAGCACCGACCCATACGCCTGTGGTCAAATCGGGCGTGATGCCCATGAAATAACCGTCGCTGTTCTTTTGTGTGGTTCCTGTTTTGCCCGCGATGGGATAGGAGAGTCCGTAAGTTGAGCGTAGGCGGATACCCGTGCCGCTTTGCACCACGCCTTTCATCAGTTCCACCATCTTGTAAGCGGTCACTTCGCTCATGGCTTCCGATTCTTCGGGGCTGAAACGTTGGATGACGTTGCCGTTTTTGTCCTCAATACGGGTGATGAACATGGGCTTGATGTAGACACCTTGGTTAGCGAAGGTGCTCATGGCTCCAACCATCTCGATGAGTTTCAGGTCGCAGACACCCAAGCAGATGGCAGGAACAGGGTCAATAGGTGACTCTACACCCATGCGGCGAGCCATGCCGATGACAGCTTCGGGACCAAATTGATTCATCAGGTATGCTGAAATCCAGTTGTTGGATTGGGCCAAGGCGTTTTTAAGCGTGATTTCGCCCCCTCCGCCACCCGAGTTGCCTGGCGACCAGAATTGTCCGTCAGGAAGTTGGATGTTGTAGGGGATGTTGGGTATTTTGGTGCAAGGGGTGTATTCTCCTTCCTGCATGGCCAAGGAATAAAGGAAAGGCTTGAAGGTGGAACCTACCTGACGTCGGGCTTGCGTGACGTGGTCGTACTTGAAGAACCGATAGTCCAGACCGCCCACATAAGCTTTGACGTGTCCGGTATGTGTTTCGATGGAGACCAAACTGGTTTGGAGGAACCATTTGTAGTAGCGGATGGAGTCCATTGGAGTCATCACCGTGTCGATGGGACCTTTCCACGAGAAAACGGTCATCGGTACGGGACGGTTGAATATCGCTTTGATGGTATCCATGCACACACCAGCATTTTTCAATGAATGATAACGGTCGGTGCGTTTCATCGAAGTTTCAAGGATATGATCGATTTCGTCGGCTGTGACGTTGGAGAAGGGCGCATTTTTCACGCCTTTCCAATGCTTGTAGAACATCGGCTGCAACTCTTTGCCCATGAACTCCTTGACGGCTTCTTCAGCATAGTGTTGCATGCGAGAGTCGATAGTGGTATAGATGCGTAAGCCGTCGCGATAGATATTGTAAGTCTTGCCGTCGGGACGTACGGTGTTCTTGGCCCATTCATTGAGTTGGCCTCTCAGGAACTCACGGAAATAAGTGGCTTGTCCAGTGTTATGGTCTTTGATGTTGAAATGCGACATATCCAACGGAATCTGCGAGATGGAGTCGCATTCGGCTTGGGTGAGGAAACCATTCTCGGCCATTTTTTGGAGGACGAGGTTGCGGCGACCAATCGAGTTTTCAGGATTGCGAATTGGGCTGTAGCGTGTAGGGGCATTGACCACCCCAGCCATTAAGGCGCATTCCTGGATGTTCATTTCGATGGGTTTCTTGTCGAAGAAAGTGCTGGCTGCTGCACGAATACCATAGGCATTGTGACCAAAAGCAACAGTGTTGAGATACATGGCGATGATTTCTTCCTTCGAATAGTTATGCTCCAATTTGGTGGCGGTAATCCATTCTTGGAACTTACGCAGCACGAGCTTGGGTTTGCTGAGGTTTTCGCCACGGGGGAATAGGTTCTTGGCCAACTGTTGCGTGATGGTACTACCGCCGCCTTTCTTTCGTCCTGTCAACACACCGAAAGCCACGCGGAAAAGTGCTCTCTCGTCGATGCCGGAGTGCTCGGTGAAACGTTCGTCCTCAATGCTGATAAGGGCTTCGGGCATATAGTGCGACAACTCTGAATAGCGCACGTTCGAGCGGTTTTCAACATAATAGGAGCCAAGTATCTTACCGTCGCAGGAGATGATTTCCGTCGCAAGGTTGGTTTGCGGGTTTTCCAACTCCTCGAAACTGGGCATGGTTCCGAAAATGCCAGTGGCTACGCAAATGAAGAACAGGATGGTAAGCAGCAAGAGAGAGCCAAAGATAATCCAAAGGTTTCTGATAGCCTTCGACGACCCTCCCTTAGCTTTTGTCTTTTTCTTGTTATTATACATATATTATTGTTTTTCAATGAATAATCCAATGTCGGAGATACCCTTCAAGACAGGCTCACGCATGGCTTGCTCAATTTCGAAATGGTATGGTCCCGTAAGTGGGAATCTCAGGTTGTCGTTCAAAGGAATGACCATGTCGCGCATGCTGCCACTACTTTTGCCCAACCATCTTCCCTCTGGCGTGGCCAAAGTGCATTCAATAGTGTCGTGGGTGATGTTTCCGTTGGGCATTCGGGTATGAAGGAAAACAAATAAGTTGCTGTAACGATAGTTTTCCAAATGACGCAGGCCTATACCGAATACATAACTGCTGATCGTATCGTTGATATCCACATCAAAGGCTATACGGTTTTCCTGCCGCCACTCGGCCTCGGGGATGACAATGCGCTTGTTGTACGAGTCGGTGGTGCAAGAGGCCATTGTCAAGGCCATGCATATCCCTAATATCCAAACAATTCCTTTTTTCATGCTCTTTTCGGGTTAGTCACTCATCTTCTTAAGGTCGGCTTCTCCATAGCCTTCGTTGGTGTTGGTCTGGGTTTCCTTGGTGATGGCGTAGTCTTCCAGCTTGGCGGGTTTCTGGTTTTTCTTGTTCATGGCAATGATTTCTTTCACCTTGTCGACTGGAATGGCCATGATGTTGCCTTTGTCGTTGGTGTAGGAATACCACATGATGCCTTTGAAAACATCGTTTTTTTGGTGAATGGCATCGCCACTTTCGAAATGGAGTACGATGTTGGGGTCGGAGAAGACCTTCAGGGCTTCCACGTAGGCTTCATATTCGAAGTTGAGGCAGCATTTCAGCTTGCCGCATTGTCCTGCTAGTTTTTGCGGGTTGGGTGAGAGCTGTTGTACGCGGGCCACATTGGTGGTTACCGATTGAAAGTCGCAGATCCACGAAGCACAACACAACTCGCGACCGCATGAACCAAGGCCGCCCAACTTTGCTGACTCCTGACGTACGCCAATTTGGCGCATCTCGATCCTGATGTGAAACTCTTCCGCCAGTTTCTTGATGAGTTCGCGGAAGTCGACACGACCATCGGCAGTGTAGTAGAAGATAGCCTTGGTCTTGTCGCCTTGGTATTCCACGTCATTGAGTTTCATCTCAAGTCCAAGGTTCTCGGCGATGGTGCGCGTGCGTGCCAAAGTGCTGTTTTCCAATTTGATGGCTGAGAGCCATTTTTCCACGTCATTGACACGTGCCCGACGATAGATTTTCTTCAACTCGTTGATGGGAGTACGATATCTCTTGCGTTTCATTTGCAGCTTTACGATTTCGCCTAACATGGTGACAATGCCTATGTCATGCCCGATGGCTGCTTCCACGGCAACCAATTCACCTACTTCCAGATCTAAGTCTTCGGGATAAGCGAAATAGTCTTTCCGGTCGTTCTTGAATCGTACTTCTGCAAGACAAACGTTTTCCTTAATTTCTTGGTTCTCATAGTCTTTTAGCCAATCAAATTGGTTTAGTTTGCATCGGCCGCAGGACAACACTTTTTGTCCAGGGGTATACTCTTCGGTGAGTTTACAACCTCTGTTCAATAGTTGGCCTTCAATAGTGTTATTATCGTTTTTTTGTTGATTTTCAGTCATTTGAAAAATAAATTAAATAGCTATATATAAACTGCAAAAATACAAAAAAAATCCTTACTTTTGTCGCCGATTATTATTAAGGCAAAAGTTTCACATTAAATTTACACATTATGAAAAAAGGAATTATTGTAATCATTGGCCTTTTGGTCTTGTTAGTAGTTTGGGGCTTGGGCATTTATAATGGATTGGTTTCCAAACAAGAATCTGTTGAGAAGGCAGTCGGCAATGTGCAAACGGCGTATCAAAAACGTGCTGACCTGATCCCCAATCTTGTCGCTACGGTTAAAAATTATGCTGAGTATGAGGCTGGTACTTTGACGGCTGTGGTTGAAGCCAGAGCAAAGGCCACTTCGGTTACCCTTGATGCCAGCAATCTTACTGAAGAGAGTTTGAAGACTTTCCAGGCTGCCCAAGATCAAATGTCGAGCGCACTTTCCCGCTTGTTGGTCACCGTTGAGCAATATCCCGACCTGAAAGCCAACCAGAACTACCTCGACCTCCAATCGCAACTTGAAGGATGTGAGAACACCATCGCAAACGCGAGACGGGAGTTCAACGAGACTGCCCGTGAATACAACACAGCGGTGCGTAGGTTCCCTGCCAGCATCATCGCGGGAATGTTTGGTTTCGACAAGAAACCTTACTTCGAGGCTTCAGAGGCGGCTCAGCAAGCTCCTGATGTGAAGGATCTATTCCAATAAAAAAATAGAAAATTCTTGCATTGTTTTTTTCAAACCACTAATTTTGCGCCTTTTAAATAAGGACAAATATGTGTGGAATAGTAGCTTACGTAGGCCGTCAAGAGGCCTATCCGATCCTCATTGAAGGTTTGAAGCGCCTCGAATATCGTGGCTATGACAGTGCCGGCGTGGCATTGCTCAATGAGGCAAACGAACTCAATGTCTATAAAACTAAAGGCAAGGTCTCCGACTTGGAGGCCTTCGCTTATTCTAAGGATGTCAGCGGACACATCGGCATAGCGCATACGCGCTGGGCCACCCATGGTGAGCCAAACGAGGTGAACGCCCATCCCCACCGCTCACAGTCGGGAAACATTGCCCTGATTCACAACGGCATTATCGAAAACTACTTAAGCCTGCGCAAGGAGCTGGAAAAACGTGGCTTTACTTTCAAGTCATCCACCGACACGGAAGTGCTCACCAACCTCATTGAAGATGTGCAGCAAAGCGAGCATGTCGACTTGTTTGAGGCGGTGCGCATCGCTTTGAATCACGTGGTGGGCGCCTATGCCATCGCTATCGTTGAAAAAGGACATCCCGACCAGCTGATAGCTGCCCGAAAAGGAAGCCCGATGGTGATTGGTATTGGTGACGGTGAATATTACATCGCTTCTGATGCCACCCCAATCGTAGGTCGCACCCAGAAGGTCGTATATCTTGAAGATGAACAGGTTGTGCGTATCAAGTTGGGCGAGGAACTTCACATCAAGACCATTCAGGATGTGGAGGCCATACCTTATGTCCAAGAGCTGAAAATGAATCTTGATTCCATCGAAAAGGCTGGTTTCGACCATTTCATGATGAAGGAGATTTATGAGCAACCCACCATCGTTCGCGACACCATGCGTGGCCGTTTGCATCCAGAGGGCAACACAGTGCGTCTTGGCGGCATATTGAAGTACGAGAAACAGTTGCTCTATGCCGACAACATTGTTTTTGTGGCTTGTGGTACTTCGTGGCATGCTAGTTTGGTGGGTAGCTATCTCATTGAGAAACTGGCCAAGATACGTGTCAAGGTGGAATACGCCTCCGAATTCCGTTATCGTGACCCCGTTGTCACCCCGCATGATGTGGTGATTGCCGTTTCGCAATCAGGTGAGACCGCCGACACATTGGCCGCCATTCAGTTGGCGAAAGAAAAGGGTGCTGTCGTGTTGGGCATCTGTAACGTCATCGGCTCCTCCATTTCAAGGGCTACGGATGCGGGTATCTACACCCATGCTGGCCCCGAAATAGGTGTGGCTTCCACAAAGGCTTTCACTTCACAGGTCACAGTGATGGCTATGTTGGCTTTGCGTTTGGCCGAATTGAAAGGCTCGATGAAGGACGAAGAAAGGCGCGAATTCATCCAAGAACTTGACCGCATCCCTGAGAAAATCCAATGGACTCTCGACCATAGCGGCCATGTGAAGGACATTGCAGAAAAATATAAGGATGTCCACAACATGCTCTATCTCGGGCGTTTGCAAAACTATCCCGTGGCTCTTGAAGGTGCCTTGAAACTGAAGGAAATCTCCTATATCCATGCAGAGGGTTATCCTGCCGCTGAGATGAAACATGGACCAATTGCATTGATTGATAAGGATATGCCTGTGGTCTTCATTGCAACCAACCATAGCACTTATGAGAAGGTAATCAGTAACATTCAGGAGGTGAAAGCGCGCAACGGAAAGATTATTGCTGTGGTGAGCGAGAAGGATGTGTTGGCACGCCGCATGGCCGATTATGTGATTGAAATTCCCGAGACGGAATGTCTTTATTCACCATTGTTGGCAACGGTGCCTCTGCAAATCCTTGCCTACTACATCGCTGTGATGCGGGGCTGCAACGTTGACCAACCACGCAATTTGGCTAAATCAGTGACGGTCGAATAAGTTCAATGGTAGATTAGCTGCCACCATTCTTGATAAATCCAGTCGTTGTCGGCGGTGCAAACATTCAAATGTTTGTTGCCGCCGATGCGTTTTAGTTTGGAGAGTGGGATGCGCTTTTCATCGAAGTTTGCCATATACTTACCGTTCTCAATGATGATATAGTCAAAATCCCAGGTGAGAGCGGTTTCAAGCAGGTCGTTGTCGTTTGTCATCACTGTGTAACCCTTTCGCTGCATTTGGATGAAAGGTCCGTTTTGGGCGTAGCCATATAGACAAAGGATTTTAGCGTCACGAGGGATGTCCAATGAGTCCAGTAGCAGGTCAGCACCTTGAAAGTGCTCGTAAGAAACCAATGCATCGTTTTCCATTTCACGTCTTTCAATCTGAGTCGTTTTGGCATTGATCACCATGAGGGTGCAAACGACGCCTGTCAGAAAAGCGCACCAACCGATTTGGTTTGCTTCTCTGGCCTTTGGCAAAGCGTTGAGTGTCAAAATGACTAATAGCAAGATGGGCAGGAAAAACGTATCGAGGAGGTAATAGTCATGGAAGGGTAGTTGTTGCATCATGGCTACACTGAAAAGCAAGCAACCGAAAATCTCGATGATTGGGAGCCACCAAAGTGAGAGAGGTTTTTTTATAGAAACTGCGTTCTTTTCTTCGTTTTTAGTTGACCGGTAAAGGCTTACGACAATTGCTAACAAGGCTAACGAATAGAAAACAAGATATTGCAATCTTTGGAAGTAGTGGTAGGTCCATTTTTTGTAGGTGTCGGCAACGAGTTCTTTGGCATCTTGCCAGTTTTCGGGCGGTAATAGCTCATTGAGGAAAAGTGTGCCGTAGAGGTCACGTAAATGCTTGTTCCAAAGAAAATAGGCTACGAACAACAGAGCCGAGATGAGTACACTGGGCAGCTTGTCTATGAAAGTGCTTTCTTTACGGAGGATACGCAGCAATTCGAAACAAAGGATAGCGATGAGCTCGATGGCGAAGGTGGTGCGCATGAGCATGGCCAAGGTGAGAAAAGCTATACCGAGATGAAAGTGTTTTCTTTGGTTGCAGTCATAGTATTTCAGGTAGAACCATAATCCGATGATACCCAGCGACAAGGCGGGAATACTAGGCAAAAAACCGTTGAGGAAATAGGTATAAACAGGTGAGGTTAAGGCGATGGCGGTGACCAAAGCCGATTTCATCCAATCGACGGTGAGGCGATAGGCGACTTTAAACAAGAAAAACAGCCCGAGGAAGCCCCAAAACAGTGTCCAAAACCGAAATACCCATGGCGATGTGCTGCCAAGCAGTTTCATCAACAGGGCGACGGTGTATTCATGGATGGGGAAGTCGACGGAGGTGATGGTATTGTCGTAAGCTTCTTTCCACCAACCTGGAAACTGCTTGTTGTAAATCATCGTCTCGGGGTGGAAGAAATCGAAACCATTGTTGATAAATCCCAAGGCGAGCGCATAATGATCTTGTTCGGCCCAAGCATGAATGTGGGTCGGATATTCGTTCATGTAGCCTTTTTGGATAATCAGCCCCGTGACAATAATGAGCACAAAGGCAAAAACGTGTCCATAAAGGGTTTTATTTGTCACTAAGGCTTTCATGGTTTCAGATTCAGATCCCAGGCGTCTTCTAGATCAATATCCCATCCTGCTTTGAGGTCTAAATTATCTTTGTATTCGAGTACGGTTTCGGGCAAGGAGTGGCGGTGGTAGTTACCCGTGCTCCATTTGCCGTTGCCGTCGGCATCGAGGACGGCGCGCAACTTGTAGTTGGCAGGCATGAGGTGATCAAACATCACTTCCTGCTTTCGCGTGATGATTTCTTGCTTCAGCACTTTCCCGCTCTCATCTGTAAGTTGCACGATGACCTGTTTCATGCCATCGGGCGGAATGACGGTGATGTAGATGTTGCCGTATTCCTCGTCTTTAAGAACGTGGAAATCAACTTTTATTGGCTCATTGGTGTGGCCACGGATGCCGAAAAACACAGAGTCTGGCACCACGAAGCTGTAACTTGAATCCGCGGAGTAAGGCGTAGTCAGCCGATATTTCAAGCCGTACTCATCGGCGGGTTCAAAGGTGAGTTGGTCGTAGAAAGTGATGCTGTCGCGTTTGAAGACGGCAGAATCACGCATTTGGTAATTGACGATGGGCTCCGAGAACGTCAGTATCAAGTCTTCGCCAGAAATCAGCCCAGTTCGACCAAGTAGGTTGTTAGTGACTTTTAGGTTTTCAGGCTTCTTGTTGCGTGCTTTCTTATCCTTGAATTTCAAACTGTAACGCGAGGAGTCGTTGATAATGGTGTCGTATTTCACGTGTACCCACAGGCTGTCTTTGACTTTGGGTGAAAAGTACCACCATACCGTATCATATTCAGCAGAGGGGATTGTTACCAAATTAAAAGTGTCGGGTAGCATCTCTGGGGTCATGACGACGGCTTCCTTGGCGGGATGGCGGAACACGAAACGCAATAGACCTTCCTCAATGAGTTTTTTCTCCAAAAGCACCTGTGTGGAATCTACCTCGGTAAACATGTAAAGTGTTAGGTTCAAGGCGTTTTGGTCGAACATTTTCGCCGTTTTCGTCTCCAGAACGACAGAATCTTCCATAGCAGTTGTTTTCGTCTCGATAGCTATAGAATCTTCAATTATAGTTGTTTT
The DNA here is from genome assembly GCA_017508895.1 of Bacteroidales bacterium. The sequence goes on from JAFWRA010000013.1 coordinate 15,895, forward strand.
CGTCTTGAAAGTGATAGAATCCGCTGCGGACATGACAGTATCAACAGCAAGTGAATCCAACTGCATTTTCAAGCTATCCATGGCTGTCGAATCCAAAGGCGTCTGTGTAGGAGCAACCCAAGAATATGAGGCTGACACCAACGTATCCAAAAATGCCACTTCTTCGTTGGGTTGGTCGAAATAAAGGTTGGAATTCACATCCTTGAGGGCGAAAACCAGGTATTTTTGATCGGCCAATCCTTCAAGTCGGAAGTTGCCATCCTTGTCGGTTTTGGTGATATAGTCGGGTTTGGTACTCAAAGGAAGCGAATCCAGGTTGTCGTGGTGGGAGGCATACAAGGAAACGTAAGCGTTTTCAACGGGTTTCTTGTCCTCGGCGTTGAGCACTTTTCCAGCGACCATGAGTGTATCAATATGATCGCCAGTCGAGAAGCTATAAACATAATCCTTAAGCGGGTTGCCTTCATGCAAGTCCTTGATGGTTGAACCGAAATTGATGGTATAGGTAGTGTTGGGTGCCAAATTCTCCTTGAATTTGACAACTACCGTCTTGTTTTTCAGCTTGATATCGGGTTTTTCATCCATGGGCGGCGAAATCAGCACATTCTGATTGGCGTTATCAAGGGTGATGTATTCGTCAAAAGTGATTTCAATCTTCTTGGCGTTGAAATTGATACTATGGTTTTCGGGTACGGCTTCAACCACTACTGGAGGCCGGTCGTCTTTCGGGCCGCCCGTAGGAGCCACCGCATTGGCACAACGCTGAGCAAGGAAGGCCATAAATAACAGACCAGCCGCAATGAGAATATGTTTCAACTTCAGATTCACGGCTGCAAAAATAATAAAAACTGACCTACTTGCACGGCATTCCAAATGGAATTAGTATTTTTGCAAGTTTTAATCTTTAAATCTTAAATATCGAATTTTAAATCATAAATCTAGATTATATGTATAGAACGCATACTTGTGGCGAACTTCGTCTTGCCGACGCCGGCAAGGAAGTGACATTGGCCGGATGGGTGCAGCGCACCCGCGACAAAGGCTCCCTCGTTTGGATTGACCTTCGCGACCGTTATGGCATCACCCAACTCTTCTTGGATGGCAGCAGCGACCCAAAACTCATTGAACAGGCCCGTACCTTTGGCCGCGAGTTCGTGATTCAGGCCAAAGGCACTGTCATCGAACGCGAATCAAAAAACCCGAACATGCCGACGGGAGAAATCGAACTGAAAGTCAGCGAGTTCAAACTGCTCAACAGCAGCAAAACCCCGCCTTTCACCATCGAAGATGTCAGCGACGGCGGCGATGACCTTCGCATGAAATATCGTTACTTGGACATCCGTCGTAACCCCGTTCGCCAGAACCTCGAACTGCGCCACCGCATGGCGATGCTCGTGCGCAACTATTTGAGCAACCTCAACTTCCTCGAAATCGAGACCCCGATGCTCATCAAGAGCACGCCCGAGGGCGCCCGCGACTTCGTGGTGCCGAGCCGTATGAATCCTGGTGAGTTCTACGCCTTGCCGCAAAGCCCACAGCAGTACAAGCAGCTGTTGATGGTGGCTGGCATGGACCGTTATTTCCAAATCGTGCGTTGCTTCCGCGATGAAGACCTCCGCGCCGACCGTCAGCCCGAGTTCACCCAAATCGACTGCGAAATGTCGTTTGTGGAGCAAGAGGATGTGTTGAACACTTTTGAAGGATTAGCCAAGCACCTCTTTAAAGAGATGAAAGGCCTCGAATTTGGCCAATTCCCACGCATGACCTGGCACGACGCCATGAAATACTACGGCTCCGACAAGCCCGACATACGCTTCGGGATGAAGTTCGTGGAACTCAACGATGTTGCCAAAGGCAAGGGCTTCGGCCTCTTCGACAATGCCGATTTAGTCGTTGGTATATGCGCCGAAGGCTGCTCGGAATATACCCGTAAGCAACTCGATGCCCTCACCGAGTTCGTGAAGCGTCCGCAGGTTGGTGCCGGCGGCATGGTCTACATCAAATACAACACCGATGGCACGTTTAAGTCGTCAGTGGATAAGTTCTACACCCCTGAAGACCTGAAAGTCATCGCCGACAAGTTCGGTGCCAAGCCTGGCGACCTGATGCTCATCCTCTGTGGCGATGCCATGAAGACCCGCGTGCAACTCAACGCCTTGCGTTTGGAAATGGGCAACCAACTCGGACTGCGCAAGCCCGACGAATACGCACCGCTGTGGGTCATCGATTTCCCGCTTTTGGAATGGGACGAGGAGACGCAACGCTACTACGCCATGCACCATCCTTTCACCGCACCGAAGCCCGAAGACGAAGCCTTGCTCGACGACCCGACGAAGTGGGGCGACATCCGCGCCAACGCCTACGACATCGTGATGAACGGTGTGGAGGTGGGTGGCGGCTCCATCCGTATCCACGACCGTACCTTGCAGAACAAGATGTTCCACACGCTCGGCTTCACTGACGAGAAGGCCCAGGAGCAGTTCGGCTTCCTGATGGGTGCCTTCGAGTATGGCGCACCGCCTCACGCTGGCTTGGCCTTCGGCTTCGACCGTCTCTGTTCTTTGTTCGGTGGTGCCGACAGCATCCGCGACTTCATCGCCTTCCCGAAGAACAACGCCGGTCGTGACGTGATGAGCGGCAGCCCCGCCCCGATTGCACAAGAGCAGTTGGATGAGTTGCAGATCGCGTTGAATTTGAAATGATTAGAATTTAATTGTAGAGACGGTGCATGCACCGTCTCTACATAATCAATAATCAAAGGAAGAAATATACAAAAAAGTAATAATATGAAAATGAGGTATTTGAAATCCATTGTGACGGTAGTATTTCTGTCAATGGCAGTCTTGTTGGTCTTTGATTCTTGCTCGACAAGCAAAAAGACGGCCACCCGAAAAGGCGATGCAAGCATTACCGCAAATACTCCAGATTATAAAAGAATAAAGAAAGAAATCAACACTAAAGGAAGCGAATTCTATTATCCTGAATTGTTGAGACGCTTTGAAGCAGCGGATACCACATTGACCGTCGAGCAGTTGCACTATTTTTATTATGGAACGGCCACTCGATCTGATTATAGCCCATATAAGACATCTAACTACGATGCTTTACACAAGGCGTTAGAAAAGGAAAACCCTGAGGAGAAAGACTGGAAAGAAGCCGCACAGGTCATTGACGAACAGTTGAAGACCGACCCGACAAATATTAGGTTTCACTTGTACAAACACATTGTCTACGATAATTTGTATGGTCCGGATTCAGAAAAGACCTTCGATGCCTATAATCAGGTAGTAATGCTTCTTTCGGCGGTGACCTCCACGGGCGACGGGCGCTCGAAAGAAACGGCGTTTCATGTGATAAGTGTCACTGACGAGTATGGAATTATGGATGTTTTTGGTTTGTCGCCCAAGATGCAGTCATTGGTTCATGGTGACCATGGACAGTCTTATGATGTGATGGAATTGGAGGAGAATGAATTTGGGTTGGAATCCATGTATTTCAATATTACTGTTAGTATGGAAGCACTGGACAAGATGTTTGGTTTTTGAGTTTTAAATAATAACACTTTAAAATATGAAAAGACTACTCGTATTAACCGGTGGCGGCGACTGCCCAGGCCTCAACGCCGTGATCCGCGCCATCGTCAAGAGAGCCGCCCAAGAGAAGGATTGGGAAGTGCTCGGAAGCATACAGGCCTACAATGGCATCCTGTGGGAACCCACCGAGGTGGTCAGGCTGACGCCCGAAACGGTGCGCGGCATCCACTTCCGTGGCGGCACCATCATCGAGACCACCAACTCGGGCGGCCCGTTCAACTGGCCCGTCAAGAATGCCGACGGCACCTGGACCACCGTCGACCGCAGCGACGAAATGCTCCGCAAGCTGCAATACATGGGCATCGACGCGGTGATCAGCATCGGCGGCGACGGCTCGCAGCGCATCTCGCAGAAGCTCTACGAGAAGGGTCTTAATATAATAGGTGTGCCCAAGACCATCGACAACGACCTTTCGATGACGGAATGCACCTTCGGTTTCCAAACCGCAGTACAAATCGCAACGGAGGCCGTCGATAAATTGGTCACTACGGCGGCTTCGCACAACCGCGTCTTCGTCCTCGAAGTGATGGGTCGCGATGCAGGCTGGATTGCCTTGCACAGCGCCATTGCTGGCGGTGCCGAGGTGTGCCTGTTGCCTGAGTTCCCCTACGACATCAACGTGGTGAAGGAGCGCTTGGAGCAACGCTTCAACCGCGACCGTGGTTTTGCCGTGGTGGTGGCTTCGGAAGGCGCTCGGCCCAAGGACGGAACGCAGGTCTACGAAATCAGCGGCGAGGTTGGCTACGAGAACAAGAAACTTGGCGGCATCGGTCGCCGGTTGATTGAGGAGCTGAAGGCTGCCGGATTCAACCATGGTATGCGCGAGACCACCCTCGGTCACCTGCAACGCGGCGGCGTCCCGATTGCCTACGACCGCGTGTTGTCAGCCGAGTTTGGCGTGAAGGCCTTCGAGATGGTCCTCAACGGACAGTTCGGCCAAATGGTGGCCTACCAACACCCCAACGTGGTGGCTGTCTCGCTCAAGGAAGCTATTTCCAAGCCCAACCTCGTCACTATTGATAGCGACTTGGTGAATACCGCAAAAGGCTTGAACATCTCGTTGGGTATTTAAGAGTATTGCAACTGCATCCATGGCGAAGAAAAAGTTTTATGTTGTTTGGAACGGTCGTACTCCTGGTGTTTACGACCGATGGGAAGCTTGTCAGAAGGAGATTGAGGGCTTCAAGGGAGCCAAATACAAGGGCTTTCCTGACCGTACAAGTGCTGAATCCGCTTTCAAGGATGGTCCCGACAACTACTGGGGTAAGGAAGTGTCTCTTGTGGTCGACTTCTCAGCGGCCAAAGAGCAACCTGTCAGTCCAGCCATCGCTGTGGATGCAGCTTGTGCAGGCAACCCAGGCAAGATGGAATACCAAGGCGTGTTTGTTGACTTCGGTGTACAGCCTGCCAATACGTTTCCTTTGTTCAAGAGTCAGGTTTTCCCTAACGGTACCAATAACATCGGAGAGTTTCTGGCCATCGTCCATGCCCTCGCCTTGCAAAAACAGAAAGGATGGCATTACCCAATTTATAGTGACTCAGTGAATGCTCAGCTCTGGATTAAACAGAAGAAATGCAAGACCAAACTACCGCCTAACGACAAGAACGCTTACCTTTTTGAGCTTGTTGCCCGTGCAGAAAAATGGCTCAACGAGAATGCCATAGAGGTGCCCGTATTGAAATGGAAAACTGAAATTTGGGGTGAAATACCCGCTGATTTTGGTAGGAAATGAAATTAATCTTACTTTTACCGCCTCAAACAAGATAGGAAATGCTCAAGTTCGACTCATTTTATTTCCAATGTCCCAATTGCCATGCTTGGCTTGAAGGTCGTAACCTGAAGGCGGAGATGGTCAATCAGGCTATCTTGTATTCTGATGGTAAAGTATTGAATGACAATTATATCACAACTCCTCAGAAAATAATCATATGTCCTTCATGTGGTCACGTCTTTTGGGTTGAGAAACCTATTGAGCCATTAATCACTTTTGAGAAGCCCGAAGCAGAGGTTTATTCTTGGAATACTTGGCGCTTTTTCGGCATCAGTTTTTCAGACAATAAAGGCAAATTGGCTCTTATTAATCATTATAGGACTTTTTTGAAGAAGGCGCATTATGAACCGAAGAATGAAATCTATTTGCGCCGTTTCCTATGGTGGGCATATAACGACCTTCACCGGAATCATCAATATGTGCGTTTGAAGTATTTCCTCAATGGTTTCATGAGTTTTGGCGTATGGCATTGCAATCGTCGATTGCTTTTGGAAGGCGAGAAGTTGTTTTTGAAGAACTTTAAGGATTTCAAGGACAATTTGGAACGGCTTCTTGCCTTGCTTGAAAAACATCCTGATGAACAGATTGATTTGGAGCTTCCAGAGATTCATCGTGAGTTACGCCAGTTTGATAAAACAAAGGAACTACTTGAACAGACGGGTAGCCGTACACATTTCACCAACGAAATGCTGCGACATTCCAAATGGAAAGACTCTCGAGTGTTTATGGTTTCGGGATAAAAACAAAAACGAGGGCAGAACAACTGTCCTCGTTTTTTTGATACTTTTATTTAGTCGGATTGGTTTGGAGATTATTCACCGCCGCCGCCACCACCGATATGAATCCAATCGTCTTGATAGTGGTCAGTTCCGCCAGGATACACCAAATAGTAGACTTCATGTTTGTGATGCATTCCATTATAACGGCAATGTTGAAGATGGCACGGATCACTCACTTGATATTCATGGATATGAAACACTGAATCGTTATCCCAGCCTACAATAGGTCCCCAATAGTTCCTATCCCAAAGTTTCTCCGAGCAATGTGCACAAATTGCATAATGCTCTGCACCTCTCATGACAGTTACTTCAGTAGGAACGGCCTCACCATCTGCATTCTTCTTGCATGCATTGAGGCACAAAGCAGAGGTGATAAACACGCTTGCCACTAAAGTGCATAATAATAGTTTTTTCTTCATCATAGTTTTAATGTTTTGTTTATTGTTCTTATTTTATCATCTATAGTATTGAAAATGAAACCTATCCCTCTAAACAGGGGAGATTTTTATTCATATTTCACGCAGCAAAGATAAGTATAATTTTAATATCAAACCTTTTTTTTTGTATTTTTTTCTGTTTCAATCGAATTAATATAGATATTTTTTCCCGAGTAAGTTGAATTGAAGACAAAGGCCTGCATTGAGGTATTTGAAGTCTTTTAGACTGGCTTGCATTCGCAGGTGTTGCCATAATAGAACATCCATGCCTATTAGGAATTCATTGCCAGTGTATTCGGCAATTATCCTGCCTTGTTGGAAAAATGATGGCCTAAAGGTGATGCCCGCAACGATTCCGTTCCATTTGGAATTGTAGCCTCTATAGAAATGGCGATAGGAAAGCGTCACCCCCAAGATGTTATCTGAAAAACTGAAATGCTTAGTTGCAGCGATATACAGATTCGTGTAATATAACTGCACATTGGGTTGGTCTTTATAGAAAGCAGCCGTCCAAACGTCATTGCAGCCTATGGCCAGCGCTGGATGATATTTTCCTTCCTTTAATGGTCGAATCTTGACCGATGCATAACGGTCCTTGCCCCACTGGATATTCCCTTGTGCGTCTTTGCTTCTGATACGCTCTGTGCACACATAGCTCATCTCTATCCAACTGAATGGGGCAAGTGCAAGATAATAGTCAAAGGTGTTGTATTTTTCATCTTGATAAATAAAGCCTACGTCAGGCATCATGTTCTTGTTGAGAAAATGTGCCCCGATGAAGGCGTCTCCTTCATGATGCATTTCGGCAGAAGGAATATGAATTAAACCAGAGATGCCCGTATATTGTTGGGCCTTTCCAACTAAGGGATAAAGCCCCAAGCCTAAGCCTAATACGATCGCTATTATGGTATTAATGTACTTCTTCATATCAGATTATTCTTTATAGATGAAATCAGGATTCATGGTGTGACTGCCCCATTGCAGAAAATCGCGGCTGAACCAACCGTCGCGTTCGTTTTCTTCGGGGTCGGTCCGGTACATTTTATTGGAGTAAGTGTGGTACATCACTGTATATGCAAAGCGGAAGTTAGATGCAGGACGGAAGTTTACCATCCTATGTTTGCGGTGATATGGGGGTATTGAAATGACGATGCGGAATCCTCCATCGAAACCATGAATATTACTCCATCGGCTATAGACGGAAACAGTGGTGTGGTTGAAGTGTCGCATGGCTTCCACTTCGCCGCCAAAATCTTGATATAGGTATTTTCCAATGACACCTCTAAGTTGGGTATTCCATTTTGACAGATAAAAGTCACCTCCCAAAGTCCCAACAAAATTGTTCATCGGGAAAGTGATCCAGACAGGATTCACAATTAAGGTACCTACACATCCGGCTTGTCCTTCGAAGGCAAACCATTTACACACGGGATAAAAAGCCTTTAAATCTATTCCATAACTCTGTGAACTGAATAGACCTGCACTGGTTTTGAGATATAGGTTTCCGAGACGAAACTCTTTGCTTATGTCAAGCACATTCGGTCGAATGTATTTATAATCTAAGCCGTATTGGTTAATAATAGGGATGTGAACTTGTCCAGCCAATTGCCAATGATTGCCCAGGTTCCATTTGAAACCAGGAGTAATGCGAATTAAAAATTCGTATTGGGTATTGTAGTTGATGTCCCTGAAATTGAAATCCACACCCGCAAAGAAATCTATACTTCGAGTGTTGGTTTGTCCTGTGGCTTGAGGTTGTCCTACACAAAATAAAACAAGCAAAAGTAAAGCTACGATAGAACAGCGTTTAATATGGGAGTACCGGTGACGCATTATGACAATGATATTTTTACATATTTTGCTGCAAAAATACGCTAAAAACTTAAAATGCCAATTATTTGTTTGAATTCGAGTTTGTTTTTACATGAAATCCGCAGAACCTTGAGAAATCAAAGAGGTAAGAGAACCAACTAGTGATGGCTTCCTGTCGATTTGACATTCTCTGGCTCTGCGGATTCTACCTGATGTGTGGCATTTATTCCTTTTCCCAGTCTATCAGGAACAGGTCGTTGACCCAGATTTCGGTGACGGAATGTCTCTGACCTTTGTCATCGGTCCATTCGTTGTTGTGGAGGCTGCCGTCTACTGCAATCCGCTTCCCTTTCTTCACGTTCTTCACTACGCGATCAGCTACAGCACCCCATGCCACGATGGGGAACCATTGGGTGTTGTCGACCCATTCGCCATTCGCATTCTTTTTGCTTTCCGTCACAGCAAGGCTGAAACGTGCCTTTTTGCTGTTGTTAAAGTTCTTCACTTCGGGCTCTGCACCCGGGCGGCCAATCAGCATGACCGAATTTCTCATTGTACTCATGTCTTTATGTGTTTAATTGTTATTAATAAGGTGATTAGTTGTTTTGTTCTTTACCCCAGTCCAAGAGGATGAAGTTGTTCAGATGGATTTCTGTCGACAGGTGGCGTTGGCCGTTCTTGTCGATCCATTCATTGTTGCGCAAGGCACCGTCAATGGCGATCTGCTTGCCTTTTTTCACCACCTGTGCGACGCGCTCGGCGGTCTTGTCCCATGCCACCACCGTGAACCATTGGGTGTCTTTCACCTGCTGGTGGTTGGCGTTGCGGCGCGTTTCGTTCACAGCGAGGTTGAAACGTGTGACGATGCGGTTGTTGTTGAAGGTTCTCGTTTCAGGTTCTGCACCCGGGCGGCCAATCAGCATGACCGAATTTCTCATTGTACTCATGGTTGTGTGTGTTTAGTGTTTAATGAATAAGTTTATTTTGTAGTGTCGCCCCTTGATTGGTTTGACGATGCAAAGTAACAACACTTGTCAAGACTAAGCCGTTGATTAAACGTTTGTAGTCGACAGTAGTCGTTTGTTGTCGTTTGCTGTCGGATATATTATTTGTTATCAGTTGATTAAGTTTTTCTCTTTTTTTCCACAACTTTTTATTATTTTTGCGTCAAAATTGAAAAACATAGTCAAATGGCAAAGGACTTGAAACCTCATATCGGCATTTTTGGACGCAGAAATTGCGGTAAAAGCAGCCTGATAAATCTACTAACGGGACAAAATATCGCCATTGTGAGCGACACAGCGGGTACCACTACCGATCCCGTCAAGAAAAGCATTGAGATTTTCGGCATTGGACCGTGCGTGCTCATCGACACAGCTGGCATCGATGATGTGGGGGCGTTGGGACAGCAGCGTGTTGAGAAGACGATGAAGGTGCTGGAGGAAATCGATTGCGCTATTCTCGTCGTTACGGGGAACAACTTCGCTGAGCCTGAGAAGCAGCTGATTGCCCGAATGAAAGCGTTGGCGGTGCCATTTTTCATCGTCCACAACAAGGCCGACGAAGAGCCGCTTCTAGCCGTAGTGAAGGCGGTGATGGAGCAGAATACGGATACTACCGTGTTGGATTTTAGTGTTTCAAGAAACGATGATATTGCTCCGTTGGTCGAAGCATTGAAAAAGGCCATTCCTGAAAGTGCTTATCAAAAAGTGTCGTTATTGGGTGGCATCATAAAGCCAAATGAGGTTGTGGTACTAGTCTGTCCGGTAGATGCAGAAGCGCCAGAAGGCCGACTTATCTTGCCCCAAGTGATGGCCATCCGTGACGTGCTTGACAACGAATGCATCTGCGCAGTGCTGAAGGAGACCCATTTGCAGCAATATCTCGACACCATGCCCAAACCTGCCTTGATTGTCACAGACAGCCAGGTATTTGGCTTCGTGAGCAAAATCGTACCTGCTGACATTCCTTTGACCAGTTTCAGCATCGTCATGGCACGTCTGCGTGGCGACTTCGACAATTATGTGAAAGGTACCCCTTATCTTTCCCAGTTGAAAGACGGTGACACTGTGCTATTGCTTGAGTCGTGCACCCATCACAGCACTTGCGAGGACATCGGTCGGGTCAAGTTGCCACGCATGATTCTGAAGTTCACGGGAAAAGACATCTGTTTCGAGTATGTGGCGGGTCTGTCGCCCATTGCCAACCCCGAAAAATACGCCATGACCATCCAATGTGGCGGTTGCATGAGTACACGTAAGCAATTGCTCAACCGTACCAATCTCTTTGTGAATCAAGGTATTCCGATTAGTAATTATGGAATGGCTTTGGCTTATATGAATGGCATCTTTGAGCGAGTGATGGAGCCGTTCCGTTAATCTTGCTTTTTGAGATATTCCAGCAGTCCCGTGCATCCTTCCAAAACATCCACCCAAGTGGCCTCAAAGTCGCCCGTGTACCATGGGTCGGCGACATCGCCTGGTCGATGCGTGTAATCCATCAACAAACTGATTTTATGATCAATATCCTCGCCGAACATCCGTTTCAGGTTGCGGAGGTTGTTGCGGTCCATGGCGATGATGTAGTCATAATTGAAATAGTCCTGCCGTGTCATCTGTCGAGCGGTCTTGCCCTCGCAGCCGATGCCGTGCTCAGCCAACTTGCGCCGTGCAGGCGGATAGACGGGATTGCCGATTTCCTCTGTCGAAGTGGCGGCAGAAGCTATCTCAAATTGGTCGCTCAAGCCAGTTTCATCGACGAGATGTTTCATCACAAACTCGGCCATTGGACTGCGGCAGATATTGCCGTGACAGATGAAAAGGATCTTTATCATGTATATAGACTGAATAAACGTGCAAAGTTAGCAAAGATTCTCGTTTGCAGGGTCGACAAGTCCATTTCCAACAAATTTGCCGCTGCCTCGTAAATCGTTTCAACCCCGATTTCCGCCATGTCGGTTTCAAGGAAAAGACAATTCAAGTCGATGAATTTGAATGATTTATAGATCTTTCTTTCGGGATACAACAGACTCTCGCCCACGGAAAGATAAATCCCCTGTCCGATGAGTTGCTTTACATCTTGTTCGGTGCCGCTGAAACCATGAACAATCCAAGGTTGCTTGGCTTTGTGTTTCTTCCGCAAGGCGATGATTTCGTTATGGCTTCTCACATCATGCAGGATCATGGGCTTTTGCAAGGCTTCAGAAAGGTCGATTTGTCGCTCAAAGAGTTTATTCTGTTGCTCAAAACTCGCTTTGTGCATCTTGTCCAAACCTGCCTCACCTAGGGCAATGACTTGTGGCTGTTGCAAGTTCTCTTTCAGTTTGTTCAAGGCTTCATCAACTTGAAAATCAGCCTTATCCAATGCCCATGGGTGGATGCCGTAACTGTAATAGCCTTGCTTGGGACATGGTGTTTCCAATTCCAAGTTGACGATTTGGATGAGATTGTCGCCAGACTTCAATGTATGGGTATGTATGTTGATAAAAGGGCTGTCCATGGCTGCAAAATTAGAAAAAATCCTTACTTTTGTCGCATGGAACAGAACCTCCTGCAAACGAATATCGCTTACCTTAAAGGCGTCGGACCGAAGAAGGCCGAAGTCTTGAAGAAGGAGTTGGGCGTGCATACCTATCAGGACATGCTCAACCAGTTTCCATTCCGTTATATCGACCGCAGCCAGATCCAAAAGGTGGCCAACATCAATGACGATACGGTGTATTACCAACTCGTTGGCACCATTTCCAACATCAAACTCATAGGGGCGCCGAGGGCCACACGCGCCACGGGGCTTTTCAGTGACGAGACGGGCAGCATCGAAGTGGTGTGGTTCCGCGGACTGAAATGGATTAAGGACCGCTTCAAGCCGGGCGTGAAATATGTGTTGTTCGGCAAAGCGAGCGAGTTCAATCACAACTTCAACTTCGTCCACCCCGAAATCGAGGAATACGACCCTAAGGACCCGCTCATTGGTGAAGGCTTGCAGGGCGTCTACAACACAACGGAAAAGATGAAAGACCACGGCCTCGGCACGCGTACTATCGCCAAACTACAGAAACTTATTCTGCAACAGGTCTACGAATATATTCCCGAGACGCTGCCGAAAGCCCTTATCGAGCAAGAGCAACTGATTCATCGACGTTACGCTTACTATCAAATCCACCTGCCGTCCAACAACATCGAAATTCAACAGGCCACGCGCCGACTGAAATACGAGGAGCATTTCTTCTTCCAACTGAAGCTGCTGCGCAACAAAATGCATCGCGAGCAAGCCATCAAAGGTCATGTCTTTAGTGTGGTGGGCGACTATTTCAACGATTTTTACAAAAACCATCTGCCTTTCCCTTTGACTAACGCCCAAAAGCGTGTCATCAAGGAAATCCGTAAGGACTTAGGCTCAGGGCACCAGATGAACCGCCTGCTTCAAGGCGATGTGGGTAGCGGTAAGACCATCGTCGCCCTTATGGTGATGCTCCTGGCCTTGGACAACGGCTTCCAAGCCTGCCTCATGGCACCTACGGAAATCCTCGCCACACAGCATTTTGCCACGCTTCAAGAGCAGCTGAAGGATATGGACGTCAACTTTGCCTTGCTGACGGGGTCAACCAAAATCGCGGAGCGAAGGAAAATTTATGCAGGTCTGGCCGATGGCACGATGCAAATCGTGGTCGGTACCCACGCACTGATAGAGAGCAAGGTGGCGTTCAAAAACTTGGGCTTGGCCATCATCGACGAGCAACACCGTTTTGGTGTGGAGCAAAGGTCAAAATTCTACGAGAAAACCGAAATTCCGCCCCACACTTTGGTGATGACCGCCACGCCTATCTCACGCACCCTCGCCATGACGCAATATGGCGACCTTGATGTCTCCAAAATCGATGAGTTGCCGCCTGGCAGAAAGCCTGTGCAGACTTATCATGTCTACAGCGATGACCGTTACCGCATCATGATGTTCATGAAGCAACAGATTGCGCTAGGGCGGCAGATTTATGTGGTCTATCCTTGCATCAAGGAGTCGGAGAACACGGATATGATTGCGCTTCAGGAGGGTTATGAGGCCTTGTTGCACGACTTCCCCGAGCCGCAGTACAAACTCTGTGTCTGTCACGGCCGGTTGACTGCCGAGGACAAAGACTTCGAGATGCAGCGTTTTATTAATAGGAATGCGCAAATCATGGTGGCCACGACGGTCATCGAGGTGGGTGTGAATATCCCCAATGCCACGGTGATGATTATTGAGAATGCCAACCGCTTCGGTTTGTCGCAGTTGCACCAATTGCGAGGTCGCGTGGGTCGTGGCGCTGACCAATCCTATTGCATCCTCGTCACCGACCACAAGCTCACCCCTGATGGAAAGACCCGCATGAAAACCATGTGTAGCACCAACGACGGCTTCGAAATCGCCGAGGTCGATTTGGAATTGCGTGGCCCAGGCGAAACGGGCGGTACACGCCAATCCGGACAGATCGAAATGCTCATCGGTGATTTGCAAAAGGACGGTCCATTAATCCCGCAAGTCCGCGAAGCCGCCATCAAACTTTTGACCGACGACCCAAAGCTCGCTAAGCCCGAAAACAGGATGTTAAGGGAGCATTACAAGGAGTTGTTCGCGCAGACTTTTGATTGGAGCCAAATCGGATAACACCTCACGCAGAATCCGCAGAAATGCAAAGCATTCAACGAAGTTAAATCGCAGAAGCCTGCCGGACGCAAACTTGGCGTCGCTTTGCGCTTCATATAATTCTGCGCATTCTGCGTGCAAAGAATCATTTCGCTTTCCGAAACGAATAAAACTTGTTCGTCAAATAGCTGAATGTCACGCAGAGGATGGAGATGATGACATACGATATTGTCGGCCAAATATGAAGCACCTCAATAAAGAGTTTTAGGCCGAAATAGTTGATGAGAAAGTTCACAACAGTAACCATCAAATACCTTACAATCTGTGTTCTGCCTCGTAAGGTCGAGCCGGAGAAACTGATGTGACGTGCCATCCAAAAACCTGTCAAGAAAGTG